>NZ_CAMHZQ010000002.1 GCF_946190275.1 Streptococcus mitis | reverse complement strand
CCAGTAGAAGTAACGGTTAGAGAAAAAGACAAGGACATCTACACACCAGAGTACGACAAAGGAAACGGTAAACCAGGAACTAAGGTAGAAATACCAGTCAACCCTGACACTAATGGAGGTTCTGGTCAAGATACACCAGCACCAGCTACTCCAACTCCAAATGCAGTTACTCCGAATGCAGATCAGGTAGATCCTCAGACTACTGTTGATAATGGAGCTAAGTCAAATGATTCTCAAAATGTATTGCCAAATACAGGAACAGAATCAAATGCTGCTCTTGCATCTCTAGGACTTCTTGGACTATTGAGTGGATTTGGACTTGTAGCTCGCAAGAAAAAAGAAGACTAAAAATTTAGTCAAATGAACATTCATTCTTTTGTATTTTAACAACGAACTAGATTGATTCTGATAGTTGTGTTATCCATAAAATACAAAGAATGATTAGATAAAGAAAGCGAACAATGCTAGGATTTTGTTAAACGGAATTCTAAGTATTGTTCGCTTTTGTGGTATAATAAGTACTATGCAGAAAAAACCAACGTCAGCCTATGTGCACATCCCGTTTTGTACCCAGATTTGTTATTATTGTGACTTTTCAAAAGTTTTTATCAAGAATCAGCCGGTAGATAGTTATTTGGAACATCTGTTAGAAGAGTTTCAATCTTATGATATTCAAAAGTTGAGAACTCTCTATATCGGTGGTGGCACACCGACAGCTTTGTCAGCTTCTCAACTGGAAATGTTATTGAAGGGCTTGACTAAAAACTTGGACTTGTCTGTCTTGGAGGAGTTGACCATTGAAGCCAATCCAGGTGACTTGGATGCGGATAAGATAGCTGTGTTGAAGAACTCGGCTGTCAATCGTGTTTCGCTAGGCGTGCAGACCTTTGATGACAAGATGCTGAAAAAAATTGGGCGCAGTCATTTGGAGAAGGATATTTATGAAAATATCGACCGTCTGAAACTAGCTGGTTTTGACAATATCTCCATCGATTTGATTTATGCGTTGCCTGGTCAGACCATGGAGCAAGTTAAGGACAATGTGGCTAAGGCCATTGGACTGGATATTCCCCATATGAGTTTGTATAGCTTGATTTTGGAAAATCATACGGTCTTTATGAACCGTATGCGACGTGGGAAATTGCCTCTGCCTAAGGAGGAACTAGAAGCGGAGATGTTTGAGTACATCATTGCAGAGCTAGAGCGAGCTGGTTTTGAGCATTATGAGATTTCCAATTTCTCCAAGCCTGGTTTTGAAAGTCGTCACAATCTCATGTACTGGGACAATGCTGAATACTATGGCATCGGTGCTGGGGCGTCTGGCTATGTCAATGGTGTTCGATATAAAAACCATGGTCCCATTCGTCATTATCTCAGTGCGGTTGAGGAAGGCAATGCTCGTATCACAGAAGAGCACCTGAGTCAAAAAGAGCAAATGGAAGAAGAAATGTTCTTGGGACTCCGCAAGAAATCAGGGGTTTCCATGGTGCGATTTGAGGAAAAATTTGGACGGTCTTTCGATGGACTTTATGGAGAAATCGTCAGAGACTTGGTTCAACAAGGTCTCATTCAAATAGACGGTAATCGCGTGCGCATGACAAAAAGAGGTCTCTTTTTGGGAGACACCGTAGCAGAACGATTTATTTTGGAGTAGAATGATGGGCTTAACTTATCAAATGAAAATGAAAATTCCTTTTGATATGGCTGATATGAACGGTCATATCAAGCTTCCAGATGTGATTTTGCTGTCCCTGCAAGTTTCAGGGATGCAGTCGATTGAACTGGGAGTTAGTGATAAGACTATCTTGGAAGAGCATAATCTGGTCTGGATTATCACAGATTATGATATTGAGGTGGTTCGTTTGCCTCGTTTTGCGGAAGAAATTACTATTGAAACGGAAGCCTTGAGCTACAATCGGCTCTTTTGCTACCGTCGCTTTACCATTTATGATGAAGCAGGTCAGGAAATCATTCGCATGTTGGCGACCTTTGTTCTCATGGACCGCGACAGTCGAAAAGTCCATGCTGTCGAACCTGAGATTGTAGCTCCTTACCAGTCTGATTTTGATAAAAAACTTATCCGCGGACCAAAGTATGAGCCTTTGGAAGAGCCAATCAGCAAGGATTACCATGTTCGTTTTTACGACTTGGATATGAATGGCCATGTCAATAACAGTAAATACTTGGACTGGATTTTTGAGGTCATGGGAGCGGACTTTTTGACCCAATATATTCCCAAGAAAATCAATCTCAAGTATGTCAAGGAAGTTCGACCAGGTGGAGTGATTACATCGGCTGTTGAAAGGACTGGACTGGAAAGCAAGCATGAGATTACAAGCGACGGGGCTACCAATGCCCAAGCTATCATCACTTGGCAAGAAATAAAAAAGGATTAGGGAAAATAGATGAAATATAAAGGCTATTTAATTGATTTAGACGGAACTATTTATAAGGGGAAAGACAGAATCCCAGCTGGAGAGGCTTTTGTCCATGAATTGCAAAAGCGGGACATTCCCTATCTCTTTGTGACCAACAATACAACCCGCACTCCAGAGAGTGTTCAGGAGATGTTGGCTCAGAATTTTAATATCGATACGCCCCTATCGACTGTCTACACAGCGACTTTGGCGACTATCGACTATATGAATGACTTGGGGCTTGAAAAGACCGTCTATGTCATCGGAGAATCAGGCCTCAAGGAAGCCATCAAGGCGGCTGGTTATGTCGAAGACAAGGAAAATCCTGCCTATGTAGTAGTAGGATTGGACTGGCAAGTCGACTATGAAAAATTTGCGACAGCAACTCTGGCTATCCAAAAGGGAGCTCATTTTATCGGAACCAACCCTGACCTCAACATCCCGACAGAACGCGGTCTTTTGCCAGGTGCTGGTTCACTGATTACCCTGCTTGAAGTAGCAACACGAGTGAAGCCTGTTTATATCGGAAAACCAAATGCCATCATTATGGACAAGGCGGTTGAGCACTTAGGTTTGGAACGTAAAGAGTTAATCATGGTTGGGGATAACTATTTAACAGATATCCGGGCTGGGATTGACAATGGCATTCCAACGCTCTTGGTGACGACAGGTTTTACCAAGGCAGAAGAAGTGGCAGACCTGCCAATCGCACCGACTCATGTGGTTTCTAGCCTTGCGGAGTGGAACTTTGATGAAAACTAAACTGACCTTTTGGGGCTCTATGCTCTTTCTCCTCTCCCTCTCAATCCTTTTGACCATTTATTTGGCTTGGATTTTTTATCCTTTGGAGATTGAGTGGCTGAATTTAACAAATCGGGTTTATCTAAAACCAGAAACCATTCAGTACAACTTTCATATCTTGATGAATTACCTGACCAATCCTTTTAGTCAGGTCTTGCAGATGCCAGATTTTCGTTCGTCAGTGGCTGGTCTGCACCACTTTGCGGTGGTTAAAAACCTCTTTCACTTTGTTCAGCTAGTTGCCCTAGTGACACTACCAAGTTTTTACGTCTTTGTCAAAGGGATTGTAAAAAAGGGCTTCTTGTCTCTATTTAGTAAAGGGCTTTTGGCTCTAGTGGTTTTGCCTTTACTGATTGGGCTTGGGGGAGTGTTGATTGGTTTTGACCAATTCTTTACTCTGTTCCATCAAATTCTCTTTGTGGGAGATGATACCTGGCTTTTTGATCCAGCCAAGGATCCTGTTATACTGATTTTGCCAGAGACCTTCTTCCTTCATGCCTTCCTCCTCTTTTTTGCCCTCTATGAAAGCTTCTTTGGCTATCTTTATCTAAAAAGTCGTAGGAAGTGAAAGAAAGATGTTTTTATTTCACATGTATAAATTAGGTATGTAATTCGAAACTATCGTTAATACTCAATGAAAATCAAAGAGCAAACTAGGAAACTAGCTGCAGGTTGTACTTGAGTACGGCAAGGCGACGTTGACGCGGTTTGAAGAGATTTTCGAAGAGTATAAGAGTGAATTAACTAATTCTGAATAGTATTAATCGTTCGCAAACAGTCTATTTTTCTTGAAAAAATAGGCTTTTTTTATAAAAATCCCTAGTCAAGCGCTTTATTTTTTTGTATAATAGAAGTAGCAAAGTATAGATAAGAAGAGAAAAGCATGATTACACTATTTCTATCACCGAGCTGTACTTCATGTCGTAAGGCAAAGGCCTGGTTAGAAAAACATAAGGTGCCCTTTGAGGAGCACAATATTATGACCAGTCCCTTAACAAGAAAGGAATTGCAACACATTCTTTCCTTGACCGAAAATGGTACTGATGACATCATTTCAACTCGTTCAAAAATTTTTCAAAAATTAGATATTGATGTAGAAAGTATTTCGGTATCGGAATTGCTTCATTTGATTGAGCAGTACCCTAGTCTTTTGCGTCGCCCAATTATTATCGATGCCAAACGCATGCAGATTGGTTTTAATGAAGATGAGATTCGTGCTTTTCTCCCTCGTAGTTATCGTAAGCAAGAACTAAAAGAAGCAAGAATGAGAGCTGGTATTAGTTAATGAACAAACAGTATAGTTACCCACTAGATTTGTCGTGGAGCACTGAAGAACTTGCTTCAGTGCTTTCTTTTTTTTATGATGTTGAAGCTGCCTATGAAGGCAAGGTAGAGGCTAGAAAGCTACTAGACTCCTATAAGGGATTCAAATTGGTTGTGCCAAGCAAGAGCGAAGAGAAACGTTTGGGACGAGAATTTGAAACGGTGAGTGGCTATTCGCTTTACCGAGCAGTTCAGGCTGCCAAGGAAAAAGGGGAAGGAAAGATTTCTCTTGGAAAGTAAGTTTGAATTTGCCAAAGAGCTTGTTAAGAAAGCGGGCCAGTATATCCTTGACCACATGCATGAAGACTTGCGTGTTGAGACCAAGTCCTCCCCTACAGACTTGGTGACCAGACTGGACAAGGAAGTTCAGGAGCTTTTGGTTAGTGAGATTTTGTACCGTTATCCTGAGGATAAGATTTGTGCTGAAGAGGGCTGTTTGCGAGCTTCGGTGCAAGAGGGCAAGGTGTGGATTATTGATCCCATTGATGGTACCAATAACTTTGTGGCCCAGCAGGAAGATTTTGCTGTTATGATGGCTTATTTTGAAAATGGTCAGGGACAGTTTGGTCTGATTTATGATGTGGTCAAGGGGGATTGTTATCACGGTGGTGGTAAGTTTCCAGTCTGCCGAAATGATCAGTCCCTAGCTCCCTTTAAAGCCAAACCACTTGGAGATTTTCTCATTGCAGGAAATAGTGGTATGCTGGAAACCAATGAATGGGGGCTGGCTGATTTGAGCCGAGCGGTTCTTGGTGTTCGTGTCTATGGGAGTGCGGCCATCAGTTTTGCCAAGATTTTGTCAGGGCGTTTGTTGACTTATGTTACTTATTTGCAACCATGGGATTATGCTGCTGCTAGTATTTTAGGGGAAAGTCTGGGCTATCGGGTTGTGACCCTTTTTGGTGAAGCTCCTGATTTTCAAACCAGACAGCCTGTCATGATGGTGCCTCTTGAGATGCAGGAGGAAATTCAGTCCTATATTTACGAAAGGAAAAGAACTTAAATGCAATTTCCAGAAGGATTTGTTGAAAAATATGAAGAGATACTAGGAGATGAGGCAAGAGATTTTCTTGCCTCTTTTGAGGAGGAAGCGGTTTCGGCTTTTCGGGTCAATCCTTTAAAAGAAGCGCCAGTTTCCTTTCCTGATGCCATTCCTCAAACTCCTTGGGGACATTATGGGAAGGTTTCAGGGAAATCACCTGAGCATGCTACAGGTTTGGTTTATTCGCAAGAACCTGCTGCGCAGATGGTTGCTCAGGTAGCCCAGCCCAGTCCTGGTATGAAGGTTTTGGATTTGGCCGCTGCTCCAGGTGGCAAATCAACCCAACTGGCAGCCTATCTAGCAGGGGAGGGGCTCCTTGTTTCCAATGAAATTTCAAGCAAACGGGCTAAGATTTTAGTAGAAAACATGGAGCGCTTTGGAGCGACAAATGTCGTAGTGACCAATGAATCTGCTGACCGCTTGGCCAAGGTCTTTAAAGGCTATTTTGACCTCATTGTTCTTGATGCCCCGTGCTCGGGGGAAGGGATGTTCCGTAAGCAACCAGATGCTATGGACTATTGGAGCCTTGAGTATCCGAGTCAATGTGCTAGCTTGCAAAGAGAAATTCTAGCAGATGCAGTGACCATGTTAGCTGAGGGTGGTCGTCTGGTTTATTCGACTTGTACTTGGGCACCTGAGGAAAACGAAGAGATTGTCAATTGGCTACTGGAAGAGTATGATTTTGACTTGTTGCCAGTTGAACATATCAATGGAATGGTAGCTGGTATTGACTTGCCAGAAACGGCTCGGATGTATCCTCATCATTTTAAGGGAGAAGGGCAGTTTGTAGCCCATCTACAGTTTAAAGGTGAAAATCCAGTTCCTAAATTTAAGGCAAGCAAGAGCAACCTCAGCCGAGAACAAGTTGCCTTGTGGCAGGGATTTGCCCAAAAACATCTAAAAATCAATCTACTGGGTACCTTACAGACGTTTGGTGACCAGCTTTATCTCTTGCCAGAACTTTTGCCAGATTTAGGGAAACTCAAGATTGCTCGCAATGGCCTGCATCTGGGTACTTTTAAGAAGAAACGCTTTGAGCCCAGTTTCGCTCTTGGACTAGCCTTGAAACCAAGTCAGGTCAAGCAGTCGGTTGAAATTGACCAAGAAGCGTTTGTAAAGTATGCCGCTGGAGAAACTGTTCAGCTGGCGGAAAGTCTTCCAAATGGTTGGTACCAAGTTTTGGTTAAAGGAAATGGTTTGGGCTTTGCTAAGGTGACGAGAAATGTTTTGAAAAATTATTTTCCAAAAGGCCTCAGATTCAAGTGAAAATGCTAGTCAAAGTAGCTTGTCTATGTTATAGTGGAAGTATGGATTTTTTTCAAATTGTCTTTTATTTTAAGTCAAAATTGGTGGGCAAGGCAACTAAGCAAATTACTAGTAAAATCAAGCTAGCAACTTCAGTTGACTCCCAATTTTCAAAAGAAAAACATAAATAAATAGTTGAAAAAATTCACAGCATTCACCATTATTTTCAAGGAGAAAAACAGTGAAAAAAAGGAAAAAACTCGCTCTATCCCTTGCGGCTCTTTTGCTAGCAGGTTCTTTGGCGGGATGTGCTAGCTGGATTGATCGTGGGGAATCCATGACAGCTGTTGGCTCAACGGCTCTTCAGCCTTTGGTCGAAGCAGCAGCAGATGAATTTGGCTCTATGCACGTTGGAAAAACAGTCAACGTCCAAGGTGGAGGATCTGGTACAGGTCTGTCTCAGGTTCAGTCTGGAGCCGTTGATGTAGGAAATTCAGACGTATTTGCCGAGGAAAAAGACGGTATCAACGCATCCGCTCTAATGGACCATAAGGTAGCCGTAGCGGGCTTGGCAGTCATTGTAAATAAGGAAGTTGATGTTGAAAATTTGACAACTGAACAACTCCGTAGCATCTTCACAGGTCAAGTGACCAACTGGAAAGAAGTTGGTGGGAAAGACCTAGCCATTTCCATTATCAACCGTGCGGCAAGTTCTGGTTCACGTGCAACCTTTGATAGTGTTGTCATGGATGGTCAACCTGCCGTGCAGAGTCAAGAACAGGATTCAAATGGGATGGTCAAAAACATTGTTTCCCAGACACCAGGAGCCATTTCTTACCTAGCCTTTGCCTATGTGGATGACTCGGTGAAACGCATGAAGTTGAATGGCTATGAGCCGATTGCAGAAAATGTTACAAGCAATAACTGGCCTTTGTGGTCTTATGAACACATGTACACCCTAGGTCAACCAAACGAATTGGTGGCAGAGTTTCTCAACTTTGTCCTCTCTGATGAAGCGCAAAGTGGAATCGTTAAGGGAATGGGCTATATCTCTGTTAAGGAAATGAAGGTTGAAAAAGATGCTGTAGGAACGGTGACAGCACTAGAAGGGAGTCAATAATGAATCAAGAAGAATTAGCTAAAAAATTACTTTCTCCCTCAAAGAACTCTCGTCTAGAGAAATTAGGGAAAGGATTGACCTTTGCCTGTCTGTCTTTGATTGTCATCATTGTAGCCATGATTTTAATCTTCGTAGCCCAAAAAGGTTTGTCGACCTTCTTTGTCAATGGAGTCAACATCTTTGATTTCCTCTTTGGACAAACTTGGAATCCTTCAGGTAAGCAATTTGGTGCCCTTCCAATGATTTTGGGTTCCTTTATTGTCACAATCTTATCAGCTCTTATCGCAACTCCTTTTGCCATTGGTGCTGCAGTTTTTATGACGGAAGTCTCACCAAAAGGTGCTAGAATCTTGCAACCAGCCATTGAATTGCTTGTCGGGATTCCTTCAGTCGTGTATGGATTTATCGGTTTGCAGGTCGTAGTTCCCTTTGTCCGTAGTGTCTTTGGTGGAACTGGTTTTGGAATTTTGTCAGGGATTTTCGTTCTCTTTGTCATGATTTTACCGACGGTAACCTTTATGACAACCGATAGCTTGCGTGCTGTACCTCGTCACTACCGCGAAGCTAGTTTGGCTATGGGAGCCACTCGTTGGCAAACCATCTGGCGCGTGACCTTGAAGGCAGCGCGTTCAGGTATTTTTACAGCAGTGGTATTTGGAATGGCGCGTGCCTTTGGTGAGGCCTTGGCCATTCAGATGGTGGTTGGAAACTCAGCCGTAGTCCCAACTTCACTAACAACACCTGCTGCGACCTTGACCTCTGTGTTGACCATGGGTATCGGAAATACCGTCATGGGTACAGTTGATAATAACGTTCTCTGGTCACTGGCCTTAGTCTTGCTTTTGATGAGTTTGGCCTTCAACAGTGTGATTAAATTGATTACGAAAGAAAGAGGAAAGAAAAACTATGCACGCTAAGAAATTAGATAAAATTGCAACAGCTGTCCTCTACTCGATTGCAGGGATTATTGTGGCCATCTTGGCATCCTTGATTCTGTATATCTTGGTTCGTGGTTTGCCCCACATCTCTTGGTCTTTCTTGACTGGCAAATCATCTTCTTACCAAGCAGGCGGAGGGATTGGAATTCAGCTCTATAATTCCTTCTTCCTTCTGGTTATTACCTTGATTATCTCTGTTCCTTTGTCTATGGGGGCTGGGATTTTCCTAGCTGAATATGCCAAAAAAGGTCCGGTGACCAACTTTGTCAGAACCTGTATTGAAATCTTGTCTTCACTGCCATCAGTGGTTGTGGGTCTCTTTGGTTACTTGATCTTTGTAGTTCAGTTTGAGTATGGATTTTCAATCATTTCAGGTGCCTTGGCCTTGACGGTCTTTAACTTGCCTCAGATGACTCGTAATGTTGAAGACAGCTTGAAGCACGTTCACCATACGCAGCGTGAAGCTGGTCTGGCCCTTGGGATTTCTCGTTGGGAGACAGTTGTCCATGTGGTCATTCCAGAAGCCCTTCCAGGTATTGTAACAGGTGTCGTCTTGGCTTCTGGTCGTATCTTTGGTGAGGCTGCTGCTCTTATCTATACAGCAGGACAATCCGCTCCAGCCCTAGACTGGTCTAACTGGAATATTCTCAGTGTAACTAGCCCAATCTCTATCTTCCGTCAAGCAGAAACCTTGGCTGTCCATATCTGGAAAGTCAATAGTGAAGGAACCATTCCAGATGGCACCATCGTATCAGCAGGTTCTGCCGCCGTGCTCCTTATCTTTATTCTCATCTTTAACTTTGGAGCCCGCAAACTCGGAAGCTACCTACATAAGAAATTAACCGCTGCCTAAAGGAGAAGCCATGTCAAAATATAATTGGGATGAAAAGCATATCATCACCTTTCCTGAAGAGAAAGTGGCCCTCTCTACTAAGGATTTACATGTTTACTACGGTAAAAATGAATCCATCAAGGGCATCGATATGCAATTTGAAAAAAATAAAATTACGGCCTTAATTGGCCCTTCTGGTTCAGGGAAATCAACCTACCTCCGCAGTCTCAATCGCATGAATGATACCATTGATATTGCCAAGGTCACAGGTCAAATCCTCTACCAAGGGATTGATGTCAACCGTCCAGAAATCAATGTTTATGAAATGCGTAAGCACATCGGAATGGTCTTCCAACGTCCAAATCCCTTTGCTAAATCTATCTATCGCAATATTACTTTTGCTCATGAACGTGCAGGTGTTAAGGACAAGCAAGTCTTGGATGAAATTGTGGAAACCTCTCTTCGTCAGGCTGCCCTTTGGGACCAGGTCAAAGATGATTTGCACAAGTCAGCCTTGACTCTATCAGGTGGTCAACAGCAACGTCTCTGTATCGCTCGTGCTATTTCTGTTAAACCAGATATCCTCTTGATGGATGAGCCGGCGTCAGCCTTGGATCCGATTGCGACAGCTCAGCTAGAAGAAACTATGTTGGAATTGAAGAAGGACTTTACCATCATCATCGTGACCCACAGTATGCAGCAGGCTGCGCGTGCTAGTGACTACACAGGATTTTTCTACTTGGGTGATTTGATCGAGTACGATAAGACCTCTAATATTTTCCAAAATGCCAAACTACAGTCAACCAATGACTACGTAACAGGACACTTTGGATAGAAAGGAAACAGTATGACAGAAGCGATTTTACAGGTTTCAGACCTGTCCGTTTACTACAATCAAAAGAAGGCCTTGAATAGTGTTTCCCTATCTTTCCAACCTAAGGAAATTACAGCCTTGATCGGTCCATCTGGATCAGGGAAATCAACCCTCCTAAAGGCTATCAACCGCATGGGTGATCTCAATCCAGAGGTAACCACAACTGGTTCAGTAGTTTATAATGGTCACAACATCTACAGCCCACGTACAGATACAGTTGAATTGCGGAAGGAAATCGGTATGGTTTTCCAACAACCAAACCCCTTCCCTATGTCTATCTACGAAAATGTTGTTTACGGGCTTCGTATCAATGGAGTGAAGGATAAGCAGGTTCTGGATGAAGCGGTAGAAAAAGCCCTACAACGAGCTTCTATATGGGATGAGGTCAAGGATCGCCTGCATGATTCAGCTATCGGGCTTTCAGGTGGACAACAGCAACGTGTCTGCGTTGCCCGTGTCTTGGCAACCAGTCCTAAAATCATCCTCTTGGATGAACCGACTTCAGCCTTGGACCCTATCTCGGCTGGTAAGATTGAGGAAACCTTGTATGGTCTAAAAGATAAATACACCATGCTCTTGGTCACACGTTCCATGCAACAAGCCTCTCGTATCTCTGACAAGACAGGATTTTTCCTTGATGGAGATTTGATCGAGTTTAACGATACCAAGAAGATGTTCCTCAACCCACAACACAAGGAAACAGAAGATTATATTTCAGGAAAATTTGGATAAGGAGATAAATGATGTTACGTTCTCAATTTGAAGAAGATTTAGAGAAATTGCACAACCAGTTCTATGCTATGGGACAAGAAGTGCTATCCCAAATCAATCGTACAGTGCGTGCCTTTGTCACGCATGACCGTGATTTGGCCAAGGAAGTCATCGAAGACGATGCAGAAGTAAACGAATACGAAGTGAAATTGGAGAAAAAATCATTTGAAATGATTGCCCTCCAACAACCCGTTTCTCAGGACTTGCGTACTGTTTTGACAGTATTGAAGGCTGTATCTGACTTGGAACGTATGGGTGACCATGCCGTTTCCATTGCCAAAGCGACAATTCGTATGAAGGGTGAGCAACGCATCCCAGCTGTTGAAGAAGAAATCAAGAGAATGGGGCGCGATGTCAAGAATTTCGTTGAAGCAGCCCTTGAACTCTATCTGAATGGTTCAGTAGACCAGGCCTATGAAGTAGCAACTATGGACGAAAAAATCAACCATTACTTTGATAGCATTCGTGACTTGGCTACAGAAGAAATCAAGAAAAATCCAGATGCCATCGTTACAGGTCGTGATTACTTCCAAGTGATTGCCTTCTTGGAACGTATTGGAGACTATGCCAAAAATATCTGTGAATGGGTTGTTTACTTTGAAACAGGTAAGATTGTCGAACTATAAAACAGGTTCATCCTGTATAAAAAGGAGCTTGAAATCAACTGATAGCTCCTTTTCTTGAATGAAAAAAATATTTTTAAGATAAAAATTCAAAAAATACTTGACAAGTAACTTGAATAGCGTTATAATTATACAAAATTAACAGAGAGGTTGTTTATTTATGAAATCAAAAAAATGGATATTTATTTTATGTAGTTTTCTTGCAAGTTTCTTCTTAGTAGCTTGCCAGTCAGGTTCGAATGGTTCTCAGTCAGCTGTTGAAGCCATTAAGCAAAAGGGGAAATTAGTTGTGGCGACCAGTCCTGACTATGCACCTTTTGAATTTCAGTCTTTAGTTGACGGGAAAAATCAGGTAGTCGGTGCGGATATTGATATGGCTCAGGCTATCGCTGATGAACTTGGGGTGAAGTTGGAAATTTCAAGCATGAGTTTTGATAATGTCTTGACTAGTCTTCAAACTGGTAAGGCTGACCTAGCTGTCGCAGGAATTAGCGCTACTGACGAGAGAAAAGAAGTCTTTGATTTTTCAATCCCTTACTATGAAAACAAGATTAGTTTCTTGGTTCGTAAGTCTGATGTAGAAAAATACAAGGATTTAACTAGCTTAGAAAGTGCTAATATTGCAGCTCAAAAAGGGACTGTTCCAGAATCTATGGTCAAGGAACAATTGCCAAAAGCTCAATTGACTTCCCTAACCAATATGGGGGAAGCTGTCAATGAATTGCAGGCTGGAAAAGTAGATGCTGTTCATATGGATGAGCCTGTTGCCCTTAGCTACGCTGCTAAAAATGCGGATCTAGCTGTCGCAACTGTCAGCTTGAAGATGAAGGACGGCGAAGCTAATGCAGTTGCCCTTAGAAAAAATAGTGCTGATTTGAAAGAAGTGGTGGACAAGGTCATCCAAAAACTCAAGGATGAAGGAACTTACCAAAGCTATCTTGAAAAAGCAGCAAGCCTAACAGAAGTTGAACAATAAGAAAAAAGCAGAGTTGGAATTCATTCCAATTCTGCTTTTAAATAGTTTAAAACATTTTCCAGATTTTCTAAGGACACCTTGGCAAATTGATAAGGGCAGGCATCCAAGTAAGCCTCTTCAAAGAAGTCTAAGCCCAGCTGGCTGTGCTTGAGACTGGCGATTTTAGGATACTGTCTCAGGTCTAGCAATAAACTATCATGAAGCGGAAAGTGAGGAAGGGGACAAGGTGTTTTAGCTAGTCTTTCCTCGATTTGTTTTTGGTAGTCTTCCTGATTGGACAAGCGAGCTAGCCGATTTTTCTCAAACAGTTGACTGTCAATATAGAGTGACAGGGCCTTTTGCATGATGAGGTTGCTATCGTAGTCTAGGATATTTTTGTAGGCCACAAAGGCTTCTTTGATAGCATTTGGAAGGATGAGTGCTGTTATCCGCAGGGCTGGAAAGAGGCTGGTTGAGAAGGACTTGATATAAATGACGCGCTCCTCTGTATCTAGATAGTGGAAGGTCTGGCCCTTTTTAGAGTCCAAATCCCCCAGATAGTCGTCCTCTACGATATAGACTCCATACTTGGCAGCTAAGTCAAGAATAGCCCGTTTGTCCTGCTCTGAATAGGAATGTCCCAGAGGATAGTGAAAACGAGGAATGGTATAGAAAAACTTAATTTGTCCTGTTTTGAAGTGGCCTTCCAGTTCCTCCAAGTCAATTCCATCAATGCCTCGTTCGATCGTTTGATAGTCCAGACCCTGTGCAATCAATAGGCGATTCATCCGATGGTAGGTCGGCTGTTCTACCAAGATTTCCTTTGCTTGGCTAGGAAAGGAAATTTGAGAAAGGATAAAAAGGGCTTGTTGGGTCCCAGAAGTCAATACCAACTGGTCTGTCTTGCAGTAGAGAGCTTGGTCAAAGAGGAGTTGGTGAATGGATTGTCTTAAGTCTTCTAATCCTTCTTGGTTGTCATAGTAGTTGAAGAGGTAGTTTTCCCGGCCAATCAAGGTTTCATTGACACAGAGTCGGAAATCGTCATAGGCACTGGCATGTTCGTCAGTGACTTCGATTTCTAGATCCTGGTGTTGCCCTTGTTCTAGGACATAGTAACCACTCTGGGGTTTGGCATAGAGGTATTGTTCGTGCCGTAATTCCAACAGGGCTCGTTGGACAGTATCCTTGCTACAGTGAAAGTCAAGGCTCAGTTGACGGATAGAAGGCAGGCGGCTTCCCGTCGGAAAGCGTCCAGACTCGATACCGTTTTTCAGATAGGAAACAACCTCTTGGTACTTGCTTTGTTTCTTCATTCCAGACCTCCCTTGATTTTGTTACATTGTACCCTTTTTTTTTCTTCTTGGCAATGTCTAGAGTGTTTCTCTCGTTCACATCTAGGGGCAAATGTGGTATACTCCCATTTTTAATACTTTTTTTAAATCAAAGAGCAATCAAATGCGGATGTGACAGTTTTTCGGAACTTTTTTCTCTTTAAAACAAAATGTGTATTTTTATCTGAGGTTGGTTTATTTTAAAAAGTTTTCATGCTAATTTCCCCTTATTACTTGTACTTGTTTTTAGGAAAAAGCTTGAAATCGCTTTCTTGTTGTGATATAACAGAATTGAAAAATAAAAGTATACTAATAACTTGTTAGAAAGGAGTTTAAATCAGAAAGTCAAGTTATTTTATCAGTAATATACATTTGTGACTTGAAAGGAGTGTTTTTTATGAAATTAAAAAACCGGAACTACATCTCTTGTTGTATTATCACTATTTTCCACTATGTCTCCTTCTATAGCTTCTGTTAGAGTATTTGCTGATGATGTAACTACCACGGAAGTTTCTGAAATTAGTACCCAAGAACAAAAACGAATAGATGATGTAGCCAATGTTCTTGAACAAATGTTTAGAAATTAAGTTAATGAAAAAAATTTTACTGAATATGTTTATAAAAACTTTTCTCAAAAAGATATTGCTCTTGCGGAAAATGAATTAGAAACTAATATTAATAATCTCTATGACAGAGTCCCTTGGGATGAGATGGGAGGATGTATAGCGGGAAAAATACGAGAAGAATTTTTTGCTATGACCAATGTTTCGCTAACTGTTAGGTATGCGTAGAAAAAGGCTTGGTCAGAATTAGCTAAAGTGGTACTAAGATTTGTTAAAGCTAATAGGCTTAAAACAAATATTTATATCATTGCTGGTCAATTGACTTTTTAGGGAATTCAATGTGGTATGGAATAATGCGTGATAAAAACTTTTTAATAAAGGATGGGATTATTAGCTTTTTGATTGGATTTGTATATGCGTATTTAGTGTTACAAAAATTTATCCTTTGGAAAATCCTTTTGTTTGCATTTATTTTTGCAATTATTAATACAATATTTATGTTTACTAGGAACAAAAAATAAATAATGATTTAGTTAAATAAAATGCGACCCCTAGGGAAGTGTGTTCCTTAGGGGTTGTTGTGCTAGTTCAAGTTTTGTTTCTGTCAAAATCTCAGACTACCCGTCGGAAAGCGTCCAGACTCGATACCGTTTTTCAGATAGGAAACGACCTCTTGGTACTTGCTTTGTTTCTTCATTCCAGACCTCCCTTGATTTTGTTACATTGTACCCTTTTTTTTCTTTCTTGGCAATGTCTAGGGTGTTTCTCTCGTTCACATCTAGGGGCAAATGTGGTATACTTAGGAGTAAGATTTATAGAATAACAGACAAGAAAGAGAATGGATAAGAACGTGCAGGAACCAGTGAAATTATTTCAATACAATACCCTTGGAGCCTTGATGGCTGGCCTTTATGGTGGTACCATGACAGTAGGAGAATTACTAGAGCATGGTGATCTTGGTTTGGGAACCTTGGATTCCATTGATGGAGAATTGATTGTCTTGGATGGCAAGGCTTATCAGGCCAAAGGATCAGGAGAGCAACCAGAAATTGTAGAAGTATCACCAGATGCCCTTATTCCTTACGCAGCAGTAGTACCTCATCAGGCAGAGGTCATTTTCCGCCAGCGCTTTGAGATGACAGACAAGGAATTGGAAGAGCGAATCGAGTCTTATTATGATGGGGAAAATCTTTTCCGCTCTATCAAGATTCGTGGGGAATTTTCACATATGCATGTGCGCATGATTCCCAAGTCGACACCAGATACCAAGTTTGCTGATGTTGCGACCCATCAACCTGAATATAGTCGCGACAATGTAGCAGGGACCATCGTTGGTTTCTGGACACCAGAGATTTTCCATGGAGTCAGTGTGGCAGGCTACCATCTGCACTTCATTTCAGATGATTTGACCTTCGGTGGGCATGTTATGGACTTTGTCATCAAGGAAGGAATTATCGAGGTGGGAGCAGTTGACCAATTGGATCAACGTTTCCCAGTCCAAGACCGTCAATACTTGTTTGCTAAGTTCAATGTTGACGAGATGAAAAAAGATATTGAAAAGGCGGAATAGGAGAAGAAAATGACCATTCATATTATCATTACCATGTTGCTGTTACTGGCTTTCTTGATAGGAAGCATTTGGTATGCCAGAAAGAAATACCAGATCAATCTAGCTGTCTTGGGCTTGGGGGCTGTTGCTTTCTTTGTCTCTTCACAGATTTTGGAAAAACTGGTGCATATCTTAGTTTTGCATCCTCAAAAAGACGGCAGTATTGCCCTCTTGCAGGATCATCCACTTCTCTATATCATCTATGGTCTAGCTATGGCTGCATTTTTTGAGGAAACAGCTCGCCTTGTTTTCTTCAAATGGTTGGAGAAAAAGAGAAGTTTGGAAAAGGCAGATGCCCTGGCTTATGGCTTGGGGCATGGTGGTTTGGAATTGATTTTCCTAGGCCTTACTAGTTTGATTAATCTTTACATCGTGCTTTCGGCGATTCAAACGCAGGATCCACAGGTCATGCAATTACTGTCTGAAAATATGTTGAAAACCATCCAGTCGCTGTCTGTCTGGCAGATTTATTTGCTTGGTTTTGAGCGAATCTTGGCCCTAGGTTTCCAATTACTCTTGACTGTTTGGGTTTACCAAGCTGTTCGCCAGAAGAAATGGATTTATCTCCTAGCGGCCTATGGACTACATGCCTTCTTTGACCTGGCACCATCTCTTGTCCAAGTTGGCTGGTTGACCAATCCAGTCTTGGTTGAAGTTGTCCTAGCATTAGAGCTCGTTCTGGTTGCCTATGGAACCAAGGCAATCTTTTGTAAAAAATCATAAGAAAAAGGGGGTAACCTCTTTTTCTTATGCAAAATCCAAACAAGGTCTTTTTATGGTCGTCAAATGGTCTTAAAAATGGTATAATGGAATGAATTTTGTAAAAGGAAGAGTAACATGTCTGTAAGAGAAAAAATGCTTGAAATCTTAGAAGGAATTGATATCCGTTTTAAGGAACCTTTGCATAGCTATAGTTATACAAAAGTAGGTGGAGAGGCCGATTATTTGGTCTTTCCACGAAATCGTTTTGAGTTGGCGCGCGTTGTTAAATTTGCCAATCAAGAAGATATCCCTTGGATGGTCCTTGGGAATGCCAGCAACATCATCGTTCGTGATGGTGGGATTCGTGGATTTGTCATCTTGTGTGACAAGCTCAATAACGTTTCCGTTGATGGCTATACCATCGAAGCAGAAGCTGGTGCTAACTTGATTGAAACAACTCGCATTGCCCTCCGTCATAGTTTGACTGGCTTTGAGTTTGCTTGTGGCATTCCAGGGAGCGTTGGCGGTGCTGTCTTTATGAATGCAGGTGCCTATGGTGGTGAGATTGCCCACATCTTGCAGTCTTGTAAGGTCTTGACCAAGGATGGAGAAATCGAAACCCTGTCTGCTAAAGACTTGGCTTTTGGTTACCGTCATTCAGCCATTCAGGAGTCTGGTGCAGTTGTCTTGTCAGCTAAATTTGCCCTTGCTCCAGGAACTCATCAGGTTATCAAGCAAGAAATGGACCGCTTGACGCACCTACGTGAACTCAAGCAACCTTTAGAATATCCATCTTGTGGTTCGGTCTTTAAGCGTCCAGTAGGTCATTTTGCAGGTCAATTAATTTCAGAAGCTGGCTTGAAAGGCTATCGTATCGGTGGCGTAGAAGTGTCAGAAAAGCACGCAGGATTTATGATCAATGTTGCAGATGGAACGGCCAAAGACTACGAAGACTTGATTGAGTCTGTTATCGAAAAAGTCAAGGAACACTCTGGCGTTACTCTTGAGAGAGAAGTCCGTATTTTAGGTGAAAGCAAGTAGGAAGCTGTATTTGAAAGCTGCTGCTATATCATGGAAAGGGGGTGAAAGCCTATCGTTAGTGCAGAAGAATGTAGGCAGTTCAATCTCCTACACGAGGTAGTGGCGGCCTGACAGAGCCCTGATCTGTTAATCTATGAAAAAGAAGGAATAAATGACAATTGAAAAAACCAATTATTGAATTCAAAAACGTCTCAAAAGTTTTTGAAGACAGCAACACCAAGGTTCTCAAAGACATCAACTTTGAGTTGGAAGAAGGAAAATTCTACACCCTTCTAGGCGCGTCTGGTTCAGGGAAATCAACCATCCTAAACATCATTGCAGGTTTACTGGATGCGACGACAGGAGATATCATGCTAGACGGTGTCCGTATCAACGACATTCCAACCAACAAGCGAGACGTCCATACTGTCTTCCAATCCTATGCCTTGTTTCCACATATGAATGTGTTTGAAAATGTTGCCTTTCCACTTCGCTTGCGTAAGATTGACAAGAAAGAAATCGAGAAACGCGTAGCGGAAGTTCTCAAGATGGTTCAGTTGGAAGGGTACGAAAAACGTTCCATTCGTAAACTCTCTGGAGGACAACGTCAGCGTGTGGCCATTGCCCGTGCCATCATCAACCAACCTCGTGTGGTTTTGTTGGACGAGCCTTTGTCAGCGCTGGACTTGAAATTAAGAACAGACATGCAGTATGAACTGCGTGAACTACAACAACGATTGGGCATTACCTTTGTCTTTGTCACTCACGATCAGGAAGAAGCTCTTGCCATGAGTGATTGGATTTTCGTTATGAATGATGGCGAGATTGTCCAGTCTGGAACACCTGTGGATATCTACGATGAGCCGATTAACCACTTTGTTGCGACCTTTATCGGTGAGTCAAATATCTTGCCAGGAACCATGATTGAGGACTACTTGGTTGAGTTTAACGGCAAACGCTTCGAAGCAGTTGATGGGGGGATGAAGCCGAATGAACCTGTTGAGGTTGTTATTCGTCCAGAGGACTTGCGTATTACCCTTCCTGAAGAAGGCAAGCTCCAAGTTAAGGTGGATACCCAGCTCTTCCGTGGAGTTCACTATGAAATTATCGCCTATGACGAACTCGGAAATGAATGGATGATCCACTCGACTCGTAAGGCCATTGTTGGTGAGGAAATCGGTCTGGACTTTGAACCAGAAGACATCCACATCATGCGTCTCAACGAAACCGAAGAAGAGTTCGATGCTCGTATCGAGGAGTACGTGGAAATCGAAGAGCAAGAAGCAGGTCTAATCAATGCAATCGAGGAGGAAAGAGATGAAGAAAACAAGCTCTAAACTCTTTGTAGTGCCCTACATGCTCTGGATTGCCCTCTTTGTCCTGGCACCCTTGGTCTTGATTTTCGGACAATCCTTTTTCAACATTGAAGGCCAGTTTAGTTTAGAAAATTATAAATCTTACTTTGCGTCACAAAACTTGACCTACCTAAAAATGAGTTTTAACTCTGTACTCTATGCAGGAATTGTGACCTTTGTGACCTTGCTTATCAGCTATCCAACAGCCCTCTTTTTGACCCGTCTCAAGCACCGTCAACTCTGGCTCATGCTGATTATTCTGCCAACCTGGATCAATTTGCTTCTTAAAGCCTATGCTTTTATCGGGATTTTTGGTCAAAATGGCTCTATTAATCAATTCTTGGAATTTATCGGAATCGGTTCGCAACAGTTGCTCTTTACCGATTTCTCCTTTATTTTTGTCGCAAGCTACATCGAGCTTCCCTTTATGATTTTGCCAATCTTCAATGTTTTGGACGATATGGACAACAATCTCATCAATGCCAGCTATGACCTAGGTGCGACCAAGTGGGAGACCTTCCGTCATGTCATCTTCCCTCTGTCTATGAACGGCGTGCGAAGTGGAGTTCAGTCGGTCTTTATCCCAAGTTTGAGTCTCTTCATGCTGACCCGTTTGATTGGTGGGAACCGCGTTATCACCTTGGGGACGGCTATTGAGCAAAACTTCCTGACCAATGACAACTACGGTATGGGTTCTACCATCGGTGTGATTCTTATCCTGACCATGTTCATCACCATGTGGGTGACTAAGGAAAGGAGAGAACGATGAAAAAATTTGCCAACCTTTATCTGGGACTGGTCTTTCTTGTCCTCTACCTGCCGATTTTTTACTTGATTGGCTACGCCTTTAATGCAGGAAACGACATGAACAGCTTTACAGGCTTTAGCTTGAGCCATTTTAAAACCATGTTTGGTGATGGTCGCCTCATGTTGATTGTGACTCAGACCTTTTTCTTGGCCTTTCTGTCAGCCTTGATAGCGACCATTATCGGGACTTTCGGTGCCATTTACATCTACCAGTCTCGTAAGAAATACCAAGAAGCCTTTCTATCACTCAATAATATCCTCATGGTTGCGCCTGATGTTATGATTGGTGCCAGCTTCTTGATTCTTTTTACTCAACTCAAGTTTTCACTTGGCTTTTTGACCGTTCTATCTAGTCACGTGGCCTTCTCCATTCCTATCGTGGTCTTGATGGTCTTGCCACGTCTTAAGGAAATGAATGGAGATATGATTCATGCGGCCTATGACTTGGGAGCCAGTCAATTTCAGATGTTCAAGGAAATCATGCTTCCTTACCTGACTCCGTCTATCATTGCAGGTTATTTCATGGCCTTCACCTATTCGCTAGATGACTTTGCCGTGACCTTCTTTGTAACGGGAAATGGCTTTTCAACTCTGTCAGTCGAGATTTACTCTCGTGCTCGCAAGGGGATTTCCCTAGAAATCAATGCCCTGTCTGCCCTTGTTTTTCTCTTTAGTATTATCCTGGTTGTTGGATATTACTTTATCTCACGTGAGAAGGAGGAGCAAGCATGAAAAAACTCTATTCATTTTTAGCAGGAATTGCAGCGATTATCCTAGTCTTGTGGGGAATTGCGACTCATCTAGACAGTAAAATCAATAGCCGTGATAGTCAAAAACTGGTTATCTACAACTGGGGAGACTATATCGATCCAGAACTCTTGGAGCAATTCACAGAAGAAACAGGCATCCAAGTTCAGTACGAGACTTTTGATTCCAACGAAGCCATGTATACCAAGATCAAGCAGGGTGGAACGACCTACGACATTGCCATCCCAAGTGAATACATGATCAACAAGATGAAGGACGAAGACCTCTTGGTACCGCTTGATTATTCAAAACTTGAAGGTCTTGAAAATATCGGACCAGAGTTCCTCAACCAGTCCTTTGACCCAGGTAATAAATTCTCTATCCCTTACTTCTGGGGAACACTGGGAATTGTCTACAATGAAACCATGGTCGATCAAGCGCCTGAGCATTGGGATGACCTCTGGAAACCAGAGTATAAGAACTCTATCATGCTCTTTGATGGGGCGCGTGAGGTATTGGGACTGGGGCTCAACTCCCTCGGCTACAGCCTCAACTCCAAGGATACCCAGCAGTTGGAAGAAACAGTGGATAAGCTCTATAAATTGACTCCAAATATCAAGGCCATCGTTGCCGACGAGATGAAGGGTTACATGATTCAGAATAACGCTGCTATCGGAGTGACCTTCTCTGGTGAAGCCAGCCAAATGCTAGAAAAAAATGAAAACCTACGCTATGTAGTTCCGACCGAGGCCAGCAACCTTTGGTTCGACAATATGGTCATTCCCAAAACAGTCAAAAACCAAGATGCAGCCTATGCCTTTATTAACTTTATGTTGAAACCTGAAAATGCTCTCAAGAATGCAGAGTATGTCGGTTATTCAACACCAAACCTACCAGCTAAGGAATTGCTCCCAGAGGAGAAAAAAGAAGACAAGGCCTTCTATCCTGATGCTGAAACCATGAAACACCTAGAAGTTTATGAGAAATTTGACCATAAATGGACAGGAAAATATAGCGACCTCTTCCTACAGTTTAAAATGTATCGGAAGTAGGAGCTAGCAGTCACGAAACGAATCAGTCAAGCTGGTTCGTTTTTTAGAAAAAATAGAAATCATGGTATAATAGTTTTAGGCTGAGAGTTATTAGAATTGTTTATAGCATCTCTGAAAATTTAATTCTAAAGGAGTTCAAAATGAGTTATACTACGCAAATGCATATATATATATATATATAACCTAATAAAAAAATGCAAAAAATATAGATTGAAACCTACTGAAAATCCAGTAGGCTTTTTGCGTTTCTTGGAGGTATCTAATGGCTAAAAAGTTATTAAATATCACTGAGATTGAAGATAGAACCAAGGTTTTAGTAGAGAATCTTAATAAATCGACATTTATTATTGATTTTGTTTCATTGTTTGATATTACTAAAACGACCATAACAAGAGCAAGTAAAGTGGCATCTGATGATTTTATAATAAAAAACAAATTGTATTTTCGTAAAGTTGAAAATCAGCACTTACTTGCTCTGACTGAGATTGATAGAGAGTTGGAGGGTCAGGTTCGTAAATCTAGATTTATTATTACAACAGATTTTCAAGAATTATATGCAAAGGATACACAGACAGGGCTAACTCTAGCAATTTCTTTTAATGATTTGCCAGCTCATTGTGACTTTTTCTTACCTTGGAATGGTATTGAAAAGATTGATTATGACAAGGAAAACCCTGCTGATGTAAAAGCGGCAGAGCGTTTTACCAAACTTTATGATGAACTAATTTCTATCAATCCTGAACTAGCAATCACTGAAACTGATGGTAAATCATTTAATCTATTTTTGATTCGTGTTCTTTTTCTACTATTTGCAGAAGATACAAATATCATCTCCAAGGGAGCTTTCACAAATGTTATTAAGACGAGGACATCCGAAGATGGTTCTGACTTAAATGAGTGTGTTAGAAAACTATTTACTGTTCTAGATATGCCTGAATGTAGTCGTCAGGATTTAGAGTCGTGGTTATTAGATTTTCCCTATGTAAATGGTAAGCTTTTTTCAGAGCCACATCATGACCTTGTTTTCAATAAAAGAACTCGCCAATTACTCATTGAAGCAGGGGAATTGCTAAACTGGAATGAAATCAATCCAGATATTTTGGGCTCAATGATCCAAACGGTGGCAAATGCAGAAGCAAGATCAACATCGGGTATGCACTATACTAGCGTTCCCAATATTATGAAGGTCATCAAACCACTGTTTTTAGATAATTTACGAGCAGCATATACGGAATTAGAAGCACGAGCTGACTACTATATAGGAGGTGGTGACTTTAGCGAGGACCATCGTCGCAAAGAATTGCGACAACTCTTACCCAAGTTAGAAGAGTTACTCACTCGTATGGAATCCATCAAGTTTTTAGACCCTGCTTTTGGTTCTGGAAATTTCCTCATCATTACCTATAAAGAACTGCGTCGTTTAGAGATTAATATCTTAGTCAAACAGCGAGAAATTCGTGAAGCCTTAAATGAAAAAGCTGTTTATCAAGGGGAATTGATTGCTGATGCATCTAAGATTTCTCTATCCCAGTTTTCAGGAATTGAATTGGATGATTTCGCTCATGAAGTAGCAAGGCTATCCTTGTATATAGCGGAACATCAGATGAATGTGGAGATGGAAGAAGCGCTTGCTGATGTCCATCCAAGACTACTCCCCTTAAGAGAAGCTGGGAATATCGTCTGTGGGAATGCCCTAAGAATTGACTGGGAAACTGTTTTGAATGCTGAGGCGGATGACGAAGTTTATATATTTGGGAATCCGCCGTATATAGGTACTAAAGGAAGAAATCATCAAAATGATGAACAAAAAGATGATTTAGCTTATTCAATTTATCCTGTAGAATCTAGAATTCTTGATTATATATTTGGTTGGTTTTACAAAGCGAGTAAATTCATTAAAGGTAAAAATTCAAAGTATGCATTTGTATCTACTAATTCGTTGTTTCAAGGTGAGCAAGCTCCTCTATTTCAAAACCATATTTTAGATAATTTAGAAATTAGTTTTGCATATCCTTCGTTTAAATGGAGTAATAGTGCTAAAAAGAATGCAGGTGTAATAGTTTCTATTGTCGGAATTCAAAATATAAGTTCTGAAAAAAAATTATTGTTTGAAAAAGACAATACGATGATAGTTGAGAATATTAGTGCATTCTTAAAAATTGGAGAAACTGTTGTTGTTTCAAAAAGACGAAATCCTAGTGAAACATTACCATATGAAATGACTATTGGAAGTGCAGAGTATGGAGAAAATAATTTAATACTGACACAAAATGAAAAGGATGAAATTTTAAATAGATTCCCTAACTCAAGAAAATTTATTAGAAGATGTTTGAATGCAACTTCATATATGAATGATAAGAAAATATACGCTTTATGGATAGAGAATAAGCAGAGCTCCGAGGCATTATCAATTCCACCAATAAAAAATCGTATTGAAAAAGTTAGAGAATTTAGAGAGGTTAGTAAAAGAAAAGGGACTCGAAAGGCTCGAGAATTTCCGTGGGCATTTGCTGAAAAACGCTTTGTCCAAGCTGAAAGTATTATATTACCAGTTGTTAATTCTCAGGATAGGCAATATTTACCTGTAAGTTTTTTAGAGGAAGGTATAGTTGCTACTAATGCATTGTGTATTGTATATAATGCACCGATATGGCTAATAGGGATTATTTCATCAAAGATGCATATAGAATGGCTCAAAGAAGTTGGTGGTAGGTTAAAAAATGATTACAGATACGCTCCTGGACTGGTCTATAATACATTCCCACTTCCAGAACTTTCAGAAGCTCGGAAAAGTATGCTTGAGGAAGCTGTTTTTGAAATGCTGGATGTTCGAGAAGAAGAGGGGGGAATCTTGGCTGAGTTGTACGGTGGTGCTAATAAACCGATGAACGAACGTCTTCGTCAAGCACATGAAAAAATTGATGGTATCGTAGAACGTGCCTATCAGCAAAAGCCTTTTGAATCAGATGAAGAACGACTCAGTGTCTTATTGAATCTGTACAAAGAAATGACAGAAAAGGAAGCGAAATGACCTCAAATATATTTGAAATCAATTACAATGGTACAGGTGCTAGTCAATCAAATAATGCACTTGGTATGCGTGAAATGCAGGCACGCGTATATGCTAAGAGAACTTCTCAACACTTATTGATTAAGGCGCCTCCTGCCTCTGGTAAGTCGAGAGCTCTGATGTTTATTGCTCTTGATAAATTACATGCTCAGGGGCTGAAAAAAGCTATTATAGCTGTTCCAGAAAGGTCTATTGGAAAATCGTTTCGTTCAACAAAATTAACAGAATATGGTTTTTACTGGGATTGGGAAGTTCTTCCAAAAAATAATTTGACTGAACAAGGAACCAGCAAAAGTAAGGTAAAACAGTTTGTAGACTTTATGCATTCAGAGTCACCTGACGATAGAGTTTTAATCTGTACGCATGCCACCTTGCGTTTTGCCTTTGAACAGCTAGCTGATAGTGATTTTAATGACGTTCTTTTAGCTATCGATGAATTTCATCATGTATCTCAAGATGATAATTCAGTTTTAGGAAATGCCTTGAGAAACATATTAGCCAATTCAACAGCCCATGTAGTGGCTATGACAGGATCTTATTTCCGTGGAGATTCTGTACCTATTTTGGCACCCGAAGATGAGCAAAAATTTGATAAGGTATCTTATACTTATTATGAACAGTTGGAAGGATACCAATATCTAAAAAGTTTTGCCATGGGTTATAACTTTTATCGTGGTCGTTACACGGATGCTTTGCACGAGGTGCTAGATACAAGCAAGAAAACTATTATTCATATTCCCAATGTAAACTCAGGTGAGTCAACCAAGGATAAGTATGATGAAGTTGACCGAATTTTAGACGAACTAGGGAAAGCTGTTCCAGATCCTAAGACTGGATTATGGTTGGTTACTGAGGAGACAGGTCGTGTATTGAAGGTTGCTGACCTTGTCACAGAGGAAGGTCGTGAAAAAGTGCAGGATTACCTAAACAAGATGACTAGTTTAGACGATCTTGATATCATTATCGCACTTGGTATGGCTAAAGAAGGTTTTGACTGGCCGTATGCTGAGTATGCTTTAACGATTGGTTATCGTCAGTCGCTAACAGAAATTGTTCAGATTATAGGTCGAGTAACACGCGATGGTTCCAATAAGTCGCATGCTCAATTTACCAATCTCATTTCCCAACCAGATGCTCAAGATGATGAAGTTTTCTTTGCTGTGAATAATGTTATGAAGGCTATTACAGCAAGTCTCTTGATGGAGTCTGTTTTAGCACCAAATTTCAAGTTCAAACGCAAAGACCGAGATGACCAGAAATCTTCTGGTGCCGAAATGTTTGTGAAAGGCTTAAAAGAGCCGAGCACTCAAAGAACAAAAGATATCATAGAAAATGACATGAATGACTTACGTGTTAGTATCTTGCAAGAACCGCGTATCCAAACTGCGATTGCTGCAGGAACAGATGCAGAAGTCATTAATAAGCAGATGATTCCAGCTATCATTAAACAAATTTATCCTGACTTAAGTGGTGCTGAAGTTGAAGAAGTTCGGCAACAGTTTATTAGTCAATCGGTTGTTCAATCAGCTGAACGGAAAGAGGGAGTAGGGCAAACAGATTTCCTAAAAATGGCAGATAAATTTGTGAATATTGATGACTTATCCATTGATTTGATTGATCAGATCAATCCTTTCCAGAGAGCTTACGAAGTTATATCACGTGAAATTGATGCTCCGACTTTGCGTCTAATACAAGATTATATGGATGGTCAGAAGATGGAGTTTTCTGAAGAAGAACTTTTAATTCTTTATCCTCAAATTAAGCAATTTTTGAAAGAAAATGGTCGTCATCCAGATAAATCAAGTAACGATAAGTACGAACAGAGACTTGCTTATGCTTTGTTACAATTGTCTCAGATGAAGCTGAAGATGGAGAGCGGTAATGACTGATTTCAAAAACTTAAATGATATTTTTAATGATTCTGATTTTGAACATTTAATAGCTCCTTTAAAACCTAAGAAAAAAATAGTTACAGATCATGAAGTAGAGAAATTTTTGGAAATTATAGATTGGGTGAGAGAAAATAATGGGCAAGAGCCACAAAAGTCTAGAAATATTAAAGAACGAAGTTTATTTTCTCGATTGAATGGTATTAGAAAATCTCCTGATAGCATCCGAAAGTTAGAACCTTATGATGAATTTGGGCTACTAAAAATAGATATAGTTGAGTCCGAGACCCCTATTTCAAGTCCTGCTAGTTTAACAGAAATTTTATCAGATGAATTGTTTGAGTCAGTAAATGGTGCTGAAAAATCTTTATTTGATGTCTCACGTTATAAACGAACGATTCAAGCTCGTGATAAAACACGAACACGTAAACGGATGGGAAATTTTGAAGATTATCAGGGATTATTTATTCGTGTTCATGATGAAATTAGTGAAGGTCGTCGTCAAGTCAGAAAGTCTGATGTGATAAAAGAAAAAGAAATTAAACCTGGTATGTTCTATGTGGATAATGGAGTAATGGTTTATGTTGTTTCTAAAGGAGAAGAGTTCACTGACAAGAATGGCTATACTAATGCTGAACTTCATCTCGTATATGAAAATGGTACAGAAAATAAAAAGGCCTTACTCCGTTCTTTTGTCTCAAATTTACACGATAGAACGCGACATGGACGAATGGTAACTGAATTGATAGAAGATGTGATGAATGGTATTAGTCCAAGTCAACGAATTACAACTGGATATATCTATGTAGTGAAATCCTTGAGTAGCAATCCTCAAATTGCCAATATCAGTAATCTCTATAAAATCGGTTTTACAGAGGATCAAATTACAAAACGGTTAGCAAATGCAGAAAGAGAAGGAACCTATCTTTATGCTCCTGTCCGTTTAGTAGCTAGTTTTGAGGTTCAGAATTTCAGCGCTCGAAAATTAGAAACGACTCTTCATCATTATTTTGTAGACAAGCAGTTAGACATAGAATTAATAGCGCCAAATGGAGAGAGTTTTGTTCCTAAAGAATGGTTTTTAGTATCGCTAGATGAAATCCAAGAAGTTATTGAAAAAATTGGATTTGAAATTAGATTTTGATAAAGAAGTACACTATTTATAAGATTATTTAATATTTAGAGAACACAAAAGAGAAAGAGAGATAAAAAGATAACATGAAAAGAGATAATGGCGATTTGAACTTGTTTAAATTTGTAGGGATTGGGGCTGTATTGTTTTGTCTATTTATCATTATAGGGTCAAGGTTTGTTACTGTTGGTATTGATAGCAAGGAAGAGACTAAAACAGTACAAACAGAAAGCGCAGTAAGTCAAGAGGGCAAGTTACGTACTGATTTACATGATGGTACTATTTTAGGTAAGTTTTGGAATAGTAAAGGGCACTTTGTTGTGGTATATGATGAGGAAACAAAAGTTGCTAAGATTTACCCAGTCAAGGAAAAGGAATGGGTTGAGTATAGAGTAGGGGAAATGTATTAGAAATAAATTAAATATTACTACTTACATTTCAAAACTAGTAGGTGAATTTTCAAAATATCTTCTCTCCTAACTCACTACTATTGGTTAGAATCATTTCCAGTTGACGCAAGCTTAAAAAAACGATATAATAAGAAAGTTGAGAATTGATTTTCACTTGTCTTAGTCCAGAGAAATGGCGGTGCTGCGAGCCATCTAAGCTAGAAAATCATGCTACTCAATCATACAATTGCATAAGAATAAGAGAATGACAAGTTCATTGAATGAAGGTGGTACCGCGGTTTTTCGCCCTTCGTGATATGAGCTTGTCTTTTGGTTTTTGGAGGTGTTGATGAAAACATTTCTTGTCAAACAAAAGTTTCGTCTTGGAGGCGAACGCTTCGCTATCAAGGATGACAGGGGAGAAATCGCCTATCAGGTGGAGGGATCATTTTTTAAGATTCCTAAAATTTTTACTATTTATGACGCTAATGGTGAACAGGTCAGTCAGATCAGTAAAGAAATCTTGACCTTGCTTCCTCGTTTTGAAATTCAACTTCAGGATGGCTCGAGTTTTGTCATTCGCAAGAAGTTGACCTTCTGGAGAGATAAGTATGAGTTTGATAATCTGGGTCTTCGTATCGAGGGCAATATCTGGGATTTGGATTTCAAATTGCTGGATGATCGCAATCAGCTGATTGCGGAAATTAAGAAGGAACTCTTCCATCTGACCTCTACCTATAACGTAACGGTCCTTGAGGACGCTTATGCAGACCTAGTCATTTCCCTCTGTGTCGCGATTGACTATGTGGAAATGCTGGAAAGCCAATCACATTAAACAAGTAAATAAGGAGACAATATGAAACAACTATCTAGTGCACAAGTACGCCAAATGTGGCTTGATTTCTGGGCGACCAAAGGTCACTCAGTAGAACCATCAGTGAGCTTGGTTCCTGTAAATGACCCAACTCTTTTGTGGATCAACTCTGGGGTAGCAACCCTTAAGAAATACTTTGACGGGACCATCATTCCTGAAAATCCACGTATTACCAATGCCCAAAAGGCCATCCGTACCAACGACATCGAAAATGTCGGAAAAACGGCTCGCCACCATACTATGTTTGAAATGTTGGGGAACTTCTCTATCGGTGATTACTTCCGTGACGAAGCCATCACTTGGGCTTATGAGCTTTTGACAAGCCCTGAATGGTTTGATTTCCCAGCTGAGAAACTTTATATGACCTACTATCCAGACGATAAAGATTCTTACAACCGCTGGATTGAAGTGGGAGTGGATCCAAGTCACTTGATTCCAATCGAGGACAACTTCTGGGAAATCGGTGCTGGACCTTCTGGACCTGATACAGAGATTTTCTTTGACCGTGGAGAAGCATTTGACCCAGAAAATATCGGTATTCGCCTGCTTGCAGAAGATATCGAAAACGACCGTTATATCGAAATCTGGAATATCGTTTTGTCACAATTTAACGCAGACCCTGCTGTTCCTCGTAGTGAATACAAGGAATTGCCACACAAGAACATTGATACGGGCGCTGGTTTGGAGCGTTTGGTGGCAGTTATCCAAGGGGCTAAGACTAACTTTGAAACAGACCTCTTCATGCCAATCATTCGTGAAGTGGAGAAATTGTCTGGTAAGGTTTATGACCAAGATGGCGATAACATGAGCTTTAAGGTTATCGCTGACCACATTCGTTCTTTGTCATTTGCCATCGGTGATGGTGCTCTTCCTGGAAATGAAGGACGTGGTTATGTCCTTCGCCGTCTTCTCCGTCGTGCTTCTATGCATGGTCAAAAATTGGGTATCAACGAGCCTTTCCTTTACAAACTCGTTCCAACTGTTGGTAAAATCATGGAAAGCTACTACCCAGAAGTACTTGAAAAACGTGACTTTATCGAAAAAATCGTTAAGAGCGAAGAAGAATCATTTGCTCGTACCCTTCACTCTGGTCAACACTTTGCCCAAGGCATCGTAGCTGACTTGAAAGAAAAAGGTCAATCTGTCATTGCTGGTCAAGATGTCTTTAAACTCTATGACACTTATGGATTCCCCGTAGAGTTGACAGAAGAAATCGCTGAAGAGGCTGGTATGACTGTAGACCGTGAAGGTTTTGAAGCAGCCATGAAAGAACAGCAAGAACGTGCGCGTGCGTCAGCTGTCAAGGGTGGCTCAATGGGTATGCAAAATGAAACCCTTCAAAACATTACTGTAGAAAGTGTCTTCAACTACAATGCTAGCCAATTGTCTTCTAAATTGGTGGCTATCGTGGCTGACAATGCAGAAGTAGAGGCTGTGTCAGAAGGAACTGCCTCACTTATCTTTGCGGAAACGCCATTCTACGCTGAAATGGGTGGACAGGTCGCTGACCACGGACAAATCTTGGATGAGTCAGGTAAGGTTGTGGCTACTGTGACAAATGTTCAAAAAGCACCAAACGGACAAGCTCTTCATACAGTTGAAGTCCTTGCACCACTTACCTTGAACCAAGAATATACCTTGGCAATTGATACTAATCGTCGTCACCGTGTTATGAAAAACCACACTGCGACTCACTTGCTTCACGCTGCCCTTCACAACGTCCTTGGAAACCACGCAACACAAGCAGGCTCTCTTAACGAAGTTGAATTCCTTCGCTTTGACTTTACGCATTTCCAAGCAGTAACTGCTGAGGAACTTCGTGCGATTGAACAGCAAGTCAACGAGAAAATCTGGGAAGCTCTTGAAGTGAAGACAGTTGAAACGGATATTGACACTGCCAAGGAAATGGGAGCTATGGCCCTCTTTGGTGAGAAATACGGTAAGGAAGTTCGTGTTGTTACTATCGGTGACTACTCTATCGAGCTTTGTGGTGGTACCCACGTTGGCAACACTTCTGAAATTGGTCTTTTCAAGATTGTCAAAGAAGAAGGAATCGGCTCAGGAACTCGCCGTATCTTGGCAGTGACTGGTAAGGAAGCCTTTGAAGCCTACCGTGAACAAGAGGACGCTCTTAAAGCTGTCGCAGCAACCTTGAAAGCACCTCAACTTAAAGAAGTACCTCACAAGGTAGAAGGACTTCAAGAACAACTCCGTCAACTTCAAAAAGAAAATGCTGAGTTGAAAGAAAAAGCCGCAGCTGCAGCCGCAGGCGATATCTTCAAGGACGTTAAGGAAGTCAACGGTCACCGTTACATTGCTAGCCAAGTGTCTGTATCTGATGCTGGTGCCCTTCGTACCTTTGCAGATAACTGGAAGCAGAAAGACTACTCTGATCTTCTTGTCCTAGTTGCCGCTATCGGTGACAAAGTCAATGTTCTTGTCGCAAGCAAGACAAAAGACCTTCATGCAGGAAACCTTGTCAAAGAATTGGCACCAATCGTCGATGGACGTGGTGGTGGTAAACCAGACATGGCCATGGCAGGAGGAAGCAACCAAGCTAAAATCCAAGAATTGTTGGATGCAGTAGCAGGTAAATTGTAATCAAGTAATACTCTTCGAAAATCTCTTCAAACAACGTCAGCTTCGCCTTGCCGTAGGTATAGGTAACTGACTTCGTCAGTCTTATCTACAACCTCAAAACTGTGTTTTTAGCAACCTGCGGCTAGCTTCCTAGTTTGCTCTTTGATTTTCATTGAGTATAAAGATCTATCCATTTGGGTAGGTCTTTTTGTAACTACAAAAAAGCCAAATCCGCTTGGATCTGGCTTGATAATTATGAACTATTAGATTGTATTGGCTGCCCAGACACTTACCGAAGCAGCTGAGACTGGGAATTGTCCATAACCTTCCTCATCAATTGTAACTTGACCTAGGTGGTTTCCAAGTAAATCTACAAAGGTTTGGTTAGCCCATTCTTGGCCGACAAACATTGATTTGCTGTTTTCTTGGTCATTTGAGATAAGGACTGCGATTGGGGATTGATGTTCAGCACCTGAACGTACCCAACCGATACAGTTAGGGTCATCAAAGTAGTCATTTTGTTCTCCATAGGCCAAATCTTTTCGGATGGTTAGGAGGCGGTCAAGGACTTCTTTGAAATCTTGTTGAGCATATTGCCCTGAAATCCCATAGTAGTCGCCGTAAAAGACACATGGAAGGCCATTTTGGCGTAACAGAATGAGGGCATAGGCTGCTGGTTTGAACCATTCTTCAACGGTAGACTCAAGGGCTTGTCCTCGTTGGGTATCATGGTTGTCGACAAAAGTCACAGCCTTGTCAGGCTTGAGTTCAACCAAGCTATCTGTGAAAATGCCACGAAGGTCATAGTTGGAACCTGCTCGGCTAGCATCAAAGAGATTCTGGTGGAGACGAACATCGACAAGGTCAAAGCGTTCTTCCGTTTTTTCAAGATAGTCTAGATTGGCTTCCTTATCGGGATTCCAAAATTCACCGAAAACATAGAAATCCTCACCGTATTTTTCCTTCATATCGCGGATAAAATTGCTCATGAAGAAAGAGTCAATGTGCTTAACGGCATCCAAACGGAAACCAGCAATACCAGTCGTCTCCATGAACCAGTCTGCCCAGTCGTAGATATTTTTGATAACTTCAGGATGTTTAAAGTCTAGGTCGGCATACATGAGGTAGTCATAGTTACCGTTTTCGTTATCGACCAATTCCTCGTTGGCCCAGCCCTTATTGTCCCCTTGGATCAGATAAATCCCAGACTTACGGCGTTTGGCATCGTAGTCTGTACCTGTGAAGTGGTACCAGTGCCAGTGGAAGTCATTGTAGGTATCTTGGCGAACATCGAAGGTAAAGCTAGTCCAGCCATTGATGGTGAAGGGTTCTCCAAGTTCAACTGTACGGTCTACAGGATCCACTTCAATAACCTGAAAGGCTTCCATGTGATCGGCTGCAGCCTTGTGATTGAGTACCACATCGGCCATAGGCTGGATTCCCTGTGCTTTTAGGGTTTGAATAGCTTGAAGATAGTCTTCTTTGAAACCATACTTGGTGCGGATAGTACCTTTTTGGTTAAACTCTCCTAGGTCGAATAAGTCATAGACCCCATAGCCGACATCTTTTTCATTGGTTGCCTTAAAAGCTGGTGGCATCCAGACGTGGCTAATCCCCAGATGAGCTAGGTGTGGAGCATCTTCAGCTAGACGCGTCCAGTGCTGACCGTCGTGGGGCAGATACCATTCAAAGTATTGCATGAGTGTTTGATTTTGCATGATGTTTCCTCTTACTTGTCAATCTTGTTCTTTATTCTATCATAAAGTATTGGTTAGCGCCAACGTTTGCATAAGATAGAAGGAAACTATTTTAACTACTTAAAATAAAGTATTGATTTTTTTGTATCAAAGTGCTAGTATAATAGTATGTAATATAGATAAAGATAGGAGTCATCCCATGATTGAATTTCAAAATGTTAGTAAGTTGTATGGTGATAAAGAGGCTTTGAGCAATCTCAATTTGCAGATTGAAAATGGGGAGATTATGGGCTTGATTGGCCATAATGGGGCTGGAAAATCGACCACTATAAAATCCCTAGTCAGTATCATTTCACCCAGCAGTGGTCGTATTTTGGTAGACGGTCAGGAGTTATCGGAAAATCGCTTGGCTATTAAACGAAAGATTGGCTACGTAGCAGACTCGCCTGACTTATTTTTGCGCTTAACGGCCAATGAATTTTGGGAATTGATCGCTTCATCCTATGATCTAACTAGCTCTGACTTGGAGTCTAGTCTAGCTAGGCTATTGAGTGTTTTTGATTTTGCTGAAAATCGTTATCAGGTTATTGAAACTCTTTCTCACGGAATGCGTCAGAAAGTCTTTGTCATCGGAGCACTCTTGTCCGATCCCGATATTTGGGTTTTGGACGAACCCTTGACTGGTTTGGATCCCCAGGCTGCCTTTGATTTGAAGCAAATGATGAAGGAACATGCACAAAAAGGCAAGACGGTCTTGTTTTCAACCCATGTCCTAGAGGTAGCTGAGCAAGTCTGTGATCGGATTGCCATTTTGAAAAAGGGGCATTTGATTTATTGTGGTAGCGTAGAGGACTTGAGAAAAGACCACCCAGACCAGTCTTTGGAAAGTATCTACCTTAGCCTTGCTGGTAGAAAAGAGGAGGTTTCAGATGCGTCTCAAGGTCATTAAAAAATTAGTTGATATCAATATCCTCTATTCATCTCAAGAAGCGAATCTGGCTAACCTACGAAAGAAGCAGGCTAAGAATCCTGGGAAAAAAGTAAATGTTTCCGCTAGAGTCCTAAGTTCTTACATTTTTTCTAGTCTCTTGATGCTATTAATGTTTATAAATATAGCCTTTCGTTTTCCTTTTGAGGAAATGCCAAGTTTTTTTAGTACCATGGTTGCTATTTTACTGGTGCTTGCCTTTTCAACTTCTTTCACTGCATTTTACAATGTCTTTTATGAGAGTAAGGACTTGGCATCGTATAGGCCCTATGCCTTTAAAGAATCAGAGATTATAATTGCTAAAGGACTGTCTGTTCTCTTGCCAGCTCTAGCTGGAATTGTACCAATCCTAGCTTATTTTCTAGTCCTCTATATTAGGCTAGCTCCTTCTCTTTGGCTGGGTTTGCCTTTGATGCTGCTGTCCTTGGCCTTATTATTTGTCTCTATTACTTTAGTGATGGTAGTGACAGTACATTTCTTGGCTCAGACTACGGTCTTCAGAAAGTATCAGTCTATTTTTGCGAATGTGATGATTGGGATAGGAGTTCTCATACCTTTAATATTTGTCCTCTTTCTACAGTCGACTTTTGGAAGTATTGTTGACAAAGTTAGAGACATTCCATTTCTCCTTTATCCTCTTCATATCTTTTACAAAATAGCAGTGGCTCCTTTTTCGACAGAAGCCATACTGGGTCTACTCGCTTGGATAGGACTAACTCTCTTCCTACTTTACCTGACCAAAAAGAAGGTTCTTCCTCATTTTTATGACGTGATTCTGCTTAACAGTGAGGAGAAGGTCAAGAAAGAACGTCGCAGTAAGGAGAGAATTTCAACTACTAATAAAAAGGGCTTTTTCCGTATGGTTTTACGCTACCACCTCACCCTCTTGGGACAGGGAACTGGCGTGATTACAGTGCTTTTTACAAGTGCTTTTCTTCCTTATCTCATGATGATCGGTCTGATTTCCAAAATTCGAGATTCTCAGATAGTTCCAGACATTCATCCTCCATACTGGTTACCCTTGTTTTTTATAGCTCTCTTTATAGCAGTTGTCAATAACAATATCACCAGCCTGCATTCAATTGCCTTGTCCTTGGAGAGGGAAAATGTTGATTTTCTTAAGAGTTTACCCTTTGACTTTGCTCGTTATGTGAAAGTGAAATTTTGGATTATATTTGCTGTCCAGTCCTTTTTACCAGTTCTGACTTTACTTGGCCTTTCTCTATATCTAGGCTTGCCCATCCTTTCGATGATTTACCTTCTTGTGGCATGGATCCTTGCCAGTGTCATCCTTTCTTGCCACCATTACTTTAAGGACGTGAAAAATCTGTCAACCAATTGGAGTAGCATTACGGACTTGGTGAACCGTTCAAATCGTATAGTAGCAATTGTTTTGATTTTGGTTTATAGTGCAATCTTAATGGCCCTTGTAATAGGGAGCATATTCTTGGTTCGGTCTCTCTCCCCTGTCCTTGCCATCAGCTTGGGAGTAGGAGTTCTTATCCTCTTGCTTGCTCTTGCTATTTTTGGCTATCATTACTACCTGTCACGGATATTGGTAGAGATAGAAAAAAGATGAAATAGTTGCTCTCTTGCTTGATAAATTCAATTCGACAAACGCTTTTATAGTTTGTTAGAATGTAGTTGTAAATTATTAAGATTGGTAATCAAAAATATATAGGGAGGAATGTTTTGAATAAGAAATATAACATAGTTCTATCTTTGTTGTTTATAGTTTATTTATTTGGATATTTTTCAATTTCAAAAACGTTAATTCCTATAATGTGTCTTTTTCAAGTATTTTTGATAGAACATATATTTAAAGTTCGAAATAGAATAATGCAGATAGGTGAAATTATAATTATTGTTGCTTCTATGATATTATTTATTGATAGCATATTGAGTTTGTAACAAAAGGCTTCTCTATAGAATCAAATTTTCCAGATACCTGCTGAAGCTGATTTATATCCTCATATTTCTTCTACTATATTCGTCACTAAATTTGATAGACATATTGCAGGTACAGCCTCTCTAGCTACAATCTCAAAGTTAATCTGAGGCTTGTTTCTTAGTTTGCTCTTTGATTTTCATTGATAAAAAGAAATGCTCCTCCAAGACTGAAGAGCATTTTTTATTGTGATTTTGATTCGGTTTCTGCCGATTCTGGATGGAGTTCTTGGTAACTTGGTGCCTTGAAAAGGTCAGCACTGGTTTTACCTTGTCGTTGGCTAAAGAGACTGGTTGATTGACTACCTTTTTCCTGCTCAATCTTTTGCAGAATTGGTAAAGAATTGAGGTAAGAAATACTTTCTGTATCAACTTTTCCAAGATGATCTGCTTGGTAGAAACGTATCAAATCGCCAGTTTGAATCTGATCGCTGATTTTTAGCTGTTGACTAGCTGCTTGACGTACAATTTCTAGTTCAGTCTGAGCTTGTTCATCAAGATTGCTGATTTCAAGACCGCTCTCAGTATAGTAGGTTCGTCCGTCATAACTGGTATATTTTGGTGTGACAAAGGAATTAGCAGTTCGAAAGGCAACGATTTCTTGGTGGTCTGGTGATAGGAGGTCTTGGCCGACTTGAAGGAAGGAATTGGATTCGATACCAAGGAGGTGTTCGAGAGTCGGTAAGATATCGATTTGCCCACCGTAGGTATTGATAATTTGTCCTTTTTCATAGCCAGGCATGACCACCATAAAAGGTACTCGTTGCAACATGGCATTGTCGTAATTCGACCAGTTCTCAGAAGTCTTGCCAATCAATGGCGCCAGGTCAGGATTGCGGGAGTTAGAAATTCCATAATGGTCTCCGTAGATGACGATGATGGATTTTTCATAGAGGCCACTTTCTTTGAGATAGTCAAAGAAGGCCTTGATGGTACTATCCAGATAGTTAGCTGTTTGGAAATAGCCGTTGATTGTTTCATCTTTGGTTTTAGCCAGTGGGAAACCAAGCTCATCGCCTGTCAGATTGCTAGCATAGGGATAGTGATTGGACACCGTGATATACTTAGCATAAAAAGGTTGCTGTAAATGCTCCAGATACTGAATAGAATCCTTCATCATGATTTTATCATTTAAACCATATTGGAAAGAATTGCTACTGTCTTGCTTGGTAAAATAGGAAGCATCAAAGAAGTATTGGTAGCCCCATTGTTTATAGGTCGTATTTCGATTCCAGAAGGTCCCGATATTACCGTGAAAGACAGCACTCGATTGATAGCCATTTTTTGTTAGGATAAAAGGCGCTGCCTGCTGGGTATTGGTACCTCCATAGTTAACCATAAAGGAACCTTGATCAAGTCCAAACAAACCGGTCTCTAGCATGGTTTCTGCATCTGAGGTCTTACCAGCCTTGACTTGGTTAAAGATATTCGAAAAGGCTAGGGTTGATTGCGAATGGTAGAGGGAATTAAGGAAGGGAGTGACTTCATGCTCAGTTCCATCTATGTTGAGTTTATAGTCAAGCAGGAACTGTTGGAAACTCTCCAAGTGGAGATAAATCACATTTTTTCCTTTGGCCAAGCCAAAATAGTCTGGATTAGGCTTAGCCGAATGTTCTTGAATATAATCTGTAATAGGTTGAAGGTCGGTCTCAGAGGCCTTAGCACGTTCTTTGTTGGCGCTATAGGATTGGTTGGCACTATAGCCTAAAAAGGCTGGCAAACTAAGGGCACGAACAACATAATAATTAGAAAATCCTCGTGATAGGAGATCGGGACGCTCAATTTCAGCCAAGAAAAGATTAGCTGAAAAGAGCAGGGCTGAGAGAGCAGTGATAGCAACACTGGAGCGGAATTTGAAGGGTCTCCTATCCAGCTGGATGAATTTTTTATAGAAAAGGAAAGCTAGCAATGGGAAATCCATAAAATAGATGAAATCCCAAGGACGCAGTAACTCTAGTTCTGCAGTGCCGACAGACACCTTGCTGACCACCTTCATGGTATTGGCCGTGATAAAGTCACTAAATTCTCGATAGTAAAAGACATTGGAATAGAGCCAAATGAATAAAAGGCTATAAATAGCTATACTCAGACCATAAAAGATCTTGGTTGAGCGAGCATAGAGGGCTAGAGCCAGCAGGAGTAGTCCTAGAGGAAGGGGGTTGAAAAAGGCGATAAAGGCAAGGTAATTTCCCTGCAACTTACCTACTTGAATATCTAAATTAAAGTCAACGGTATAGGCTAATAAGGTTTTGAGCCAATAGAGGATTAAAAGGGTTAGGACAAAACCCAGTCTGGTACCCATGGCTTTTTGGATTTTGTTAAAATTAATTCTCACACATTTACTTCCTAATTTTTTATTAGTATTAGTATACCATTTTTTAAAAGAAGAGTAAAAAAGCAAGGGTAGTTTCTTTTTTGAGAATTGTCTAAAAGTTTGATATAATGGTAGTTATGAATAGAATAAGAGTTAGCAAAAGGGTTGAAAAGAAGCTCGCTAAGGGGCTGGTTTTACTAGAAGCCAGTGATCTTGAGAATGTCAATCTTAAGGATCAGGAAGTAGAAGTGCAGAGTCAGGAAGGAACCTTTCTTGGTACTGCCTACCTTTCTCAGCAAAACAAGGGCTTGGGCTGGTTTGTTAGTAAGGACAAGGTGGCTTTCAATCAAGCTTTCTTTGAAACGCTGTTTAGACAATCTAAAGAAAAGAGAAGCGCCTACTATCAAGATGATTTGACAACTGCCTTTCGTCTCTTCAACCAAGAGGGAGATGGCTTTGGCGGTCTGACAGTGGACCTTTATGGCGACTATGCTGTCTTTTCTTGGTATAACTCTTATGTTTATCAGATTCGTCAGACCATCTCAGAAGCCTTTAGACAGGTTTTTCCTGAGGTGTTAGGGGCCTATGAGAAGATTCGCTTTAAGGGTCTAGACTATGAATCTGCCCATGTTTATGGTCAAGAAGCACCTGACTTTTTCACTGTTCTGGAAAATGGTGTCTTGTATCAGGTCTTCATGAATGATGGCTTGATGACAGGTATTTTCTTAGACCAGCATGAGGTTCGTGGTAGTTTAGTTGACGGCTTGGCTATGGGCAAATCTTTGCTCAATATGTTTTCTTATACAGCAGCCTTTTCAGTAGCTGCGGCCATGGGAGGAGCAAGTCAGACAACTTCGGTTGATCTAGCCAAACGTTCACGAGAATTGTCTCAAGCGCATTTTAAGGCAAATGGGATCAGCACAGATGCCCATCGTTTTATAGTCATGGACGTCTTTGAGTATTTCAAGTATGCCAAGCGAAAAGGCTTGACCTACGATGTGATTGTCCTAGATCCGCCTAGCTTTGCTCGGAACAAAAAACAGACCTTCTCTGTGGCTAAGGATTATCACAAGTTGATTTCCCAGAGTCTTGAGATTTTAAATCCGGGAGGGATTATCATTGCCAGTACTAATGCTGCCAATGTTTCCCGTCAGAAATTTACAGAACAAATTGATAAAGGCTTTGCAGGAAGAAGTTACCAGATTTTAAACAAATACGGTCTTCCAGCAGATTTCGCCTATAATAAAAAAGATGAAAGTAGTAATTACCTCAAGGTGATTAGTATGAAGGTTAGTAAATGAAATTAATCGTTTCAGTAATGCCAAGAAGTTTAGAGGAGGCTCAGGCACTGGATGCCACGAGGTATCTGGATGCCGACATCATTGAATGGCGGGCCGACTATCTGCCTAAGGAAGCGATTTTGCAGGTGGCTCCAGCTATTTTTGAAAAATTCGCAGGTCGTGAGTTGGTTTTCACTTTGCGAACTCGTGATGAAGGGGGAGAAATTGAACTTTCTCCGGAAGAATATATCCATCTCATCAAGGAAGTGGCGCAACTCTATCAACCAGACTATATTGATTTTGAGTACTACAGCTACAAGGATGTTTTTGAGGAAATGCTGGACTTCCCAAATCTCGTTTTGAGTTACCACAATTTCCAAGAAACGCCTGAAAATATGATGGAAATCTTGTCAGAGCTGACGAGCCTAAATCCAAAACTTGTTAAGGTTGCGGCTATGGCTCACACGGAGCAGGATGTCTTAGACTTGATGAACTATACACGAGGCTTTAAAACCCTCAATCCTGAACAGGAATATGTGACTATTTCTATGGGCAAGGTGGGCAAGGTATCTCGTATCACTGCGGATGTGACGGGTTCTAGCTGGTCCTTTGCCAGTCTAGATGAGGCTAGTGCTCCTGGTCAGATTTCTCTAGCTAGCATGAAAAAAATCAGGGAGATTTTGGATGAAGCTTGATGGCTATACACGTTTAACTGCAGTTGTTGCCAATCCTATTAAGCATTCTATTTCTCCCTTCATCCACAATAGAGCCTTCGAGGCGACAGCTACCAACGGTGCTTATGTGGCTTGGGAGATTGAAGCGAGTGACTTGGCAGAAACAGTGGTCAATATTCGTCGCTACCAGATGTTTGGTATCAACCTGTCCATGCCCTATAAGGAGCAGGTGATTCCTTATTTGGATGAGCTGAGCGATGAAGCGCGCTTGATTGGTGCAGTTAATACGGTTGTCAATGAGAATGGCAATTTAATTGGATATAATACAGATGGCAAGGGATTTTTTAAGAGCTTGCCTTCTTTTACAATTACAGGTAAGAAGATGACCCTGCTGGGTGCAGGTGGTGCGGCCAAGTCCATTTTGGCACAAGCTATTTTGGACGGCGTCAGTCAGATTTCAGTCTTTGTTCGTTCAGTTTCCATGGGAAAAACAAGACCTTACCTAGACAAGTTACAGGAGCAGACAAGCTTTAAGGTGGACTTGTATGCTTTAGAAGATGTTTCTGAACTGCAAGCAAGGATTGCTGAGTCGGATTTACTTGTCAATGCGACAAGTGTAGGAATGGACGGTCAATCATCTCCAGTTCCTGAAAGCATTGTCCTACCAGAAACTCTCTTAGTAGCAGATATCATTTACCAACCCTTTGAAACACCATTTTTAAAATGGGCTAGAAGTCAGGGCAATCCAGCCGTCAATGGTCTGGGGATGTTGCTCTATCAAGCTGCAGAAGCTTTTCAACTGTGGACAGGCAAGGAAATGCCGACAGAAGAAATTTGGCAGTCTTTAACAGAAAAATACCAATAAAGAAAAGGAGATTCTCCTATGAAAATCAGAATCGATATTCCTCATCATCCTTATGATATTCAGATTGAAAAAGGTTGTCTGGCTCAGGCTGGCCAATGGTTGCGAGAACTCTGGCAACCACAAAAGGTAGTCATTGTGACAGATAACCATGTAGCTTCTCTTTATGCAGAGAAGGTCAAGCTCAGCCTAGAAGATGCTGGTTTTCAGGTAGCAGTTTTTGACTTTTTAGAAGGCGAAGAAAGAAAGAATTTAACTACTGTTCAGAAAGTCTATGAATTTTTAGTCAAGCAAGGTCTGACTCGTAGCGATGGAATCGTGGCTCTTGGTGGCGGTGTCGTTGGGGACTTGGCTGGTTTTGTAGCCTCTACCTATATGCGGGGCATTCACTTTGTTCAGATTCCGACTAGTTTGACTGCCCAGGTGGATTCTTCAATCGGTGGAAAGACGGGCGTCAATACTCCATTTGCCAAGAATATGGTGGGTACCTTTGCCCAGCCAGATGGGGTTCTGATTGACCCACTTGTTCTTGAAACCCTCGGAAAAAGAGAGTTGATTGAAGGAATGGGTGAAGTTATCAAGTATGGCTTGATTGAGGATCCAGAACTTTGGGCTCTCTTGACGGAGCTGGATGGTTCTGTTGAGAGCATTTTGGAACATGCAGAGACCTTGATTGAACATTCTTGTCAGGTCAAGCGTAAGATGGTAGTTGAGGATGAGCTGGACAATGGTGTACGCCTTTACCTCAATTTTGGCCACACTATTGGTCATGCTATTGAAGCGACTGCCGGTTATGGCAAGGTCATGCATGGAGAGGCTGTAGCCATGGGAATGGTGCAGATTTCCAAGGTTGCTGAGGAAAAGGGACTCATGCCAGCTGGCATTACGCAATCTATCACAAAGATGTGTCAGAAATTTGGACTACCTGTTGACTATGAAAACTGGGATGTTGACAAGCTTTATCAGGCTTTGACACATGACAAGAAGGCGCGTGGCAATACCTTGAAATTGGTCTTGGTTCCAGAGCTTGGCTCAGCGACCATTCACCCAGTTTCTCTGGAAGAGATGAAAGACTACTTGGTAAAATAAGGAGAGTGTATGAGATATTTAACTGCAGGAGAATCACACGGTCCCCGTCTGACGGCTATCATTGAAGGAATTCCAGCTGGACTTCCTTTGACAGCAAAGGACATTAATGAGGATTTGAAACGTCGTCAGGGTGGCTACGGCCGCGGTGGTCGTATGAAGATTGAGAGCGACCAAGTTATCTTTACTTCGGGTGTTCGCCATGGGAAGACTACTGGGGCTCCCATTACCATGGATGTCGTCAATAAGGACCATCAGAAATGGCTGGATATCATGTCTGCGGAGGACATTGAAGAGCGACTTAAAAGCAAACGGAAAATCACCCATCCACGTCCAGGACATGCCGATTTGGTTGGGGGCATCAAGTACCGTTTTGATGATTTACGTAATTCCTTGGAGCGCTCATCAGCTCGTGAAACCACCATGCGGGTGGCAGTTGGGGCAGTAGCCAAACGCCTCTTGGCTGAGCTGAATATGGAGATTGCCAATCATGTCGTGGTCTTTGGTGGCAAGGAAATCGATGTTCCTGAGAATCTCACAGTTTCTGAGATTAAGGAGAGAGCTGCCCAGTCTGAAGTTTCTATTGTCAACCAAGAAAGAGAACAGGAAATCAAGGACTATATTGACCAAATCAAACGTGACGGTGATACCATCGGTGGGGTTGTGGAGACAGTCGTTGGAGGTGTTCCAGTTGGTCTTGGTTCCTATGTCCAATGGGACAGAAAATTGGATGCAAGATTGGCTCAAGCAGTTGTCTCTATCAATGCCTTTAAAGGGGTGGAATTTGGTCTTGGATTTGAAGCTGGTTATCGTAAAGGCAGCCAAGTCATGGATGAAATTCTCTGGTCTAAAGAAGATGGCTATACTCGCCGTACCAACAATCTTGGCGGTTTTGAAGGTGGTATGACTAATGGGCAACCGATTGTTGTTCGTGGAGTTATGAAGCCCATTCCTACTCTTTATAAGCCTCTTATGAGTGTGGATATCGAAACCCACGAACCTTACAAGGCAACTGTTGAAAGAAGTGATCCGACCGCCCTTCCAGCTGCAGGAGTGGTCATGGAAGCCGTTGTGGCAACGGTTCTGGCACAAGAAATCCTCGAAAAATTCTCATCAGATAATCTAGAGGAACTAAAAGAAGCGGTAGCCCAACACCGAAACTATACAAAGAACTATTAAGGAGTTCCTATGGCAAAAACAGTCTATATCGCAGGTCTTGGATTGATTGGTGCTTCTATGGCCCTTGGTATCAAACGCGGTCATCCAGATTATGAAATTTTAGGTTATAATCGCAGTCAAGCTTCGAGAGATATCGCCTTGAAAGAAGGCATGATTGACCGTGCAACGGATGATTTTGCCAGTTTTGCTCCTTTGGCAGATATCATCATTCTCAGCTTGCCAATAAAGCAAACTATTTCCTTTATTAAGGAGTTGGCCAACTTGGACTTGAAAGAAGGTGTCATTATTTCAGATGCCGGTTCGACCAAGTCAGCCATTGTGGATGCGGCGGAGCAATATTTGGCTGGCAAATCTGTTCGCTTTGTCGGGGCTCATCCCATGGCTGGTAGTCACAAGACAGGGGCTGCTTCTGCGGATGTCAATCTTTTTGAAAATGCCTATTATATCTTCACACCTTCTAGCTTGACAAATCATGATACGCTTGAGGAAATGAAGAACTTGCTTTCAGGTCTTCATGCTCGTTTTATCGAGATTGATGCCAAGGAGCATGACCGTGTCACTTCTCAGATTAGCCATTTTCCACATATTCTGGCTTCTAGTCTCATGGAGCAGACTGCGGTCTATGCTCAAGAACATGAGATGGCAAGGCGTTTTGCGGCCGGTGGTTTTCGAGATATGACTCGAATTGCGGAAAGCGAGCCGGGTATGTGGACCTCCATTCTCTTATCTAATCGTGAAACCATTCTGGATCGAATTGAGGATTTCAAGGAGCGCTTAGATGAGGTTGGACAAGCCATCAGCAAGGGAGATGAGGAGAAAATCTGGAACTTTTTCAACCAAGCGCGTGAGCAACGTCAGGCCATGGAAATCCATAAGCGTGGTGGTGTGGATAGCTCTTATGACCTCTATGTCGATGTTCCCGATGAAGAAGATGTTATCTTGCGGATTTTGGAACTGCTACGTGGAACTTCTCTGGTCAATATTCACATCAATGAGGAAAACCGTGAAGATATTCACGGGATCCTACAAATTTCATTTAAAAACGCTCAAGACTTGGAAAGAGCTGAGCATTTAATAACAGAAAACACTGACTACACAGTCGTTGTCAAATAAGGAGAAAATCATGTCAAATATTTACGATAGTGCAAACGAACTCAGTCGCGGTCTACGCGAATTGCCAGAATACAAGGCTGTTAAAGCAGCTAAAGATGCGATTTCGGCAGATGCTGAGGCGAGCAAAATTTTTACAGAATACCTTGCCTTTCAAGACGAAATTCAAAGACTAGCCCAGACAGGTCAAATGCCAGATGCATCCTTCCAAGCGAAGATGGAAAACTTTGGCAAGCAGATTCAGGGGAATAGCCTCTTGTCAGAATTCTTTAACAAGCAACAACAATTGGCAATTTACCTTTCTGACATTGAAAAAATTGTTTTCGAACCAGTTTCAGAATTGCTAAAATAAGAAAATAACAATCCTAAAGTCAGGAATTTTTAAGGAATTTCTGGCTTTTTATGATAAAATAGGTAAAAGTATTGCAAGTATGAGGTCCAGTATGAAACTAAAAACAAACATTCGCCACTTACATGGCAGTATCCGCGTTCCAGGTGACAAGTCTATCAGTCACCGTTCCATTATCTTTGGAAGTTTGGCTGAGGGTGAGACCAAGGTTTATGATATTCTGCGAGGTGAAGACGTTCTTTCGACCATGCAGGTTTTTCGTGACCTTGGTGTTGAGATTGAGGATAAAGATGAGGTTATTACCATTCAAGGTGTCGGCATGGATGGCTTAAAAGCGCCGCAAAATGCCCTTGATATGGGGAATTCTGGCACCTCTATTCGCCTGATTTCAGGTGTCCTTGCTGGTGCAGATTTTGAAGTAGAGATGTTTGGCGATGACAGTCTTTCCAAACGTCCTATGGATCGTGTGACGATTCCACTGAAAAAAATGGGCGTCAGCATTTCGGGACAAACTGAGCGAGACCTTCCTCCCCTTCATTTAAAAGGGACGAAAAACCTAAAACCTATTCAATATGAGTTGCCAATTGCCTCTGCCCAAGTCAAGTCAGCCTTGATGTTTGCGGCCTTGCAGGCTCAGGGGGAGTCTGTCATTATCGAAAAAGAGTGCACCCGTAATCATACTGAAGATATGTTGCAACAATTTGGTGGTCATTTGAGTGTGGAGGGCAAAAAAATCACAGTCCAAGGGCCACAAAAATTGACAGGACAAAAGGTGGTTGTTCCAGGAGATATTTCCAGTGCAGCCTTTTGGTTGGTCGCAGGTTTGATTGTTCCAAACTCTCGTCTAGTGCTGCAGAATGTGGGTATTAACGAAACGCGTACAGGGATTATCGATGTTATTCATGCCATGGGTGGAAAATTAGAAGTTACTGAAATTGACCCAGTCGCTAAATCTGCTACCTTGACTGTTGAATCTTCTGACTTGAAAGGAACAGAGATTGGTGGTGCCTTGATTCCACGATTGATTGATGAATTGCCAATTATCGCTCTTCTGGCGACTCAAGCCCAAGGTGTAACAGTTATCAAGGATGCTGAGGAGCTCAAGGTCAAGGAAACAGACCGCATTCAGGTTGTGGCAGACGCTTTAAATAGCATGGGTGCGGATATTACTCCTACAGCTGATGGAATGATTATCAAAGGGAAATCAGCCCTTCACGGTGCTAGAGTCAATACTTTTGGTGACCACCGTATCGGCATGATGACAGCTATCGCAGCCCTCTTGGTTGCAGATGGAGAAGTGGAACTTGACCGTGCAGAAGCCATCAATACCAGCTATCCTAGCTTCTTTGATGATTTGGAGAACTTGATTCATGGCTAAGGTATTACTAGGATTTATGGGGGCTGGAAAATCGACTATTGCAAGAGGCTTGGACCCAGATTATCTCGATATGGATGCTCTGATAGAGAAGCGCTTAGGCATGTCCATTACGGAATTTTTCTCGGAAAAGGGAGAAGGAGCCTTTCGTCAGGTAGAATCAGAAGTCCTAGCTGATTTACTACAAAGAGACCAAGTCGTGTCAACTGGAGGAGGAGTGGTTATTTCTCAGAGAAATCGTGACTTACTCAAGACTAATACAGATAACATCTACCTGAAAGCTGATTTTGAAACCCTCTACCACCGTATCGCAGCTGATAAGGACAATCAGCGTCCGCTTTTTCTAAATAATAGCAAGGAAGAACTAGCAGCTATTTTCCAAGAAAGACAGGCCTGGTATGAGGAGGTAGCCAGTCGGGTTTTGGATGTGACCAAGCTAAGTCCAGAGGAAATTATAGAGGAACTGAGATGAAAATTGCTTATCTAGGTCCCAAGGGATCATTTTCACACCATGTTGTGCAGACAGCTTTTCCTCATGAGGAATTGCAGGCTTTTGCTAACATTACAGATGTCATCAAGGCCTATGAGCAAGGCTTGGTGGACTATTCTGTGGTGCCAGTTGAAAATTCTATTGAGGGTAGTGTTCATGAAACCTTGGACTACCTTTTTCATCAGGCTCGCATTCAAGCAGTTGCAGAAATCGTTCAGCCTATTCATCAGCAGTTGATGGTAGTCCCAGGCCATACTAAGATTGAAAAGATTTTTTCTCATCCTCAGGCTTTGGCTCAAGGAAAGAAATTCATCGATGAACAATATCCAGAGGCCCAAATCGAGGTAACAGCTAGTACAGCTTATGCGGCCCGTTTTATTTCCGAACATCCAGACCAGCCTTATGCAGCCATTGCTCCTAGAAGTTCTGCAGAAGAATATGGTTTAGAACTGATTGCTGAGGATATTCAGGAAATGGAAGCCAATTTCACACGTTTCTGGGTTCTGGGAGCTGAAGGTGCAGCTATTCCCTTGCAAGCACAAACTGAGAAAATGAGTTTGGCCTTGACCTTACCTGACAACCTTCCAGGTGCACTTTATAAGGCTCTTTCGACCTTTGCTTGGAGAGGAATTGACCTGACAAAAATTGAAAGTCGTCCACTCAAGACAGCGTTGGGCGAATACTTTTTCATTATCGATGTGGACTATGCTGATAAGGCCTTGGTCCGCTTTGCCCAAAAAGAATTAGAAGCCATAGGAATCCAGTATAAGGTTCTGGGTGCCTATCCTATTTATCCAATATCAGACCATGGAAAGGAGAGAAGATGAGTAAAGAAAATCCCTTAAGCCACCACGAGCAGTTACGTTATGACTATCTCTTTAAGAATATTCATTACCTCAATGAGCGAGAAAAAAAAGAGTTTGCTTACTTGCAAGACAAATTAAATAGGGCAAGTAGTGACGCTCCCTCAGAAAGTCAAGAATTGACCGAGGATTATAGAAAGTCAAGTGCTAACACTTCGATTCCTTCTTATAATAGCCGTAATCGTTCTGAGAGATACCAGAAAATCAATTCTCTTCCAAAGAAAAAAACTAAAAAGCGGAAGCTACGTTGGGGGCGCATTTTTTCAGGATTACTGGCTATCTTAGCTTGTCTAGCATTGGGTATGATTTTTATGTTCTTGAAAGGTTATACCAATGCTAATCCAGATAAAATTGCCAATGCCAGGGCAGCTCAAGTAGAAGTTTTTAATGGTCAAGATACCAGAGATGGAGTTAATATTTTGATCATGGGTACTGATGGGCGAATCGGCCAGAACAGTGCTGAGACGCGGACGGACTCTATTATGGTATTAAATGTTGGCGGTTCGGATAAGAAAATTAAGCTGGTCAGCTTCATGCGTGACAATTTGGTTTATATAGACGGTTATAGCCAAGTCATTAACGGTAGAAAACAGACAGATAACAAGTTAAACGTAGCCTATGAGTTAGGAGAACAAGAGGGGCAAAAAGGGGCAGAAATGGTTCGTCAAGTTTTGAAAGATAATTTTGATTTGGACATTAAGTACTATGCCTTGGTCGATTTTCAGGCCTTTGCTACAGCGATTGACACACTTTTCCCTGATGGGGTGACAATTGATGCTCAATTTTCAACATTGAATGGGCGCCCACTAACAGAAGCTACAGTCGGCGATGATTTACACGCTACTGAGACTGAGTCTCCAACCCAAACCATCAAAGTCGGAAAACAGCAGATGAATGGCTCGACCTTGCTCAATTATGCTCGTTTCCGTGATGATGATGAGGCGGATTACGGCCGTACCAAAAGACAGCAACAAGTACTGACAGCAGTTCTTCAGCAAATCAAAGATCCAACCAAGCTCTTTACAGGCTCAGAGGCACTTGGCAAGGTCTTCGGAATGACCTCAACGAATGTTCCTTATACCTTCCTGTTAACAAATGGCTTGTCTTTCCTAGACGGAGCTCAAAATGGCATTGAAAAATTGACGATTCCAGAACTTGGTGACTGGGTAGATGCCTACGATGTTTATGGAGGCTTGGGCTTGCTTGTCGATCAAAACAAATATCAGAATAAATTGTCTCAGATGGGCTTGAGATAAGATAAGACAGAAAAATCAAAGTTTGATAGCTATTTGGATAGTAGTCAGGCTTTGATTTTTTACAGTCTGCAATAGATTTTCACCCCCTATTTGTGGTATAATGGAACGATACGATAGAAAGAATAATGAACAATATGACTGATTTAAAAGCAATTCAGGCTCGTAGTCTGGAGATGGCTGAATATTTTGTGGGATTTTGCAAGGAACATGATTTACTTTGTTATCTCTGTGGAGGAGGTGCTATTGGTGCCCTTCGAAACAAGGGATTTATTCCTTGGGACGACGACCTAGACTTTTTTATGCCTCGTAAAGATTATGAGAAATTAGCAGAATTATGGCCTCGTTATGCAGATGAGCGTTATTTCTTGTCAAAGAGTAACAAGGATTTTGTCGACCGCAATCTTTTTATTACCATTCGTGACAAGGAAACTACCTGTATCAAACCTTACCAGCAGGATTTGAATTTACCACATGGTCTAGCCTTGGATGTGTTGCCTTTGGATTATTATCCTAAAAATCCAGCTGAGCGGAAAAAACAAGTTCGTTGGGCCTTGATTTATTCTCTTTTTTGTGCGCAAACTATTCCAGAAAAACATGGCGCACTTATGAAGTGGGGAAGCCGCATTTTACTCGGTTTGACGCCAAAATCTCTCCGTTATCGTATTTGGAAAAAAGCTGAAAAAGAAATGACCAAGTACAGTCTAGCTGAGAGCGATGGCATCACAGAATTATGCTCAGGTCCTGGCTACATGAGAAACAAGTACCTAATCGCATCCTTTGAAGATAATCTCTTCTTGCCATTTGAAGGAACAGAGATGCCTATTCCAGTTGGCTACGATGCCTATCTCAGCACAGCTTTTGGCGATTATATGACTCCTCCGCCAGCAGACAAGCAGCTACCGCATCATGATGCTGTCATCGCTGATATGGATAAGTCTTATACAGAATACAAGGGAGAATATGGTGGCTAAGAAAAAAATCTTATTTTTTATGTGGTCTTTTTCTCTCGGAGGCGGTGCAGAAAAGATTCTGTCTACCATTGTTTCAAATCTGGATCCAGAAAAGTATGATATTGATATTCTTGAAATGGAGCACTTTGACAAGGGATACGAATCTGTTCCCAAGCATGTAAGCATTTTAAAATCCCTTCAAGATTACCGCCAAGCTAGATGGTTACGAGCTTTTTTGTGGAGAATGAGAATTTATTTTCCAAGATTGACACGTCGCTTGCTTGTAAGAGATGACTATGATGTTGAAGTTTCTTTTACTATTATGAATCCTCCACTTTTGTTCTCTAAAAGAAAAGAAGTCAAGAAAATCTCTTGGATTCATGGAAGTATCGAAGAATTTATTAAGGATAGCTCCAAAAGAGAATCACATAGACGCCAGTTGGATGCTGCGGATACCATTGTGGGAATTTCGAATAAAACTAGCAATTCTATCAAGGAAGTCTATCCAGACTATGCTTCGAAATTACGGACAGTTTACAATGGATATGACTTTAAGACTATTTTAGAAAAATCTCAAGAGAAGATCGATATCGAGATTGCGCCTCAAAGTATCTGTACTATCGGACGAATTGAGGAAAATAAGGGTTCTGACCGTGTAGTGGAAGTGATACGACTATTACACCAAGAGGGAAAACATTATCACCTTTACTTTATAGGTGCTGGTGACATGGAAGAGGAACTGAAAAAACGAGCCAAAGAGTATGGGCTTGAGGACTATGTTCATTTCCTTGGTTATCAAAAAAATCCTTATCAGTATTTATCTCAGACGAAAGTTCTCTTGTCTATGTCTAAACAAGAAGGTTTTCCTGGAGTGTATGTGGAAGCCTTGAGTCTGGGACTTCCTTTTGTCTCTACGGATGTTGGAGGGGCTGAGGAATTATCCCAAGACGGACAATTTGGACAAATCATTGAGAGCAATCAAGAGGCAGCTCAGGCAATTACTGACTACATGACCTCTGCTTCAAACTTCGATGTCAATGAGGCTAGTCAATTCATTCAACAATTCACAATTGCCAAACAAATCGAACAAGTAGAAAAACTATTAGAGGAGTAGCATGGAAACTGCATTAATCAGTGTGATTGTGCCAGTCTATAATGTGGCGCAGTACCTAGAAAAATCGATAGCTTCCATTCAGAAGCAGACCTATCAAAATCTGGAAATTATTCTTGTTGATGATGGTGCAACAGATGAGAGTGGTGGCTTGTGTGATGCAATCGCTAAACAAGATGATAGGGTGTCAGTTCTTCATAAAAAGAACGAAGGCTTGTCGCAAGCGCGAAATGATGGAATGAAGCAGGCTCACGGGGATTATCTGATTTTTATTGATTCAGATGATTATATCCATCCAGAAATGATTCAGAGCTTATATGAGCAATTAATTCAAGAAGATGCGGATGTTTCTAGCTGTGGTGTCATGAATGTCTATGCTAATGATGAAAGTCCACAATCAGCCAATCAGGATGACTATTTTGTCTGTGATTCTCAAACATTTTTAAGAGAATACCTCATAGGTGAAAAAATCCCTGGAACGATTTGCAATAAGCTAATCAAGAGAGAGATTGCAACTGCCCTATCCTTTCCTAAGGGATTGATTTATGAAGATGCTTATTATCATTTTGATTTAATCAAGTTGGCTAATAAGTACGTTGTTAATACCAAACCCTATTATTACTATTTCCATAGAGGGGATAGTATTACGACTAAACCCTATGCAGAGAAGGATTTAGCCTATATTGATATCTATCAAAAGTTTTACAATGAAGTTGTGAAAAACTATCCTGACTTGAAAGAGGTTGCTTTTTTCAGATTGGCCTATGCCCATTTCTTTATTCTAGATAAGATGTTACTAGATGATCAGTATAAACAATTTGAAGCCTATTCTCAGATTCATCATTTTTTAAAAGGCCATGCCTTTACTATTGCTAGGAATCCAATTTTCCGTAAGGGGAGAAGAATTAGTGCTTTGGCTCTATTCATAAATATTTCCTTATACCGATTCTTATTACTAAAAAATATTGAAAAATCTAAAAAATTACATTAGAACGGGGGTGAGCAAGTGATTGATGGGAAACGATTATTATTTAGTTTGACCATAGTCAGCTATGCCTTGACGCTAGTAAGTGGAATTGTGTATCTGTTTAATAATAACAATGTTAGCTTGCTTTCTACTTTATTGTTCTTACTGGTTAGTAGCTTAATTGCTTGTTGGAATGATATCAAGTATTACTTAATCCATTTTATTTTCTTTTTAACTATTTTTGTATTTCTGGTATCAAGGCCGACCATTGATTACTTTAGGGATGGTGCTTTGGATACCTATCATCCCATAGCCTATCGTTTTGCCTTTATAGTCGTCATGGTTTCGATTCTGGGCTTGACCACAGGAGGGCTCCTAGCTCGCTATTTTATAGCTAGAAAGAAGATACAAGTACCCAAGATAGGAAGTTCTCTAAAAGATGTTTACATCAAGCGGTTGCGCTTTGTATCACTAGGAGTTTTTCTTCTAACCTATCCTTTCTATTTCATTCGGTTATTTGAACGACTCCTGTATCGTTTGCAGACTTCCTACTATGCCTACTATGCAAATTTTGAAAGTAAACTGCCTTATATTACCTATATCTTGTCTACCTTTACGGTCTACGCAATGTGTATGTATCTGGCAACCAAACCAAAGAAATGGCAGGCCACAGCAGTGCTTGTCTCCTTTATTGCAGCTAATACCATTCATTTGGCAATTGGGACCCGAAATCCTTTTATTTTAAGTATTTTATTTGCTTTTGTTTATTACTTTATGCGGGAGCAAACCGAAAAAGGAAAATGGATTGGATTTAAAGAAAAGTTAGCGATTTTTGTAGGTTCTCCTATTCTCATGTTAGCGATGGGAGTGCTCAATTATGTACGGGATAATGTTCAAGTTTCCCATACAGGTTTCTGGGATATCTTACTTGACTTTATCTATAAACAAGGGACTAGTTTTGGTGTCTTGGCTCGAGGTTTTCTATTTAACAGTAGCCTCCCTTACCGAGATTTCCGTAATTTTACTTTTGGTCCTGTCCTTGATTATTTTGCAAGGGGGAGTTTGGGGTCAATTTTCGGAGGAAAAGCCTTTGAGCATACAACCAATAGTGTGGAATTGGCTATTGATAGTAATAGTTATGCCCACAATTTATCCTATCTTGTTTTGAACAAGGAATATTTGAAAGGACATGGTATCGGAAGTAGTTATATCATGGAGTTATATACAGACTATGGTATGATAGGAGTCTTTCTACTTAGTCTCTTGCTAGGTATGTTATTTATAGCCATGTTGCAAGTAGCCTATCGCTCTAGAACAATCCTATTTGCCTTGTCCTTACTCATCTTGAATAATCTATTCTTTATGCCTAGAAGTAGCTTTTCAGAAAGTTTCTTCAATCTATTTACAATGCAATTCTGGGGAATTGTTCTTGTGATTATATTCGTAGCGAAAATGCTTACAAAGGAAAACCAGTATCTACTAAACAAAGGAGAAAAAAATCATGTTTGAACATTATTCAGTAGCTGATTTGTTTGCAAATCTTTACAAAAAACGAAAAGCAAATATTTTAGCTCTCATCGCTTTATTTGCTCTTATTGCTGTACCATTTACAATTAAAGCAGTTAGGAATAAAAATACTGTCAAAGATACAACAAGTTATTCAACTTATCTTAGCTATAAAATCACTCCTCCAGAAGACTCAGCCAAAACGATTTTGAATCATCAAATTGGTGGTTATAGTGATTTTTATGGGAAATTGATTGATGGGAATTTGAATGGAGCTTATCTTTTCAATGATGTAGAGCCCAGTGAGTTGAAAAAAATGGCCAGTGAATTGGATACGACAGAAACAACCTTGAAAAATTCTACGAATGATTATTGGTGGAAAAAACTGACCGTCTACTATATGATTGACGATGCAGGGGTCGGTGTGAAAATTTTGACACCAAGCAAGGATGTCAATGACTTGTTAGAGAGAAAATTTGATGGATTGATTGAGAAATTTAAACACACTTATGCAAATGTGAAAATTGAAAAATTGGAAACCATCAACTCTAAAGAATTGAATGCAAACGGTGAGACAGCACTTGGATTAAATGTGAAAAACTTGATTCTCCGTTTAGCTGTTATTGGAGTAGTCTGTGTGATTTTGGTTGTGATGGGAAATGTATTGGTTTATCTCTTTAATCCAACAATCAATAGAGCAGGTGATTTTTCTCAATATCAAATTGATTTTGTAACAGAGATCACAACAATTGCCAACCTAGCAGATGTCTTGTCATACAAAAATGCTGGACAAGAATTAACTATCGTTAGCTCAAATAAAGCTATCCTAGATAAATTGAAACAAAATCAAGAGTCTTTAAAAGGAATGTATTTTGTCGATTTACAAGATGTGCCATCGCTTTTGGAAAGGGATACAGTCCTTCTTGTTGAAGAGTACGGAGTGACTCGTTATAAGAAATTTGAGCAAAGTCTTCAAATTCTCAGAAACTTAAATCGTTCTATCCTCGGTGTAGCAACCTTTAAACTATAAGCTTTCTGATGTATTAGGTCTTCAAAGTTGGCTAAGAGCCGATTTTGAAGGCTTTTTCTATTTGTCTGCAGAAATTTTCTTTTGGAGTCTCCTACAGAAGTTACCCTAGGGAAAATCTATCCGTATAGAGGAGACTTCTTTTGATAAAATCGTAAAAATCTAGTATAATAGATAGAACTGAAAGTATGAGGTTACTAGCAATGAAAATGAAACAAATTAGTGATACAACTTTGAAAATCACGATGTCTTTAGAGGATTTGATGGATCGTGGCATGGAGATTGCTGACTTTCTCGTTCCTCAAGAAAAAACAGAAGAGTTCTTTTATGCTATCTTGGATGAGTTAGAGATGCCTGATAGCTTTCTGGATACAGGCATGTTGAGCTTCCGTGTGACTCCAAAACCTGATAAGGTCGATGTCTTTGTAACCAAATCAAAGATTGACCAAAATCTAGATTTTGAAGACTTATCGGATTTACCAGATATGGAAGAATTGGCTCAAATGTCGCCGGATGAATTTATTAAAACTTTAGAAAAAAGCATCGCAGACAAAACTAAGGATGATATCGAAGCGATTCAATCTCTAGAGCAAGTCGAAGCCAAGGAGGAAGAGCAGGAGCAGGCTGAACAAGAAGCTGAGAGCAAGAAAGAGCCCTACATCTACTACATCCTTTCTTTTGCAAAATTGGCTGACTTGGTTGCTTTTGCTCAGACAGTGACTTTTGAGATGGGAACTTCTGAACTCTACAAGATGAACGAGCGCTATTATTTGACTATTTTAGTGGACATTGAAAATCATCCAAGTCCATATCCAGCGTGGCTTTTGGCCCGTATGCGCGAGTTTGCAGACGATAGTGACATCAGTCGCTCAGTCTTACAAGAGTATGGTCAAGTCTTGATGAATCACGATGCAGTACTTAATCTGCAAAAGATTGGATAATCATTTCTGGAAAGCTATTTCTAGATTTTAAGAAGAGCGAATCATCAGATTCGTTTTTTCTTTTTTAGACTGAAATAGTGATTTACTATAATAGGAATTTTCACAAAATTCTGTTATAATGGCTATATTAGAAAATTTCGAGGAGACAAACATGACAGTTAAAATTGCTTTACTAGGATTTGGTACCGTTGCAAGTGGTGTGCCTTTCCTCCTAAAGGAAAATGGAGAAAAAATCAATCAATCAGCACATTCAGAGATCGAAGTTGCTAAGGTATTGGTCAAGGATGAAGATGAAAAGAATCGCTTGCTTGCATCAGGGAATGACTTTAACTTTGTAACCAATGTGGATGACATTTTGTCAGACCAAGATATTACCATCGTAGTGGAATTGATGGGGCGTATTGAACCAGCTAAAACCTTTATCACTCGTGCCTTGGAGGCTGGCAAACACGTTGTTACTGCTAACAAGGACCTTTTGGCTGTCCATGGTGCAGAATTGCTAGAAATCGCTCAAGCTAATAAGGTAGCACTTTACTACGAAGCAGCAGTAGCTGGTGGGATTCCAATTCTTCGTACTTTGGCAAATTCCTTGGCTTCTGATAAAATCACGCGCGTGCTTGGAGTAGTCAACGGAACTTCCAACTTCATGATGACCAAGATGGTGGAAGAAGGCTGGTCTTATGATGATGCTCTTGCGGAAGCGCAACGACTAGGTTTTGCAGAAAGTGACCCGACAAATGACGTGGATGGGATTGATGCAGCCTACAAGATGGTTATCTTGAGCCAATTTGCCTTTGGTATGAAGGTTGCATTTGACGATGTAGCCCACAAGGGAATCCGCAACATCACACCAGAAGACGTAGCTGTAGCTCAAGAATTTGGCTATGTAGTGAAATTGGTTGGTTCAATCGAGGAAACTCCTTCAGGTATTGCTGCAGAAGTGACTCCAACCTTCCTTCCTAAAGCGCATCCACTTGCCAGTGTGAATGGAGTAATGAATGCTGTCTTTGTAGAATCTATCGGTATTGGTGAGTCTATGTACTATGGACCAGGTGCTGGTCAAAAACCAACTGCAACAAGTGTTGTAGCTGATATTGTTCGTATCGTTCGTCGTTTGAATGATGGTACCATTGGCAAAGACTTCAACGAATATAGCCGTGACTTGGTCTTGGCAAATGCTGAAGATGTCAAAGCTAATTACTACTTCTCAATCTTGGCTCCAGACTCAAAAGGTCAGGTCTTGAAATTGGCTGAAATCTTCAACGCTCAAGATATTTCCTTCAAGCAAATCCTCCAAGATGGCAAAGAAGGTGATAAGGCGCGTGTTGTGATCATCACACACAAGATTAATAAAGCCCAGCTTGAAAATGTCTCAGCTGAATTGAAGAAGGTTTCAGAATTCGACCTCTTGAATACCTTCAAGGTGCTAGGAGAATAAGATGAAGATTATTGTACCTGCAACCAGTGCCAATATCGGGCCAGGTTTTGACTCGGTCGGTGTAGCTGTAACCAAGTATCTTCAAATCGAGGTTTGCGAAGAACGAGAAGAGTGGCTGATTGAACACCAGATTGGCAAATGGATTCCTCATGACGAGCGTAATCTCTTGCTCAAAATTGCTTTGCAAATTGTACCAGATTTACAACCAAGACGTTTGAAAATGACTAGTGATGTTCCCTTGGCGCGTGGTTTGGGTTCTTCAAGCTCGGTTATTGTAGCTGGAATTGAACTAGCCAACCAACTGGGGAATCTCAACTTATCTGACTATGAAAAGTTGCAGTTAGCGACTAAGATTGAAGGACATCCTGACAATGTGGCTCCAGCCATTTATGGTAATCTCGTTATTGCAAGTTCCGTTGATGGGCAAGTTTCTGCTATCGTAGCAGATTTCCCAGAGTGTGATTTCCTAGCCTACATTCCAAACTATGAATTGCGTACTCGAGACAGCCGTGGCGTCTTGCCTAAGAAATTGTCTTACAAGGAAGCTGTTGCAGCTAGTTCTATCGCCAATGTGGCTGTTGCTGCCTTGTTGGCAGGAGATATGGTGACAGCTGGTCAAGCAATCGAGGGAGACCTCTTCCACGAGCGCTATCGTCAGGACTTGGTGAGAGAATTTGCGACGATTAAGCAAGTGGCCAAAGAAAATGGTGCCTATGCAACCTACCTCTCTGGTGCTGGGCCGACAGTTATGGTTTTGGCTTCTCATGACAAGATGCCAACGATTAAGGCAGAATTGGAAAAGCAACCTTTCAAAGGAAAACTTCATGACTTGAAGGTTGATACCCAAGGTGTCCGTGTAGAAGCAAAATAAAGAATAGAAGATAGGATGGGGAAACTCTCGACCAGAGGGCTTCCTATCCTTTTTTTGAAAAGAAGTTTATACTCAATGAAAATCAAAGAGCAAACTAGGAAGCTAGCCGCAGGTTGCTCAAAGCACTGCTTTGAGGTTGTAGATAAGACTGACGAAGTCAGCTCACAACAGTGTTTTGAGGTTGTGGATAGAACTGACGAAGTTAGCTCAAAATACTGTTTTGAGGTTGCAGATGTAAGCTGACGTAGTTTGAAGAGATTTTCGAAGAGTATTAGTTAAGAACTTGATAAAGGAGAAATAAAGATGGCAGAAATTTATCTAGCAGGCGGTTGTTTTTGGGGCCTAGAGGAGTATTTTTCACGCATTTCTGGAGTGCTAGCAACCAGTGTCGGCTACGCTAATGGACAAGTCGAAACGACAAATTACCAGCTACTCAAGGAAACAGATCATGCAGAAACGGTTCAAGTGATTTACGATGAGAAGGCAGTGTCACTCAGAGAAATTTTGCTTTATTATTTCCGTGTTATTGATCCATTATCAGTCAATCAACAAGGGAATGACCGTGGTCGCCAATATCGAACTGGGATCTATTATCAGGATGAATCAGACCTACCTGCTATCTACACAGTGGTGCAGGAGCAGGAGCGTATGCTAGGTCGAAAGATTGCAGTAGAAGTGGAGAAACTTCGCCACTACATTCTGGCTGAAGATTACCACCAAGACTATCTTAAGAAGAATCCTTCAGGTTACTGTCATATCGATGTGACCGATGCTGAGAAGCCATTGATTGACGCCTCTAACTATGAAAAGCCTAGTCAAGAGGTGTTAAAGGAAAGCTTATCAGAAGAATCCTATCGTGTTACCCAAGAAGCTGCTACAGAGGCTCCATTTACCAATGCCTATGACCAAACCTTTGAAGAGGGAATTTATGTAGACATCACGACGGGTGAGCCACTCTTTTTTGCCAAGGATAAGTTTGCCTCAGGTTGTGGTTGGCCAAGTTTTAGCCGTCCGATTTCCAAGGAATTGATTCATTATTACAAGGATATGAGCCATGGAATGGAGCGAATCGAGGTTCGTTCTCGGTCAGGAAATGCTCACTTGGGTCATGTTTTCACAGATGGACCGCGTGAGTTTGGTGGCCTCCGTTACTGTATCAATTCTGCTTCCTTGCGCTTTGTGGCTAAGGATGAGATGGAAGAAGCAGGATATGGCTATCTACTACCTTACTTAAGCAAATAAATCAGAGAGGGTGGGTGCTTCCCACTTTCTTCATTTCTGGAAAACGAATAGAAGGGATCTATGAAACACCTATTATCTTACTTTAAACCCTACATCAAGGAGTCAATTTTAGCACCCTTGTTCAAGCTACTAGAAGCTGTGTTTGAGCTCTTAGTTCCTATGGTGATTGCTGGGATTGTTGACCAATCCTTGCCCCAGAAAAATCAAGGTCATCTCTGGATGCAGATTGGCTTGCTCCTTATCTTTGCAGTAATTGGTATTGTAGTGGCCTTAATAGCCCAGTTCTACTCAGCTAAGGCTGCGGTTGGATTTGCCAAAGAATTGACAAACGACCTCTATCGTCATATTCTTTCCTTGCCCAAGGACAGCAGAGACCGTCTGACAACTTCTAGTTTGGTGACTCGCTTGACTTCGGACACTTACCAGATTCAGACTGGTATCAATCAATTCCTGCGTCTCTTTTTGCGAGCACCTATTATCGTTTTTGGGGCTATCTTTATGGCCTATCGCATCTCAGCTGAGCTGACTTTCTGGTTCTTGGTTATGGTTGTCATTTTGACCATCGTCATTGTAGGCCTTTCTCAGTTGGTCAATCCTCTCTACAGTGATCTCAGAAAGAAAACGGACCAACTGGTTCAGGAAACGCGCCAACAATTACAAGGCATGCGAGTTATTCGTGCTTTTGGACAAGAAAAACGAGAGTTACAGATTTTTCAAACCCTTAACCAAGTCTATGCTAGATTACAAGAAAAGACAGGTTTCTGGTCTAGTTTATTAACACCTCTGACCTATCTGATTGTTAATGGAACTCTTCTCGTTATTATCTGGCAAGGCTATATTTCTATTCAAGGAGGATTGCTCAGTCAAGGTGCCCTAATTGCCCTTATTAATTATCTCCTACAGATATTGGTGGAATTGGTCAAGTTAGCCATGCTGATCAACTCCCTAAACCAATCCTATATCTCTGCCAAGCGAATCGAGGAAGTTTTTGCTGAGGCTCCAGAAGATATCCATTCAGAGTTAGAACAAAAGCAAGCTACCAGCGAGCGGGTTTTACAAGTTCAAGAATTGACCTTTACCTATCCTGATGCGGCCCAACCTTCTCTGAGAGACATTTCCTTTGATATGAAGCAAGGGCAAATCCTTGGTATCATTGGGGGAACAGGTTCTGGTAAATCAAGCTTGGTGCAAGTCTTACTTGGTCTTTATCCAGCAGACAAGGGGAGCATTGACCTTTATCGAAATGGATGTAGTCCTCGTAATCTTGAGCAATGGCGGTCTTGGATTGCCTATGTGCCACAAAAGGTCGAACTCTTTAAAGGAACTATTCGTTCCAACTTAACTTTGGGTTTAAATCAAGAAGTATCTGACCAGGAATTATGGCAGGCCTTGGAGATTGCGCAAGCTAAGGATTTTGTCAGTGATAAGGAATGTCTCTTAGATGCCACTGTTGAGGCAGGAGGTCGAAATTTTTCAGGTGGACAAAAACAAAGGTTGTCTATCGCCCGCGCAGTCCTGCGCCAAGCTCCGTTTCTCATCTTAGATGATGCAACTTCGGCCCTCGACACCATTACCGAGTCCAAGCTCTTGAGAGCTATTCGAGAAAATCTGCCAAATACGAGCTTAATCTTGATTTCTCAACGGACTTCGACACTCCAGATGGCTGACCAGATTCTCCTCTTGGAAAAAGGTGAGCTCCTAGCTATCGGCAAGCACGAGGACTTGATGAAATCCAGTCAAGTCTATCGCGAAATCAATGCATCCCAACATGGTAAGGAGGACTAGTATGAGACGACAAACTGCAAACCAGACGCTCAAACGTTTGGCCAAAGATTTATCAAGTCATCCTTTCCTCCTTTTCCTAGCCTTTCTAGGAACCATTGCCCAGGTTGCCTTATCAATCTACCTACCTATTCTGATTGGGCAGGTCATCGACCAGGTTCTGGTGGCTGGTTCTTCACCATTTTTTTGGCAGATTTTTCTCCAAATGATCTTGGTGGTCATAGGAAATACCCTTGTACAGTGGGCCAATCCTCTCCTCTATAATCGCCTAATTTTTTCTTATACCAGAGATTTACGAGAGCGAATCATCCATAAACTCCATCGGTTACCGATTGCCTTTGTGGATCGACAAGGAAATGGAGAAATGGTTAGTCGTGTAACCACGGACATCGAACAGTTGGCAGCTGGCTTGACCATGATTTTTAACCAATTTTTCATTGGAGTCTTGATGATTTTGGTTAGTATTCTAGCAATGCTCCAAATTCATCTCCTCATGACTCTCTTAGTCTTGCTGTTGACGCCACTGTCTATGGTAATTTCACGGTTTATTGCCAAGAGATCCTATCATCTCTTCCAAAAGCAAACAGAGACTAGGGGAATTCAGACTCAGTTGATTGAAGAATCTCTTAGCCAGCAAACCATTATCCAGTCCTTTAATGCTCAGGCAGAATTTATCCAAAGGCTGCGTGAGGCTAATGACAACTATGCAGGTTATTCGCAGTCAGCTATCTTTTATTCTTCAACGGTTAATCCTTCTACTCGCTTTGTCAATGCACTCATTTATGCTCTTTTAGCTGGAGTGGGTGCTTATCGTATCATGATGGGCTCTACCTTGACCATTGGACGCTTAGTGACTTTTTTGAACTATGTCCAACAGTACACTAAGCCCTTTAATGATATTTCTTCAGTGCTAGCTGAGTTGCAAAGTGCTCTCGCTTGCGCAGAGCGCGTCTATGCTGTCTTAGAAAGTCCAGAGGTTGCTGAAAGTGGTAAGGAAGTCTTGACCAGTGACCAAGTTAAGGGAGCTATTTCCTTTAAACATGTTTCTTTTGGTTACAATCCTGAAAAGATCTTGATTAAGGATTTATCTATTGACATTCCAGCTGGTAGCAAGGTAGCTATTGTTGGTCCGACTGGTGCTGGAAAATCAACCCTTATCAATCTCCTCATGCGTTTTTATCCTATTAACTCGGGAGATATCTTGTTAGATGGTCGTTCCATTTATGATTATACTCGAGCATCATTGAGACAACAGTTTGGGATGGTGCTCCAAGAAACCTGGCTCAAGCAAGGGACCATTCATGACAATATTGCCTTTGGCACTCCTGATGCTAGTCGGGAGCAAGTGATTGCTGCTTCCAAAGCAGCCAATGCAGACTTTTTCATCCAACAGTTGCCGCAGGGATATGATACCAAGTTAGAAAATGCTGGAGAATCTCTCTCTGTCGGTCAGGCCCAGCTCTTGACTATAGCGCGAGTCTTTTTGGCTATTCCAAAGATTCTCATCTTAGACGAGGCGACTTCTTCTATCGATACACGAACAGAAGTGCTGGTACAGGATGCCTTTGCCAAACTCATGAAGGGGCGCACAAGCTTTATTATTGCCCACCGCTTGTCTACCATACAGGATGCAGATTTGATTCTTGTCTTGGTGGATGGCGACATTGTTGAGTATGGGAACCATCATGCCCTTATGGCTAAGAAGGGCAAGTATTACCAAATGCAGCAAGCTGCAGTTTTTAGCTCTGAATAAGCCATTCTCTTTTGAAATTTTATGGACGAAAAAAGTTGCTTTCGGGTGACTTTTTTGTTACAATAGCTAGAAAAAAATCAAGGCCTTAGAAAGAGAAAAACAATGAAAGTCTATCAGCATGTAAATATTGTGACTTGTGACCAAGATTTCCATGTTTATTTGGATGAAATCTTAGCAGTTAAGGATTCTCAAATCGTCTATGTTGGTCAAGAGAAGTCAGAGATTTTAGAGCAAGCTGAGCAGATTATAGACTATCAGGGCGCCTGGATTATGCCTGGTTTGGTCAATTGCCACACCCATTCTGCTATGACAGGCTTGCGAGGGATTCGAGATGATAGCAATCTCCATGAATGGCTCAATGACTATATTTGGCCTGCAGAAGCTGAGTTTACTCCAGACATGACTACCAAGGCGGTCAAAGAAGCGCTGACAGAAATGCTCCAGTCAGGAACAACAACCTTCAACGATATGTATAATCCCAATGGAGTGGAGATTGAGCAGATTTATCAGGCAGTGAAAACTTCCAAGATGCGTTGTTATTTCTCACCGACTCTTTTTTCTTCAGAGGCAGAGACAACTGCTGAGACCATAAGCAGAACTCGAACAATCATTGAGGAAATTATTGGATATAAAAATCCAAATTTCAAGGTGATGGTAGCCCCACATTCTCCCTATAGCTGTAGTAGAGACTTACTGGAAGAAAGCTTAGATATGGCAAAAGAACTGAATATTCCAATCCATATCCACGTGGCGGAGACCAAGGAGGAATCAGGAATTATCCTGAAACGCTACGGTAAACGTCCTCTTGCTTTTCTCGAAGAACTGGGTTACTTAGATCATCCGTCCGTCTTTGCTCACGGGGTTGAATTAAACGAGCGAGAAATTGAGCGCTTGGCAAAGTCTCAAGTGGCTATTGCCCACAATCCTATCAGTAACCTCAAACTGGCATCAGGGATTGCTCCCATCATCCAACTGCAAAAAGCAGGAGTAGCAGTGGGAATTGCGACGGACTCGGTTGCTTCCAATAACAATCTAGATATGTTTGAGGAAGGACGAACTGCAGCCCTTCTTCAGAAGATGAAAAATGAAGATGCCAGCCAATTTCCTATCGAAACAGCTCTCAAGGCACTGACAATCGAAGGGGCTAAGGTTCTAGGAATGGAAAATCAGATAGGAAGTCTGGAAGTTGGCAAGCAAGCAGATTTTCTGGTCATCCAACCACAAGGGAAAATTCATCTCCAACCTCTGGAAAATATGCTTTCTCATCTCGTCTATGCTGTTAAATCCAGTGATGTAGATGATGTCTATATTGCTGGAGAACCAGTAGTTAAGCAAGGTCAAGTTCTGACAGTAGAACTTTAGAAGAAAAATCACGAAAAAATTTTAAAAAAAGTTTGCAAAAATCTTGCATTCTTTTTTTGACTATGCTATACTTATATACGGTTTGAAAAAACTGCCTAAGACAGTAGGGGAGCTCGACTCATAAGTATCCTACCGAGGACAAAACGTATCATGTAAAAAGAAGCGTATTGTACTTTCGTGTCTAGGTTTGGGCGCGTTTTTCTTTTGGAAAAATTCCCCAAGCAAAATAATAACGGAGGTGAACACACTAATGAGTGAAGCAATTATTGCTAAAAAAGCGGAACTAGTTGACGTAGTAGCTGAAAAAATGAAAGCTGCTGCATCTATCGTCGTTGTAGACGCTCGTGGTTTGACAGTTGAGCAAGATACAGTTCTTCGTCGTGAGCTTCGTGGAAGCGAAGTTGAGTATAAAGTGATTAAAAACTCAATCTTGCGTCGTGCAGCTGAAAAAGCTGGTCTTGAAGATCTTGCATCTGTATTTGTTGGACCATCTGCAGTAGCATTTTCTAACGAAGATGTTATCGCACCAGCGAAAATCTTGAACGACTTTTCTAAAAACGCTGAAGCACTTGAAATCAAAGGTGGTGCAATCGAAGGCGCTGTCGCATCTAAAGAAGAGATTCTTGCTCTTGCAACTCTTCCAAACCGCGAAGGACTTCTTTCTATGCTCCTTTCTGTACTTCAAGCGCCAGTGCGCAACGTTGCTCTTGCAGTCAAAGCGGTTGCAGACAACAAAGAAGACGCAGCTTAATCTTAAGCTACGCAGCGTAGCCTAGCTACGAAAATCTATTATAAATTTAAAACATATTTGGAGGAAATAACAATGGCATTGAACATTGAAAACATTATTGCTGAAATTAAAGAAGCTTCAATCCTTGAATTGAACGACCTTGTAAAAGCTATCGAAGAAGAATTTGGTGTAACTGCAGCTGCTCCTGTAGCTGTTGCTGCAGCTGGTGCTGCTGACGCTGGTGCTGCTAAAGATTCATTCGACGTTGAATTGACATCTGCAGGCGACAAAAAAGTTGGCGTTATCAAAGTTGTACGTGAAATCACAGGTCTTGGACTTAAAGAAGCTAAAGAACTTGTTGACGGTGCACCAGCACTTGTTAAAGAAGGCGTTGCAACTGCAGAAGCTGAAGAAATCAAAGCTAAATTGGAAGAAGCTGGAGCTTCAGTTACTCTTAAATAATAGAGCGACTACATTAGTAGCTTAAAAACATGATTAAACCGCTATTCTTAGGACTAGCGGTTTTTATTTTTTTATTCCATGGGGCAAAAATGGAAAGGAATCTTTAAAAGTGAGGAGAGTTAGATTGAAAGAATCATATTGGTAAATCGAAATGATAGATATTTTTTATCAAGTCATAAATTGTTATCAAACGATAATATTGATTTTCTTACAAATTAAGAGTATAATTTATAAAAATGAGTGTTCACTCATTTTTTGTGAAATTAAGGAGTAAAGAAAATGGTTGTTGAAGCAATAGAGTACAGTCGTTTCGGTAACGAAGAGGTCTTGGATTTGCTGAAGATCGACTCTACAGCCTTGGATGTAAATCAGGTGAGAGTAGAAGTTCATGCTGTTGGTTTAAATCCTATTGATTATAAAACTTTTGAGGGAGCGAAACCCCTTCGATTTCTATCTTTTATAACGAAATTAAGGAAACCAAGTCGTTGGTTTGAATCTAAATCATCTTTATTTCCAAGAGGTGTAGGGAGAGATTTTTCTGGAGTTATTACAGAAGTTGGAAATGAAGTAACTAGGTTTTCAGTAGGAGATAAGGTGTTTGGAACAATGATTAGTGATCCTGGTTTGGGAACTAAGAGGGGAGCTTTAGCAACAGAAATTTGTGTCAATGAATCAGAAATTGTATTGAAACCAGAGATGATCGACATGACTCACGCAGCTACTATGGGAGTAGCTGCTCTAACTGTGGGTGGGGCTTTTAGAAGAATCGGTTTAAATTCAAGAGATACTGTTGTTATTTCAGCTGCAGCAGGAGGTATTGGAAGTATTGCAGTACAGTATGCAGTTGCTAAGGGGGCGACAGTGATTGGAATAGCAAGTAAGAAAAATGCAGAGTATCTGAAGTCTTTAGGTGCCATACCAGTAAGTTACGAAGAGAATATCAAGAAGGCTCTTCTATCAGCTAGTCCAACGCCTATTACAAAATTTTTGGATTGTTATGGATCTGATTATGTTAGATTGGCTTTTAGTTTAGGCTTGAAAGGGACAGCTATTGGGACATTAGTACCTTCGCCCTATGTTATGATAAAAGGTGCTCAGTTTACTGGTCCGAGACATTCCACATATGATGATTTTAGCACTTTAGCTGAAATGGTCTCAGACGGGAAGGTTCAGCTGAAAATTGATCAAGTGTATGACTTTTCTCTAAAGTCAGTTAGAGAAGCCTATCGTAGTCTGAAAATGGGACACAGTCGAGGCAAAAAAGTCGTAAAAGTAAGAGAGTAGAAGAGAGGTGCTAGCGATGGAAAGTTTAGAACAAAAGTATGCTCAGACGTTAGAAGCTAGCAACTTGAGCTTGAAACAACGTCAAGTATTATTATCAAGCTTAAAATTATTCTCAGAAATGGGATTTGAAAATACAACGTCCAGCCTTATTGCCGAACGCGCTGGAGTGTCAGAAGGAACTGTTTTTAGTTACTTTAAAACAAAGGAAGGTATTTTAGAAGCCATTTTATCTACTTTTCTAGAACAGGTTATTCCAGAAGTAATTGCGGATTTCTCAGAAAAAAAATTCACAGTAGATCAAGAAACTTTTCCCTTCTTTTTAAAAAGTATTGTTCGAGATAGGCTCTTTTTCATTCAGGAGAATCAAATGCATGTTAAAATTCTCTTGGGGCGTTCTTTTATTGATAAAAATCTTTCTATCCAGTTAGGAAATATTATTGTTCAATCTATAATAGAACCAATTAGCCCTGTTTTAAATCAATTTAAAGAAAAAGGACTTATTCTAAATTGGTCAAATGAAAGAATTGTTCGTTACATCTTAGCATTGAGTTTTTCTTATCTTATTCCCATGATGTTGAATGATGAAGGAACTATAAACATATATGAAGCAGTTGATGAGATTGTTGAATGTTTGTCATCTGCCCTAATGAAAGTAAAATAAATTCGGATGTTAAAACTCACTGTTAATGGTGAGTTTTTTTGATTCAACATAAAAATCCCCAATCGAAGCGATCAGGGATTGAACGAATAAATCTTAAACAATACCTTGTGCAATCATAGCGTTTGCTACATTTTCAAAGGCAGCAATGTTTGCTCCTGCAAGATAGTCTTTATCAAGACCATATGTTTCTGAAGTTGTTTTAGCTGTGTTGAAGATGTTTGTCATGATGTCTTTGAGACGTCCATCAACTTCTTCACGAGTCCATGAGAGGCGAAGACTGTTTTGGCTCATTTCAAGGGCTGAAACGGCTACACCACCAGCGTTGGCAGCTTTTGCAGGTCCGTAGAAGATACCATTTTCTTTGTAAACTTTGATGGCATCAAGGTCGCTTGGCATGTTGGCACCTTCAGATACACAGATAACTCCTTGAGCAACCAAACGTTTAGCTGCTTCACCGTTGATTTCGTTTTGAGTAGCACATGGAAGAGCAATGTCATAGTTTCCAGCGTAAGTCCATACAGAACCTTCGTGATATGTTGCAGTTGCTTTTTCAGCAGCATATTCAGTCAAACGAGCGCGACGTTTTTCTTTAACATCAACCAAAAGATCGAAGTCGATACCATTTTCATCGATGACGTAACCATTTGAGTCAGATACAGAGATAACAGTTGCACCAAGTTCGGTTGCTTTTTGAAGCGCGTATTGAGCAACGTTACCAGAACCTGAAATGACCACTTTCTTACCAGCAAAGCTGTTACCGTTAGTTTTAAGCATTTCTTCAGTGTAGTAAACCAAACCGTAACCAGTTGCTTCTGGACGAATCAAACTACCACCAAATCCAAGAGGCTTACCAGTCAAGACACCAGCATCAAATTGGTTAAGGCGTTTGTATTGACCGTAAAGGTAACCAATCTCACGTCCACCAACACCGATATCACCAGCAGGTACGTCAAGTGATGGTCCGATGTGTTTTTGCAATTCAGTCATGAAGCTTTGGCAGAAGCGCATCACTTCAGCATCTGTTTTACCTTTAGGATCGAAGTCTGATCCACCTTTACCTCCACCGATAGGAAGTCCAGTCAAGACGTTTTTGAAGATTTGTTCAAATCCGAGGAATTTCAAAATCCCTTGGTTAACAGTTGGGTGGAAACGAAGTCCGCCTTTGTATGGCCCAACAGCTGAGTTGAATTGAACACGGTAACCACGGTTTACTTGAATGTTTCCATCACGGTCAACCCAAGGAACACGGAAAGAAATCACGCGTTCTGGCTCAGTGATACGTGCCAAGATATTTTCTTCGATATACTCAGGGTGTTTTTCAAATACAGGTTCTAAAGTGTTGAAAAATTCTTCAACAGCTTGGAGGAATTCAGCCTCGTGCCCGTTACGAGCTTTCACAGTTTCAAACACGCTTTGGATATATTCTTTAGCAGATGTCATATCGTTCTCCTTAAATTCTAATTTAATTATGTGTGTCATTATAGCAGAATTTTTTTTAACTGTAAAGAGAAAAAACAAAAATTTTCTAAAAATTCTATCAATTTAGTTTTGAGACTTTTTGAAAGTAGATAAAAAACGAACCTTTTTCTTGTAAATATCTTTCTCAAAGAGAAAATCTGAAAATATGGTATAATATTAGCAATAAAAGGAATCCGGAGGATTAGAATCATGGTATCAACGAAAACACAAATTGCTGGTTTTGAGTTTGACAATTGCTTGATGAATGCAGCAGGTGTGGCTTGTATGACGATAGAGGAGCTAAAAGGGGTTAAAAACTCAGTTGCAGGAACCTTTGTCACAAAGACAGCGACCTTGGACTTTCGTCAGGGGAACCCTGAACCACGTTATCAAGATGTTCCACTTGGTTCTATCAACTCTATGGGCCTACCAAATAATGGCTTAGACTATTATTTGGACTATCTTTTGGATTTGCAGGAAAAAGAGCCGAACCGAACTTTCTTCTTATCTCTGGTCGGCATGTCTCCAGAGGAAACTCATACTATCTTGAAAAAAGTCCAGGAGAGTGAGTTTCGTGGCCTGACTGAGCTAAACCTCTCCTGTCCAAATGTTCCAGGAAAACCTCAGATTGCCTATGATTTTGAGACAACAGACCGGATTTTGGCAGAGGTGTTTGCCTACTTCACCAAACCTCTTGGAATTAAATTGCCACCATATTTTGATATTGTTCACTTTGACCAAGCGGCAGCTATTTTCAACAAATATCCGCTCAAGTTTGTCAACTGCGTTAACTCTATCGGAAACGGCCTATATATAGAAGATGAGTCTGTTGTTATTCGTCCTAAAAATGGTTTCGGTGGCATTGGTGGGGAGTATATTAAACCAACTGCTCTAGCTAATGTTCATGCCTTTTATCAACGCTTAAATCCTCAAATCCAAATCATCGGAACAGGTGGCGTTTTGACTGGTCGTGATGCCTTTGAACATATCCTCTGTGGAGCAAGTATGGTGCAGGTGGGAACTACACTTCACAAAGAAGGCGTCAGTGCTTTTGACCGCATTACCAATGAACTAAAAGAAATCATGGCGGAAAAAGGGTACGAGAGCCTAGAAGATTTCCGTGGGAAATTGCGCTATATTGACTAAATTAAATCTAAAAATCAGAAGAAAGGAGAGAAGATGCTAGCCATTGAAGAAAGCCAGAAGTTGACTTTATCAAATTTACCTAGCTTGAGCCTATTTACAGGGACAGACCAGGGTCAGTTTGAAGTTATGAAGAGTCAAGTATTGAAACAGATTGGCTACGATTCTGCTGACCTCAACTTTGCCTACTTTGATATGAAAGAAGTGATTTACAAGGATGTTGAACTGGAGTTGGTCAGCCTTCCTTTCTTTGCTGATGAAAAAATCGTGATATTGGATCATTTTATCGATATCACAACAGCCAAGAAACGCTTTTTAACAGATGATGAACTCAAGTCGTTTGAGGAATACCTTGATAACCCTTCACCAACAACCAAGTTGTTGATCTTTGCGGAAGGAAAACTGGATAGCAAAAGACGGTTGGTTAAATTACTTAAGCGTGATGCCAAGGTTTTTGATGCAGTAGAAGCCAAAGAACAAGAATTGCGCCAGTATTTCCAAAAGTGGAGCCAGAAAGAAGGTCTGCAGTTTACCAATCATTCTTTTGAAAATCTACTCATCAAGTCGGGTTTTCAATTTAGCGAAATCCAGAAAAATCTCCTCTTTTTACAGTCCTATAAGGAAGACTCTGTTATCGAGGAAGAGGATATTGTCAATGCTATTCCCAAAACCTTGCAGGACAATATTTTTGATTTAACTCAGTTTATTCTGACTAAAAAGATGGACCAGGCGCGCGATTTGGTTAGAGACTTGACCTTGCAAGGTGAAGATGAAATCAAACTGATTGCAGTCATGCTAGGACAATTTCGGACTTTTACTCAGGTGAAAATTTTGTCGGAGTCTGGACAAGCAGAATCTCAGATTGCAAGTAGTTTAGGCAGTTTTCTCGGACGCAATCCCAATCCCTATCAGATTAAGTTTGCGCTGAGAGATTCACGAGGACTTTCCTTGAGCTTTTTGAAGCAAGCTATTTCTTATTTGATTGAGACAGACTATCAGATTAAAACAGGTCTTTATGAAAAAGGTTTCCTTTTTGAAAAGGCACTCTTACAGATTGCTAGTCAGGTCAATTGACATTTTTTTGAAACTACAACCCGCGTCAATATTATTTTGTCGTGGGTTTCTTGCTGATTTGCTTGTTTTATACTCAATGAAAATCAAAGAGTAAACTAGGAAACTAGCCGCAGGTTGCTCAAAGCACTGCTTTGAGGTTGTAAATAAGACTGACGAAGTCAGCTCAAAACACTGTTTTGAGGTTGTGGATAGAACTGACGAAGTCAGCTCAAAACACTGTTTTGAGGTTGTGGATAGAACTGACGAAGTCAGCTCAAAACATGTTTTTGAGGTTGCGGATGAAACTGACGAAGTCAGTAACATATATCTACGGCAAGGCGACGTTGACGCGGTTTGAAGAGATTTTCATTGAGTATTATTAGAAAGTATTTCAGTGATTTTTTCATCTATAAGCAAAAAACTTGAAAAAAGTGAATGTTTGCGTTATCATTTTCATATAGAAAGAAAAAGAGGTATTACAGATGGCTATTATCTTACCAGATCTTCCATATGCATACGACGCTTTGGAACCATACATCGATGCGGAAACAATGCACTTGCACCATGACAAACACCATCAAACTTATGTCAACAATGCCAATGCAGCTCTTGAAAAACACCCTGAAATCGGTGAAGATCTTGAAGCCTTGCTTGCTGATGTAGAATCTATCCCAGCTGATATCCGTCAAGCGCTTATCAACAATGGTGGTGGACACTTGAACCACGCTCTTTTCTGGGAATTGATGACTCCTGAAAAAACAGCTCCTTCAGCAGAACTTGCAGCAGCAATCGATGCAACATTTGGTTCATTTGAAGAATTCCAAGCAGCCTTCACTGCAGCAGCAACAACTCGTTTCGGTTCAGGATGGGCATGGTTGGTTGTCAACAAAGAAGGGAAGCTTGAAGTGACTTCAACAGCAAACCAAGACACACCAATCTCAGAAGGTAAAAAACCAATCTTGGGCTTGGACGTTTGGGAACATGCTTACTACGTGAAATACCGCAACGTGCGTCCTGACTACATTAAAGCTTTCTTCTCAGTGATCAACTGGAATAAAGTAGATGAATTGTACGCAGCTGCTAAATAATGATAGTTGGAGGGAAGAATTGTTCTTCTCTTTTTAAGGTTATATTATTTTGGTCTGACAAAATCGTCAGACTTTTTTCATTTTTATGAGAAACGTGCTAACTGCTAGAAATTATGGTAGAATAAAGTATTAAGTAATCGTGGAAAAAGGATATCTATGCGAAAAGAAATTGCACCTGAATTATACAACTATAACAAGTTTCCTGGTCCTGAGTTCCATTTACATGGGGACAAGGTCGAAACGGAAGGGATAGCTTTTTCCTTGGTGGAAAATATCAAGGATGCCTTCGATGTGACGGCTTTTAATCAGCGTTTTTCAGAAGTCTTAACCAAGTTTGATTATATCGTGGGGGACTGGAGTAATGAACAGCTTCGCCTACGAGGTTTTTACAAGGATGACCGAACAGAAGAAAAACTTGAAAAAATCAGTCGTTTACAAGACTACCTTTTAGAGTATTGTAGTTATGGTTGTGCCTATTTTGTCTTAGAAAATGAAGCTCCTAAGCGAGCATCATTTGACAAGAAAATGCGTAAGAAGGAAGAAGAAACACCTTCTAAAAAAGGAAAGAAACCGGTTCAAACCAAACGAAAACCGAATGCAGATAAGAAAAATAGACGTCGTCAGAAAGATCAGCATTCTCAGAAAGAGGACAAGGGACAACGTCATTTTGTCATTCGTCAGAAGTGAGTAGAGAATAAGGAGAAAAAATGAAACCGTCAATTTATAGTTTAACACGTCAAACCATGCAGGAATGGGTTTTGGAGCAGGGAGAAAAGAAATTCCGTGCAGATCAAATCTGGGAATGGCTTTACCGTAAACGTGTCCAGTCATTTGAAGAGATGACCAACCTTTCCAAGGATTTGATTGCTAAGCTCAATGACCAGTTTGTGGTCAATCCCTTGAAACAACGTATCGTTCAAGAGTCTGCTGATGGGACAGTTAAATATCTTTTTGAGTTGCCTGATGGAATGCTGATTGAGACTGTAATCATGCGTCAACACTATGGTTTGTCAGTTTGTGTGACCACTCAGGTCGGCTGTAATATCGGTTGTACCTTCTGTGCCTCTGGTTTGATTAAGAAACAACGTGACCTCAATAACGGTGAAATCGTAGCGCAAATCATGCTGGTTCAGAAATACTTTGATGAGCGTGGTCAGGACGAACGCGTCAGCCATATTGTTGTCATGGGAATTGGTGAGCCATTTGATAACTACAACAATGTCTTGAATTTTGTCCGTACTATCAACGATGACAAGGGAATGGCCATCGGTGCTCGTCACATCACGGTTTCAACCTCAGGTTTGGCCCATAAAATTCGTGATTTTGCTAATGAAGGAGTTCAGGTCAATCTTGCAGTTTCCCTTCACGCACCTAACAATGAATTGCGTTCAAGCATCATGAAGATTAACCGTGCCTTTCCGATTGAAAAACTCTTTGCTGCTATTGAGTACTATATTGAGACAACCAACCGTCGTGTGACCTTTGAATATATCATGCTCAATGAAGTTAATGATGGTGTAGAACAAGCCTTGGAATTGGCTGAATTGCTCAAGAATATCAAGAAATTGTCTTATGTAAACTTGATTCCTTATAACCCAGTTAGTGAGCATGACCAATATAGCCGTAGTCCTAAAGAGCGAGTCCTGGCCTTTTATGATACGCTTAAGAAAAAAGGTGTTAACTGTGTGGTTCGTCAAGAGCATGGTACAGATATTGATGCAGCTTGTGGACAATTGCGCTCTAATACAATGAAACGTGACCGCCAGAAAGCAGTCGCAGCAGTCAATCCTTAATGATGAAGAAGAGTTATAATCATGTTTTGGTCTGGGGAGTCATTTTCTATAGCATTTGCATTGTCTATTTTTGCTTTACTCCTCAAGAACAATCTCCCGTGGGGGTGGAAACTCCAGGTATTCAGCATCTTGGACGCCTGGTTTTTCTTTTGACTCCTTTCAATTCTTTCTGGAAACTGGGTGAAGTGAGTGATATGGGACAATTATATTGGATTTTTTTACAAAACATTCTCAATGTCTTCTTGCTTTTTCCTCTGATTTTCCAACTCCTTTATCTCTTTCCAAACTTGAGGAAAACAAAAAAGGTTCTTCTTATTAGCTTTCTAGTGAGTCTTGGAATTGAATGTACGCAGTTAGTTTTAGATTATTTCTTTGATTTTAATCGTGTCTTTGAGATTGATGATTTGTGGACCAATGCCTTGGGTGGCTATCTGGCTTGGTTCCTCTATAAACGATTACATAAAAACAAGATAAGGAATTAAAATGAGTATTTTAGAAGTTAAAAATTTGAGTCACGGTTTTGGTGACCGTGCAATTTTTGAAGATGTGTCCTTTCGTCTCCTCAAGGGAGAACATATCGGTCTGGTCGGTGCCAATGGTGAAGGGAAATCAACCTTTATGAGCATTGTGACTGGTAAGATGTTGCCAGACGAAGGAAAGGTTGAGTGGTCCAAATATGTGACGGCGGGTTACTTGGATCAGCACTCTGTCCTTGCTGAAGGTCAATCTGTTCGTGATGTGCTTCGTACAGCCTTTGATGAGCTATTCAAAGCTGAAGCCCGTATCAATGACCTTTATATGGAAATGGCTGAAGACGGAGCGGATGTTGATGCACTTATGGAAGAAGTTGGAGAACTCCAAGACCGTTTGGAGAGTCGTGATTTCTATACCTTGGATGCCAAGATTGATGAAGTGGCGCGTGCTCTTGGTGTTATGGACTTTGGCATGGATACGGATGTAACCTCTTTGTCAGGTGGGCAAAGAACTAAGGTGCTTTTAGCCAAGCTTCTCCTTGAGAAGCCAGATATCTTGCTCCTGGATGAGCCGACCAACTACTTGGATGCTGAACATATTGACTGGCTCAAGCGCTATCTCCAAAATTATGAAAATGCCTTTGTCCTCATTTCACACGATATCCCATTCCTAAATGACGTGATCAATATCGTCTATCATGTGGAAAATCAACAGTTGACGCGTTACTCTGGTGACTACTACCAGTTCCAAGAAGTCTATGCTATGAAGAAATCCCAGCTGGAGGCGGCCTACGAACGTCAGCAGAAAGAGATTGCCGACCTCAAGGATTTTGTTGCTCGAAACAAAGCGCGTGTTGCAACACGAAATATGGCCATGTCTCGTCAGAAGAAATTGGATAAGATGGATATTATCGAACTGCAAAGTGAGAAACCAAAACCATCCTTTGATTTCAAATCGGCTCGTACACCTGGGCGCTTTATCTTCCAAGCCAAGGATTTGCAGATTGGTTATGACCGTCCACTTACCAAGCCTTTAAATCTAACCTTCGAACGCAATCAAAAGGTTGCTATTATTGGGGCAAATGGTATCGGGAAAACAACTCTCTTGAAGTCTCTCCTAGGCATTATTCCACCTATTGCTGGGGAAGTGGAACGCGGTGACTACCTAGAACTTGGTTATTTTGAGCAGGAAGTAGAAGGTGGTAATCGTCAAACACCACTAGAGGCTGTCTGGAATGCCTTTCCAGCTCTCAACCAAGCGGAAGTTCGTGCAGCCCTTGCCCGCTGTGGTCTGACAACCAAGCATATCGAAAGCCAAATTCAGGTCTTGTCAGGTGGGGAACAAGCCAAGGTTCGTTTCTGTCTCTTGATGAATCGTGAAAATAATGTTTTAGTGCTGGACGAGCCGACCAACCACTTGGATGTGGATGCTAAGGACGAACTCAAACGCGCTCTCAAAGAATACAAGGGATCGATTCTTATGGTCTGCCACGAACCAGACTTCTATGAAGGTTGGATGGACCAAATCTGGGACTTTAACAATCTAACTTAAAAATCAGTATAAAAGAAATACAGTACCGAATGTGGGTACTGTATTTTTTGGTTTTTAATATTTAATACTCTTCGAAAATCAAATTCAAACCTCGTCAACGTCGCCTTGCCGTACTCAAGTACAGCCTGCGGCTAGTTTCCTAGTTTGCTCTTTGATTTTCATTGAGTATAAAATCGTAGTCTTTCACCACTTCGATGCTATCGATAGTAATAGCAGTCGTTGGCTTGTCTTTTTCATCTTTTTCTGCTTTAGCAATTTTATCTACTACATCCATACCGTCAATCACTTGACCAAAGACTGGGTGTTTGCCATCTAGACTAGGATTTCCCCCTTCTTTATAGGCTTCGATGATTTTCTTTGGATACTTGCTTGTAGGGAGTTTAGCAGAGGTATCTGTAGAGTTTTGGTTGATGAAGAACTGGCTACCATTGGTGTTTGGTTGACCAGTATTAGCCATAGAAAGAGCACCACGGATGTTATAGAGATAAGGAGTAATCTCGTTCTTGAAACCAGTTCCCTTGTCTTTAGTCTTATCCTTGTCATGCCAGATGGACTGACCACCTGTACCGTCCCCTTTTGGATCTCCAGTTTGAACCATGAAGCCATCGATGATACGGTGGAAGGTAATGCCGTTATAGTATCCTTCTTTGGCATGAGTGAGGAAGTTTTCAACCGCTAGAGGAGCGAGTTTAGGGAAGAGTTTAATACGGATATCTCCCTGATTTGTGTGGAGAATGACTTCAGCCTCGTCTTCAGCAACTTCTTTAGATAGTTGTGGGAAATTGGCATTTTCGTTTGTCAAAGCATCATTTAACTCCTTGGCAGATTGGGCAGCTGCTTTGGAACTTTCTTCAGCAGCCAAGCTAGAATCTACATAGTCATCGCCACGCAAACTACGTTGGATGTTGCTACATCCAGCTAGGGCTACAGTGGATAGTAAAAGAAGGGTTGCTAGTTTTTTCATTCTGTTCCTCTCAAAAATTTATTTCTACCATTGTACCTTAAAAGGAAGGGGAATTCAAATGTTAATGATTTTGTAGGGATTTCTTAAGTTTTAAAAATTTTATATTCTGTCAAGTTTTTATGAAGAGCTTGGTCCAAATTTGTAGCCTTCATCTTAGACAGTCCTGTAATTCCCTTGCTTTTCAGAATATTCTTTTTCATAGTAGCATTCAGATGGTCAGTGAATCAAAAGCCGTTTCAATGCAAGCATAACCTTTTCCACCAGAGTTTTTAGATGCTTAGGGGTATCAATACCATAAGTGTACTCGAAGTATTTAGGAAACCAGATCTTAAGAAAGTTCGTAAAGAATCACAATTAGTAAACGTTAATTCGAAAGAATTACTATATTTTAAAAGAGCACATTTTCAAAGGATTTTTTCTTTTGGCTTTACTTCCTAATTAATCAATGAACTTAATACTAGGTCTCGAAAAGAATTATGCTTCCTCTTTCTGTCTGAGTTCAAAGAGGTCTTCTACTTTCAGATTAAAAACTTGAGCAATTTTAAGAGCCATTTCCAGAGAAGGGTTGTAACGGTTATTTTCCAAGTGTAGAATTGTCTCGCGTCGCATGCCGATGAGGTCGGCTAACTCCTGCTGGGTCATGCCTGTGGACTCACGAACAGATTTGAGATTAGTAATAATCTTGCTTTCTTTGGCCATGCTTATCCTCTACGTTCCAAGATAAAATAGACAACCGCAAAGATGAAAATCAAGGCAGCTATGCTAATAAATATCTGTCCCATGTAAAGAGTGAGAGACCCCATATACCCAATGATAACTGCTAGGATCATCAGTGCGCCTAGTATAAAAACAAACATCAAGCTAGCTGCCTTGGCTAAATTAGCATAAAAGCGTTCGTCCGGAGTTTCCTTGACATTTTTCAAGGAGAAAAAAACAAATACAATCACTTCAATAACGAGGCCAATTCCTAAAATCCATTCTTTAATACCAGAACTTTCGCTTGGGTTCGCAACCCAAATTCCTACTGTATAAAAAATGCTTGCTGCAAACACAAGTATCGCGTAAAGCTTAGCAGACAAGTCAAAAATAATCTTTCCCTTACCTTTCTGACTCTTATGAGGCCGTGGTTTCCTATGTAGCCAGCCCCAAATAGCTACAATTTGACCTAACACTGAAATACCAGTAATAACTAACTTGGGTTCCCAACTAAGATTAGAACCAAATAAAACAATAAAATCAATAAAGAGAGCTACGGCAATCACTGCAATGAGGCCACGCATTTTTTGACTTTTTTTCATGATAGACTCCTTTTTTGTGTTATAAATATATAACACTTAAATTTTATGTTATAAATATATCACATTTAAATTTGGAAAGCAAGAATTTATGTGCCAAGGTGGCAATTATTTGAAAAAATTTTTTAATTAAAGCCCTCGCTAGTCAAACAACTAAAGAATTTCTGGAAAATCTAGATACTGTATGAATCTCTACTTTTTTCTTAGACTGTTATAAAGTCTGTCAGAATAAGCGTTATAGGTGTAGAAGTTAATTTTTACAGAACTAAATTATTCCCCTATTTAGAATCTATTAATTCATATTTTATAAGTTAATTAGTAGATATCGTTCTTAAAATCCTTGATATTTCGCTTGGGAACAGGCTTGGGATTTAGGAGCCAAGCATTCACATCACGTTCAGGAGAGATAAAGGGTTTGACTTGATGGTCTTTATAAAATGTTTCTAATACTCTTCGAAAATCAAATTCAAACTACGTTAGCTTTGCCTTGCCGTACTCAAGTACAGCCTGCGGCTAGCTTCCTAGTTTGCTCTTTGATTTTCATTGAGTATAAAATAGTATTCACGGATAGCTTCTTTTAAACATTTATTTCCTACTTCTAACAAATTTCTAAATGGTTTAAGAATTTTATAATCTGTCAAGTTTTTTTCTTGACACCTGTTAGAAATCTGCTATAATAGAACATGTGCTAAATAGCTCAGCTATTTCACTCAAATAAAAAATAAGAAAAGAGACTTTAAAAATGGCAGTTAAAATCCGTTTGACTCGTATGGGTTCTAAGAAAAAACCTTTCTACCGTATCAACGTAGCAGATTCACGTTCACCACGTGACGGACGTTTCATCGAAACAGTTGGAACTTACAACCCACTTGTTGCTGAAAACCAAGTAACTTTGAAAGAAGACCGCGTTCTTGCATGGTTGGCTGATGGAGCTCAACCTTCAGATACAGTTCGCAACATCCTTTCAAAAGAAGGTGTATTGAAGAAATTCCACGATTCTAAATTCTCAAAATAAATTTAAAGTAGGTTGACAGATGGATACGATTGAAAATCTCATTATTGCGATTGTGAAACCCTTGATTTCACAACCAGATGCCTTAACTATCAAGATTGAAGATACACCAGAATTTTTGGAATATCATTTGGATCTTGATCAAAGCGATGTGGGTCGTGTAATCGGTCGTAAGGGTCGCACTATTTCTGCGATAAGAACGATTGTCTACTCTGTCCCAACTGAAGACAAAAAAGTACGAATCGTTATTGACGAAAAATAAGAAGGGCGGGACGAATGTCTCGCTTTTTTTTGCAAGGAGAAAGAATGAGAGATTTAACAGTTAGACAACTAGAGGAATATTTACTTGACCATTACCGACAATCTAGAACAGAAGAAGGGCTTTTTATTAAGCTAGTAGAAGAAGTTGGAGAAGTTGCTGAGGTTTTAAATGGACGCTCTGGTCGAAAAGAGGGAGTTCAAGATTCGAACGAGGAACTAGCAAAAGAATTGGCTGATATCATTCACTACACTGTCGCAATTGCGGCCATCAACGACATAGATCTAACCAAGACCATTTTTGAAAAAGACAAAAAGGCGGCTATCAAATATCAGCATGAACGAGATTTGGAAGGCTTTTTTAAAGAAAACTGAAAAAAGAATGAATATTGATTGTGTTTTTAACATAGATTGGTCAATGTATATTGATTGGCTATTACGAATTTTACAAATTGCGACATTTATTGCTGTGATTATAAAGATAACTTTCCAAAATAAGGTTTATATCAATAATATTGAAATCAAGGAAATTAAACCATTCGAGTTTGAATCTTTACATACAAATTTTCACTATATTCATGAATTTACACATAATATAAGTAGCAAACCTTTTAATCATTTGATTTTTTATCCCAAAGAAGTTGATATTGAAATAGTAGAATTTTATTCTTTAAACTATGATTCAAGAAACGATTGTTTGATTGTAAATAATAAACTGCATACAGTTAAAAATTTAAAGAATTATACATGCTTATTGATTCATACAAATTTACCAGAGAATATGCCTAGTTTAAGAATGAAATGGAAAACAAGTCAGGGTGAAATTGGGGAATATACATTTTATAGCAATATGTATAACGGGAATGTAAATATCTCATCTTTCAAATATAAATTAACATTAAAGAGAAAAATATTAGCACTTTTTGGACTATAGCGGGCCCTCTATGTATTTTCCTCTAACTTGAGAAAATCTTTGGAACGTGATAAAATAAAGGATAAGGATTTTTAATAATTCATTATATAGAACGAGTGGATTTCTTTATGAAGAGGTTTGAAGTATCTACAGAAATTGGTAGTCTCTCTGTTACTTATCAAAAACAAAAGAAAATGCTAGTTTGTTTAAGTGGCGCAGGTTTGCTACCAAGTTATGAAAATTTTTCACTTATACTTGAAAAACTTCCTCCTACAATTGGTTATTTGACAATTGATTTTCCGAACACAGGTAGGAGTCCGATTCATGACCAAACTGGAAAAAATCTAGATAATCTTGCAGATGCGGTTTATGAAGTACTTGAAGAATTAGGGATTTCTGAATATATACTTTGTGTACATAGTTTGAGTGGAATTTTAGCTTGTGAATTGCTCAACAAACCAATTAAGTGTCAGGCTTTAGTAGCGCTTGAACCGACAACTAAAAAAGTCATGTTTGCTGATTTTTCAGAAAATCCTTATCCAGAAATGGAAGAGCAAATGAGACTGATTGAAGAATTTGGTCCTGAACTTTATTTTAAGAACTTAACTCAAGCAACATTTAGCCCTGAGATTAATAAAGAAATCTGGGAAATAATGCAAGAAAAAGGTTCAGAGTTGGAAAATCAAGATACAGGATTTCAGATATCTGGAGAGATTACTGAGGAAGATTTTGAGAATGTATCTATAGAATCTTATATCCCTGTATTTATTTTTTGTCAGCCTTATAGAGAAAAAGAGTACAGAGAATCAGAATATTGGACTTCCAATACTAAGCTCATTTTAGGAGGGAATCACCATTATTTACAGTGGTCTGAATCCGAAAAAATTGTGACTATTATTCGAGAATTGTCCGAATAAGATGGAAAGAAGGAGACTACAGGAGACAAGATGAACTACTTTAATGTTGGGAAAATCGTCAATACGCAGGGGTTGCAGGGGGAGATGCGAGTCTTGTCTGTGACGGATTTTGCAGAAGAACGCTTTAAAAAAGGGGCTGAACTGGCCTTGTTTGATGAAAAAGATCAGTTTGTTCAAACAGTGACCATCGCTAGCCACCGTAAACAGAAGAACTTTGACATTATTAAATTCAAAGATATGTACCATATCAATGCTATTGAAAAGTACAAGGGATACAGTCTCAAGGTTGCTGAGGAAGATTTGAATGACCTAGACGATGGTGAATTCTACTATCACGAGATTATCGGTTTGGAAGTCTATGAGGGTGATAACTTGATTGGAACCATCAAGGAAATCCTACAACCAGGTGCCAACGATGTCTGGGTGGTCAAGCGGAAAGGCAAGCGTGATTTGCTCTTGCCTTATATCCCACCAGTGGTTCTCAATGTTGATATTCCAAATAAACGGGTCGATGTGGAAATCTTAGAAGGGTTAGACGATGAAGATTGATATTTTAACTCTCTTTCCAGAGATGTTTTCTCCGCTGGAGCATTCAATCGTTGGAAAGGCTCGAGAAAAAGGGCTCTTAGATATCCAGTATCATAATTTTCGAGAAAATGCTGAAAAGGCCCGCCATGTAGACGATGAGCCCTACGGAGGCGGTCAGGGGATGTTGCTCCGAGCCCAACCCATTTTCGATGCCTTTGATGCTATTGAAAAGAAAAATCCGCGCGTCATCCTCCTCGATCCTGCTGGAAAGCAGTTTGATCAGGCTTATGCTGAGGATTTGGCTCAAGAGGAAGAGTTAATCTTTATCTGTGGGCACTATGAGGGTTATGATGAGCGTATTAAGACCTTGGTGACAGATGAGATTTCCCTGGGCGACTATGTCTTGACTGGTGGAGAGTTGGCGGCTATGACCATGATTGATGCTACGGTACGCCTGATTCCAGAAGTGATTGGTAAGGAGTCCAGCCACCAAGATGATAGTTTTTCTTCTGGCCTTCTTGAATATCCTCAGTACACACGTCCCTACGATTATCGAGGTATGGTCGTGCCAGATGTACTGATGAGCGGACACCATGAAAAGATTCGTCAGTGGCGATTGTATGAGAGTTTAAAGAAAACCTACGAGAGAAGACCGGATTTGCTTGAACATTATCAACTGACAGCAGAAGAAGAAAAAATGCTGGCAGAAATCAAAGAATAAAGGAGATACCTATGCAAGTAATCAAACGTGATGGTGAAATTGCTGAATTTAATCCAGATAAGATTTACCAAGCTATCTTAAAGGCAGCCCAGACTGTCTATGTATTGACAGATGATTTACGTCAAAACCTTGCACAAGTCACTAAGAAAGTGGTTTTGGATTTGGAAGAGGCCAAGGTGGAACGTGCTACCATTAGCATGATTCAGTCTATGGTTGAACATCGTTTACTGGGTGCAGGTTACATTACCATTGCAGAACACTACATTTCCTATCGTTTACAACGTGACTTGGAAAGAAGTGGTTATGGAGATCATATCGCAGTTCATTTACATTTTGAACAAATTCGCTAAGAAAAAAGAGTGGGATGAAGCAACTACATCTCACTCTTTCTTAAATCTATTTTTTTGGGCTGTTTGGACAGTTGACGGGACAAATCGCAGGCGTTGAATATCGCTTATACGGATAATACGGGTCACATTTTTGGCAAAATTTTTCACGATAATTTGCTGGCGTTGCTGATCGTATTTGATGATATCACCTGTAAAACTTGTCTCAGACAAGATAAGGTGAACAGCGGTTTGTTTCTGGATAGCCTCTTCAATAGTGGCTGTAAGGGAGTTGCTTTCAGTATGGTCTGGTTCTTCATATCCATTTAAAAAATCATGTATTTTATCTAGAACTTGCTGGAATTTATGTCTCATAGTGGCCTCCCTTCTTTTATATCAATATTATATAAAATTTTCCTAAAATCTACAAGATTTTACGAATAATCAAATGAAAGCTAAAAAAGGAGAAGAAAATGGCAGAATTTACATTTGAAATCGAAGAGCACTTGTTGACTCTTTCTGAAAACGAAAAAGGTTGGACCAAGGAAATCAACCGTGTGAGCTTTAATGGTGCCCCTGCAAAGTTTGATATTCGTGCTTGGAGTCCAGATCATACTAAAATGGGTAAAGGAATTACTCTCTCAAATGAAGAATTTCAAACAATGGTGGATGCCTTTAAAGGTAACTAAGTTGTCAAAATAAAAGAAAAGGATACTGAGTCATGATAACTCGATATCCTTTTTTAGTTAGTAAAGTAAGCCTGATTTTTAAGGCGTTGAAGTAGTGGACGGCTAATAAAACTAATAGTTAGAAGTTTACCAAGGTCTGGGATAATAAAGGGAATGACCCCCACAACAAGAGCTTTTTCAAATGCCATTCCAGCTAGGAAATGCAAGCTAAGAATCCCTCCGATAAAGACAAGGGCATCACCCAAGAGGTTTGCAAGAAAAATCTTGACAACACCACTCTTGCTGTTAGTTAGGGAAGAAGTAAGTCCAGAGTATACAAGATAAAACCAAAGATAGCCTGCAGTAGGGCCAACTAAAGCCTGAAATCCTGCTCCACCTCCTGCAAAGACAGGGAGACCGATGGCACCTAGAAGAAGATAGAGTCCAACAGAAAGTACAGCCTCTCTCGGTCTAAAGACAGTAGCAATCAAGCCGATTGCAAAGTTCTGTAGAGTGAAGGGAACAGGTCCAATTGGAAGACTGATTTGTGCTAAAACAGCAATGAGAGCAGCCCCAATAGCAGGGATAGCATAAACGTGAGCTTTTTTCAAAATAGTTAACCTCTTTTCTAATGTATAGTAACTATTATACGCATAGAGGAATCATTGTCAACCAATTTTTAAAAACAAGGTAACAAAAACTGTAACAGCCGATTTTGCTTACTGGTTAAGGTGGGTAATTGTTTTGTTGATTCGAAAACATCAAAAAAGAAGCCGACACATTTGTATCAGCTTCCTTTATTTCGATTAACGCATAGTTACAAATTCTTCAGATGCAGTTGGGTGAATCGCAACAGTTGCATCAAAGTCTGCCTTGGTTGCTCCCATTTTGATAGCAACAGCAAATCCTTGAATCATTTCATCAACACCGTATCCAATTCCATGAAGTCCGACAACTTTTTCTTCTGAACCAGCTGTGATCAATTTGAAACGAGTTTCTTGACGGTTGCAAGTGCAAGCAGAGTACATAGAAGTAAAGCTTGATTTATAAACCTTGATTTGGTCTTGACCGTATTCTTTAATAGCTTGCTCTTCTGTCAAGCCAACAGTTCCGATAGCAGGGTGTGAAAAGACGACAGTTGGAATAGTTGTGTAGTCCATTTTAGCAGTTGTTTTTCCGTTAAAGAGACGTTCAGATAAAGTACGTCCAGCCTTGATAGCAACTGGAGTTAGTTCTTTTTCGCCTGTTACATCACCTAGAGCATAGATTCCCTCAACAACAGTATTTTGGTATTCATCCACTTGGATAAAGCCACGTTCATTCAGAGTTACTCCAGCTTTTTCAAGTTGCAAGCTCTTAACGTTTGGACGGCGACCAGTAGCCCAGATAACTTGGCTAGCTGTGTGACTAGTACCATCTTCGAAATGAATGGTAATGCCTTCAGCAGTTTTTTCTAACTTGACAGGGACTTTGTGAGTATGAAGTGGCAAGTTTGTTCTTTCCATTTCCTTTACCAAACCTTCAACGATATAAGAATCAAAACCACGTAAAGGACGATCGCGGCGAACAAAGAGATCTGTCTTGACACCAAAGGTGTGGAGTACGCCAGCCAATTCAACGGCAATATAACCCGCGCCTAGAATAGCAACTGACTCTGGCAATTCTTCCCAGGCAAATACATCATCAGAAGAGCCACCTAGATCAGCACCAGGAATATTTGGAATACTTGGATGGGCACCAGTAGCAATCACGATATGTTTAGCACGAATCAGCTCACCATTTACGCTGACAGTATGAGAATCTACAAATTCAGCATGACCTTCAATCAAGTCTACTCCGTTGCGTTTAAAACTGCCATCATAAGAAGAACGAGCGCGATCGATGTAGGCTTCACGATTGCGACGTAGGGTTGCAAAGTCAAAGTTAAGATCAGTAGTTTTAAAACCGTAGTCTTCTCCAAATTGATGGAAAGTCTCAGCGATTTGCGCCCCGTACCACATGATTTTTTTAGGAACACAACCGACATTGACACATGTTCCGCCTAGTTTCTTTTCCTCAATAACGGCCGCTTTGGCTCCGTGTTCACCAGCACGGTTCATGGTAGCAATTCCTCCGCTACCTCCACCGATAGCAATGATATCATATTCTCTCATTGAAAACTCCTTTATACTCTTTTAAATAGTAGAGTGTCATTTTTTGATAGTCATATTCTATCTTTTTTTTGATGTGATTGCAAAAATCTGCTACGTTCAAAAAAATTTAAAGAAAAGGCTTGCAAAAAAGAAAAATAAAGTGTATTATATAACTAGTACAATGATTGTAAAATAAATTCCGAACAATAATTAAATCCTGAAATGTCATTATTTCGTTCTGAAATGTTATTGTTTCAAATTGATAATTTTTGTATAATATTGTTAAGAACTTTAAATCAAAAAGGAGTTTCATTATGAAAAAGAATGGTAAAGCTAAAAAGTGGCAATTGTATGCAGCAATCGGTGCTGCAAGTGTAGTTGTATTGGGTGCTGGGGGCATTTTGCTCTTTAGACAACCTTCTCAGACTGCTGTAAAAGATGAGGCTACTCATCTTGTTGTTGCCAAGGAAGGAAGCGTCGCATCCTCTGTTTTATTATCAGGGACAGTAACGGCAAAAAATGAACAATATGTTTATTTTGATGCTAGTAAGGGAGATTTAGATGAAATCCTTGTTTCTGTGGGTGATAAAGTGAGTGAAGGGCAGGCTTTAGTTAAGTACAGTAGTTCAGAAGCACAGGCGGCATATGATTCAGCTAGTCGAGCAGTTGCTAAGGCAGATCGTCATATCAACGAACTCAACCAAGCGCGAAATGAAGCCGCTTCAGCTCCTACTCCACAGTTGCCAACACCAGCAGGAGGCGAAGGAGCTGCAGCCCAAACTCAAGCTGCAGTCTCAGGAAATTCGGTATCATCTATTGATGCACAATTAGGTGATGCTCGTGATGCTCGTGCAGATGCAGCAGCGCAATTAAGCAAGGCTCAAAGTCAGTTGGATGCCATGACGGTTCTCAGTACCTTAGAGGGAACTGTGGTCGAAGCCAACCGTAATGTTTCTAAATCTCCAACTGGAGCTAGCCAGGTGGTAGTTCATGTCGTTAGCAATGAAAACTTGCAAGTTAAGGGTGAACTATCTGAATATAACCTTGCCAACCTCTCTGTAGGACAAGAAGTAACCTTTACTTCTAAAGTTTACCAAGATAAGAGCTGGACTGGTAAGATTAGCTACATTTCGGACTACCCTAAAAACAATGGTGAAGCAGCAAGTGCAGCTACTGCCACAGCAGGTGGTAATTCTGGTTCTAAATATCCATATACCATCGATGTTACAAGTGAAATCGGTGATTTGAAACAAGGATTTTCAGTAAGCGTTGAGGTCAAGAATAAGAGTAAAGCCATTTTGGTTCCTCTAACAAGTGTTGTGACTGAAAATGATAAGAACTATGTCTGGGTGCTTGACGAGCAGAAAAAGGCCAAGAAAGTGGAAGTTGGTTTGGGCAATGCTGATGCAGACAACCAAGAAATCACTTCAGGTCTGACAAATGGAGTCAAGGTCATCAGTAACCCAACGTCTTCTCTAGAGGAAGGAAAAGAGGTGAAGGCTGATGAAGCAACTAATTAGTCTAAAAAATATCTGCAGAAGCTACCGTAACGGTGACCAAGAACTGCAGGTTCTCAAAAACATCAACCTAGAAGTGAATGAGGGTGAATTTGTTGCCATCATGGGACCATCTGGTTCTGGTAAGTCTACTCTCATGAATACGATTGGGATGTTGGATACACCAAGCAGTGGAGAATATTATCTTGAAGGGCAAGAAGTAGCTGGACTGGGTGAAAAACAACTAGCCAAGGTCCGCAACCAACAAATCGGTTTTGTCTTTCAGCAGTTCTTTCTTCTATCTAAACTCAATGCTCTGCAAAACGTAGAATTGCCCTTGATTTACGCAGGAGTTTCATCTTCAAAACGTCGCAAGTTAGCTGAGGAATATCTAGATAAGGTTGAATTGACAGAACGTAGTCATCATTTGCCTTCGGAATTATCTGGTGGTCAAAAGCAACGTGTGGCTATTGCGCGTGCCTTGGTAAACAATCCTTCTATTATCCTAGCAGACGAACCGACAGGAGCCTTGGATACCAAAACAGGTAACCAAATCATGCAATTATTAGTTGAACTAAATAAAGAAGGAAAAACCATTATCATGGTAACGCATGAGCCTGAAATAGCTGCTTATGCTAAACGCCAGATTGTCATTCGAGATGGAGTTATTTCATCTGATAGTGTTCAGTTAGAAAAGGAGGAAAACTAAGATGCAGAATCTGAAATTTGCCTTTTCATCTATCATGGCTCACAAGATGCGTTCTTTGCTTACCATGATTGGGATTATTATCGGTGTTTCATCAGTTGTTGTGATTATGGCTCTAGGTGATTCCCTATCTCGTCAACTCAACAAAGATATGACCAAATCTCAGAAGAATATTAGTGTCTTTTTCTCTTCTAAAAAAAGCAAAGATGGGTCTTTTACTCAGAAACAATCAGCTTTTACGGTTTCTGGAAAAGAAGAGGAAGTTCATGTTGAACCGCCAAAACCGCAAGAATCCTGGGTTAAAGAGGCAGCCAAACTCAAGGGAGTGGATAATTACTATGTAACCAACTCAACGAACGCCATCTTGACTTATAAAGATAAAAAGGTTGAAAATGCCAATTTGACAGGCGGGAATAGAACCTATATGGACGCTGTTAAGAATGAAATCATTGCAGGTCGTAGTCTGAGAGAGCAAGATTTCAAAGAGTTTGCAAGTGTTATTTTGCTTGATGAAGAATTGTCCATTAGTTTATTTGGCTCTCCTCAAGAGGCTATTAACAAGGTTGTAGAAGTCAATGGTTTTAGTTATCGAGTCATTGGGGTTTATACTAGTCCAGAGGCTAAACGTTCAAAAATATATGGTTTTGGTGGCTTGCCCATTACTACAAATACTTCCCTTGCTGCGAATTTTAATGTAGATGAAATAGCTAATATTGTCTTTCGAGTGAATGACACAAGCTTGACTCAAACTCTGGGTCCAGAATTAGCACGAAAAATGACAGAGCTTGCTGGCTTGCAACAGGGAGAATATCAAGTATCAGATGAGTCAGCTGCATTTGCAGAAGTTCAACAATCGTTTAGTTTTATGACGACGATTATTAGTGCCATTGCAGGTATTTCCCTCTTTGTTGGAGGAACTGGTGTTATGAACATTATGCTGGTTTCTGTTACAGAGCGTACCCGTGAGATTGGTCTCCGTAAGGCTTTGGGTGCAACTCGTGCCAATATTTTAATCCAGTTTTTGATTGAATCCATGATTTTGACTTTGTTAGGTGGATTAATTGGCTTGACAATTGCAAGTGGTTTAACTGCCTTAGCAGGTTTGCTATTGCAAGGCTTGATTGCGGGTATAGAAGTTGGAGTATCAATCCCAGTTGCCCTATTTAGTCTTGCGGTTTCGGCTAGTGTGGGTATCGTTTTTGGAGTCTTGCCAGCCAACAAGGCATCGAAACTTGATCCAATCGAAGCTCTCCGTTATGAATAAGATCAACAAGATGGACACTTGTCTATCTTGTTTTTGTATGGATTTCCCTATCGAAAATTATTAAAAATGTGATATAATGAAGTGTTAGAAAAACAGGTTTCATTTGCCTGGAAAGGAAAAATTATGTCTGAAAAGAATTTTTATATTACAACGCCGATTTACTATCCATCTGGAAAACTTCATATCGGATCTGCCTACACAACTATCGCATGTGATGTCCTAGCACGTTATAAACGCCTGATGGGCTACGATGTCTTTTATTTGACAGGTCTTGATGAGCATGGTCAGAAGATTCAACAAAAAGCAGAAGAAGCTGGGATTACACCACAAGCCTATGTTGATGGAATGGCAATTGGAGTTAAAGAACTCTGGCAATTACTCGATATCTCATACGATAAGTTTATCCGTACAACGGATGACTACCATGAAAAAGTAGTGGCTCAAGTCTTTGAGCGCTTGCTTGCTCAAGATGATATCTATTTGGGTGAATACTCTGGTTGGTACTCAGTATCAGATGAGGAATTCTTTACAGAAAGCCAGCTTGCGGAAGTTTTCCGTGATGAAGCTGGAAATGTGACTGGAGGTATTGCTCCATCAGGCCACGAAGTGGAATGGGTATCTGAAGAGTCTTATTTCCTTCGTCTTAGCAAGTACCAAGACCGTCTAGTAGAATTTTTCAAAGCTCATCCTGAATTTATCACTCCAGATGGTCGTCTGAATGAAATGCTTCGCAACTTCATCGAACCTGGTTTGGAAGATTTGGCGGTTTCTCGTACAACCTTTACATGGGGGGTACCAGTTCCATCAAATCCAAAACACGTTGTCTACGTTTGGATTGATGCCCTTCTTAACTATGCGACAGCTCTTGGATACGGTCAAGATGAACATGGTAACTTTGACAAATTCTGGAATGGCACAGTCTTCCATATGGTAGGGAAAGATATCCTTCGTTTCCACTCAATCTACTGGCCAATCCTTCTTATGATGTTGGATATCAAATTGCCAGAACGTTTGATTGCCCATGGTTGGTTCGTCATGAAAGATGGCAAAATGTCTAAGTCAAAAGGGAATGTCGTATACCCTGAAATGTTGGTAGAGCGTTATGGACTAGATCCGCTTCGTTACTACCTCATGCGTAGCCTTCCAGTTGGTTCAGACGGAACCTTCACTCCTGAAGACTATGTAGGCCGTATCAACTACGAATTGGCTAATGACCTTGGGAACCTCCTCAATCGTACGGTTTCTATGATTAACAAGTACTTTGATGGACAAATTCCAGCCTATGTAGAGGGTGTAACAGAGTTTGATAATGCTCTTGCTCAAGTAGCTGCTGAATCAATCGCTGACTACCATACTCACATGGAAGCAGTTGACTACCCACGTGCCCTAGAAGCAGTATGGGCTCTTATTTCACGTACTAATAAATACATTGATGAGACCGCACCATGGGTCTTGGCTAAAGATGAAGCCCTTCGTGATCAATTGGCAAGTGTCATGAGCCACTTGGCAGCCAGCCTCCGCGTCGTAGCACACTTGATTGAGCCATTTATGATGGAAACCAGTCGCGCGGTCTTGACTCAACTTGGCTTGGAAGAAGTAGCAAGCCTTGAGAATTTGAGCTTGGCTGACTTCCCAGCAGATGTGACTGTAGTTGCCAAAGGAACACCAATCTTCCCACGTCTGGATATGGAAGAAGAAATCGCCTATATCAAGGAACAAATGGAAGGCAATAAACCAGCAGTCGAGAAAGAATGGAATCCAGATGAAGTTGAACTCAAACTAAACAAAGAAGAAATCAAGTTTGAAGACTTTGATAAGGTTGAAATCCGTGTCGCAGAAGTCAAAGAAGTGTCTAAAGTAGAAGGTTCAGATAAGTTGCTTCAATTCCGCTTGGATGCTGGTGATGGTGAAGATCGTCAAATCCTCTCAGGAATTGCAAAATACTATCCAAACGAACAAGAATTGGTCGGCAAGAAAGTTCAAATCGTTGCCAACCTCAAACCGCGTAAGATGATGAAAAAATATGTCAGCCAAGGTATGATCCTATCAGCTGAACATGATGGAAAATTAACCCTTCTCACAGTTGATCCAGCTGTACCAAACGGAAGTGTGATTGGGTAAAAATAGACAGGACTAGTTCATGCTAGTTCTGTTTTTTTATTTACACTCAATGAAAATCAAAGAGCAAACTAGGAAGCTAGCCGCAGGTTGCTCAAAACACTGTTTTGAGGTTGTAGATGAAACTGACGAAGTCAGCTCAAAACACTGTTTTGAGGTTGTGGATAGAACTGACGAAGTCAGTAACCATATCTACGATAAGGCGATGCTGACGTGGTTTGAAGAGATTTTCGAAGAGTATCGACTATTATGCTTTACAAACTAGTGTGAAAGTGGTATTTTATAGGTGAAGCCACTAGTAGGTATTACAAAATAGATTAGAAGGGAGTAGGGATGAAGGAAACTCAACTATTAAAAGGTGTTCTTGAAGGTTGTGTCTTGGATATGATTGGTCAAAAAGAGCGGTATGGTTATGAGTTGGTTCAAACTTTGCGAGAGGCTGGATTTGACACTATTGTTCCAGGAACTATTTATCCTTTGTTGCAAAAGTTAGAAAAAAATCAATGGATAAGAGGCGATATGCGCCCGTCGCCAGATGGTCCAGATCGAAAGTATTTTTCATTAACTAAAGAAGGAGAAGAGCGTGTCTCGGTCTTTTGGCAACAATGGGACGATTTGAGTCAAAAAGTAGAAGGAATTAAGAATGGGGGTTAAACCATGAAGAAAATGAAGTATTATGAAGAAACAAGCGCTTTGTTGCATGAGTTTTCTGAGGAGAATCAGCAGTATTTTGAGGAGCTGTGGGATAGTTTTAATCTTGCTGGATTTCTCTATGATGAGGACTATCTCAGAGAGCAGATTTATTTGATGATGTTAGATTTCTCAGAAGCAGAACGAGATGGCATGAGTGCAGAGGATTATCTAGGTAAGAATCCTAAAAAAATAATGAAAGAGATTCTCAAGGAAGCACCACGCAGTTCTATCAAGGAGTCCCTTTTAACACCAATTTTTGTCCTAGCGATATTACGCTACTATCATCTACTGGGTGATTTTTCTAAAGGTCCTCTCTTAACAGTCAATTTGCTTACTTTTTTAGGGCAACTTCTTCTTTTTCTGGTCGGATTTGGGCTTGTAGCCACAATCTTACGTTGGGGCTTAGTCCAAGATTCTCCTAAAATGAAAATTGGCACCTATATTGTCGTTGGGATTCTTGTTCTGCTAGTTGTTCTGGGATATGTAGGAATAGGAAGTTTTGTACAAGAAGGAGCATTTTATCTTCCTGCTCCCTGGGATAGTTTGTCTGTCTTTACGATTTCCCTAGTCATCAGTATTTGGAATTGGAAAGAAGCGGTCTTTCGTCCATTTGTTAGTATGATTATTGCCCATCTTGTGGTAGGTTCTCTGCTTCGTTACTATGAGTGGATGGGAATTTCAAATGTTTTTCTTACAAAGATTATTCCTTTAGCTGTTCTTTTTATTGGCATTTTTCTCTTGTTCCGTGGGTTTAAGAAGATAAAATGGAGTGAAATATAGTCAAAAAGCCGTTGCAAAGCGGTTTTTTGTTATAATGAAGGGAAGAATGTTAGAAATTTAAGGAGAAAAATTTGATGAGATACATAACTCTTGGTCAAGATGACAAAGAATTATCAGAAATTGTTCTCGGAATGATGAGAATAGAAGATAAGTCTGTAAAAGAAGTTGAAGAGCTTGTAGAAACAGCACTTTCTGTTGGAATCAATGCTTTTGACTTGGCTGATATATATGGTCGTGGTCGTTGTGAAGAACTGTTAGGTCTTGTCCTAAAAAATCGTCCAGATTTAAGAGAAGAGATGTGGATTCAGTCAAAATGTGGCATTCGCATTGAAGAATTTACCTATTTTGATTTTTCTAAGGACTATATTATAAAATCAGTTGACGGAATTTTGCAAAGATTGAAGATTGATCATCTAGATAGCTTGCTCCTTCATCGACCAGATGCTTTGATGGAATCTGACCAAGTAGCAGAAGCCTTTGATCTTCTTTATAAACAAGGTAAGGTTCGAGATTTTGGAGTTTCTAATCAAAATCCTATGATGATGGAGTTGCTTAAAAAAGATGTCAAGCAGCCGTTAGCTGTTAATCAGCTACAATTGAGTGCGGCTTTTACTCCAGGATTCGAATCAGGTTTTCATGTTAATATGGAAGATAGTCAAGCAGCTATGCGAGATGGCAGCATTTTTGAATATTGTAAATTACACGATGTGGTCATTCAAGCATGGTCTGTCTTACAATTCGGGTATTTTAAAGGGAATTTTGTTGGAAATGAGAAATTCCAAGCTTTAAATCAAGTACTTGATCGTTTAGCTATTAAATATGGAGTAACCTCTTCAACTATTGCCATTTCTTGGATATTGCGTTATCCAGCAAAAATGCAGGCAGTCGTAGGTACAACAAATCCTAAGCACTTGAGAGAAGTTAGCCAAGCGGGAAACTTTAGCTTAACAAGAAAAGAATGGTATGAAATTTATCTTGCAGCAGGGAATAATTTGCCGTAAGTAGAAGCAGATGTAAATAAATCACAGTCAAAAAGCCGTTGCAAAGCGGTTTTTTTGTTATAATGAAGGGGAGAATTATTGATATTAAAGGAGAAAAACATGACATTTGAAGAAATTCTGCCTGGGTTAAAGGCTAAGAAAAAATATGTACGTACTGGTTGGGGAGGTGCTGAAAACTATGTCCAACTTTTTGACACCATTGAACAAAACGGGATTGCACTTGAAGTGACACCCTATTTCCTAATCAACGTGTCTGGAGAGGGAGAAGGTTTTTCCATGTGGAGCCCGACACCTTGTGATGTTTTGGCGACGGATTGGGTAGAAGTGCATGACTAAACGTGTACTCATTACAGGAGTGAGTTCAGGTATCGGATTGGCTCAAGCTCGCCTCTTTTTAGAGAAGGGCTATCAAGTTTACGGAGTTGACCAAGGTGAAAATCCAGTTTTAGATGGTGATTTCTACTTTTTACAGAGAGATTTGACCTTGGACTTGGAGCCAATTTTTAGCTGGTGTCCTCAGGTTGATGTTTTGTGCAATACTGCTGGAGTTTTGGATGCTTACAAACCACTGTTGGAACAAACAGCGCAGGAAATTCAAGAGATTTTTGAAATCAACTATGTGACTCCTGTTGAGTTGACTCGGCATTATTTGACACAAATGCTGGAGAATAAAAAAGGAATCATTATCAATATGTGCTCCATTGCTTCTAGCCTAGCAGGTGGCGGTGGACACGCCTATACTTCCTCGAAGCATGCCTTGGCTGGCTTCACCAAACAGCTAGCTCTAAACTATGCAGAAGCTGGGATTCAGGTCTTTGGGCTTGCTCCAGGAGCAGTCAAGACAGCTATGACCGCTGCCGACTTTGAACCAGGTGGCTTAGCAGACTGGGTGGCGAGTGAAACACCAATCAAACGCTGGATCGTGCCAGAGGAAGTAGCAGCAGTCAGTCTCTTTTTGGCCAGTGGAAAGGCATCTGCCATGCAGGGACAAATGTTGACAATAGATGGTGGCTGGTCGTTGAAGTAGGAGGAGTTGGATGGAAATCAAAAGACACTTTGGAGTCTACGCTGTTTGCTTTGAAAATGGGAAGTTACTCCGCATTGAAAAAACGAGAGGCCCTTATCAACATAGGTATGATCTACCTGGAGGCAGTCAGTAACTTGGTGAAGGACTGATGGAAACGCTGATTAGAGAAGTTTTGGAAGAGACGGGATTTACTGTTAGAAGTTATTCCAAAGAAAATGCACCGTCACTGGTCTTGAAGGTCAAAGCATAATTATTAGGATTTCCAGAACTGTACAAGACTTCTTGCATGAATTGGAAGGTGAATGATGAAAAACCAACTTGCTCTTAGTGGCGAAAAACTTGATGAAAAAGTTTACCCACAACTATTTCATCATGTTGGCATGATTCGTGGGGAATATTTGTTGAGAGAGCTTAATCAAAACATCATATTAGCAAGTTGTCAGCAATTTGTAAAAGATTATCTAGAGACTATATGCTCCCTGTACTCAGATGAAGAAGTTTGGTATCGTTTTTCTGAATTAACGAATACAGAAGCTAATTGTTTAAAGGGGACTAAAGAGTATTTTGATGAAAATCATCCCTTATTTGGATATAGAGGAACGAGGCGTTTACTGGCGTGTCCGGATGAATTTCAGGCTGAAGCACATGTCGTTACAGAAGTTCATCAAAACAATCCCAATCTATCTGTTATCTTTCCTTTTGTCAATGATGCTGAGCAGTTAAAGCAAGCTATTACAGTATTGCGTGAGTATGGTTTTACTGGGAAAATCGGCACGATGATTGAATTACCGTCAGCGTATTTTGACTTGGATAGGATACTGGAAACGGGCATTTCAAAGATTGTAGTTGGAATGAATGATTTGACTTCTTTTATTTTTGCGACTGTGAGAAACAGTCAATGGCATGATATGGAAAGTCCAATAATGTTAGATATGCTAAGACAGATGCAGGATAAAGCAAGGATGAAAAAGATTGACTTTGTTTTAGCAGGCTATCTGAATGATTCTTTCATACAAAAAATGAATCAGATGGGTATCAAGTGCATTATTCACTACAGTTCTATTCCAGAGATTTTTAATTTAGAGATTGACCATCCAGACCACCTCAAACGTGTAAAAGAAGTAAGTAAAAAATTACAAAGGAGCAACCCATGACACCGCAAGAAATGTGGAATGCATACAAGAAAATTAACCCCTCTATAGGAGATGAAATCGATGCTTGGGCTTTTGGAGTGGAACCAGAACTTTTAGCAGATTTGGTTTTAAGAGGCGAAAAGACTGCAACAGCTTCAGCCTACGATCTCTACGCACTAGAAGATGAGCCCCTTCCGCAAGAAGGAACTTTTGATGTCATTTTGGATAGTCAAAATCAGGCTGTCTGTATTGTCGAAATTACAAAGGTTTCTGTCCAGGCCTTCAATCAAGTTTCTGCTCAACATGCCTTTAAGGAAGGGGAAGGTGACAAATCCCTAGCCTATTGGTGTCAGGTTCATGAGGATTGTTTCGCCGAGTGGCTGAGAGAAGCAGGACTGACTTTTACACCTGAAAGCAAGGTTGTTTTAGAAGAATTTCGCAAGGTCTACCCACTGTAGACTGTTAGACGGAAGAAAGTTTTGGAAATCACCCGTCCAATCCTTTTTTCTCAAGCAAAACATGATATAATAAGTTTGTTTGAAGAAGAGCTTTAGCTCTTAAACTTAGATAGGAGAAAACTATGCAAGCAGTTGAACATTTTATTAAGCAATTTGTTCCTGAACATTATGATTTATTTTTAGACTTGAGTCGTGAGACCAAGACGTTTTCAGGGAAGGTGACCATCACTGGTCAAGCACAGAGTGACCGTATTTCCCTTCACCAAAAAGACTTGGGAATCGCCACTGTAGAAGTTGCAGGGGAAGCTCGCACATTCACAGTTGATCATGACAATGAAGCTCTTCATATTGAATTAGCTGAGGCTGGTCAAGTTGAAGTGGTTATCGCCTTTTCTGGTAAAATCACAGATAACATGACAGGGATTTATCCATCTTACTACACAGTTGATGGAGTCAAGAAGGAAGTCTTGTCTACTCAGTTTGAGAGCCATTTTGCGCGTGAAGCCTTCCCATGTGTGGATGAGCCTGAAGCTAAAGCAACTTTTGACCTCTCTCTACGTTTTGACCAAGCAGAAGGTGAATTGGCCTTGTCTAACATGCCAGAAATCGATGTTGAAAACCGTAAGGAAACAGGTATCTGGAAGTTTGAGACAACACCTCGCATGTCTTCTTACTTGTTAGCCTTTGCTGCGGGTGATTTGCAAGGTGTGACGGCTAAAACTAAAAACGGTACCCTTGTAGGTGTCTACTCAACCAAAGCCCACCCACTATCTAACCTTGATTTCTCACTGGATATCGCTGTTCGCTCAATCGAGTTTTACGAAGATTACTATGGAGTTAAGTACCCAATCCCTCAATCTCTCCACATCGCCCTTCCTGACTTCTCAGCTGGAGCTATGGAAAACTGGGGTCTTGTGACCTACCGTGAAGTTTACTTGGTTGTCGATGAGAACTCAACCTTTGCCAGCCGTCAACAAGTTGCCCTTGTTGTGGCACATGAGTTGGCTCACCAATGGTTTGGCAACCTCGTTACTATGAAATGGTGGGATGACCTTTGGCTCAATGAAAGCTTCGCTAACATGATGGAGTACGTCTGTGTGGATGCCATTGAACCAAGCTGGAATATCTTTGAAGATTTCCAAACAGGTGGAGTACCTCTTGCTCTTGAACGTGACGCGACTGATGGTGTTCAGTCTGTCCACGTCGAAGTCAAACACCCAGATGAAATCAATACGCTCTTTGATGGTGCTATCGTCTATGCCAAAGGAAGCCGTCTCATGCACATGCTTCGTCGTTGGCTAGGTGATGCCGATTTTGCCAAAGGTTTGCATGCTTACTTTGAAAAACACCAATACAGCAACACCATTGGTAGTGACCTTTGGGATGCCCTTGGTCAAGCGTCAGGACGTGATGTCGCAGCCTTCATGGATTCTTGGTTGGAACAGCCTGGTTACCCAGTTCTTACTGTCAAAGTTGAAAATGATGTTTTGAAGATTTCACAAAAACAATTCTTCATCGGTGAGCACGAAGACAAGAACCGTCTCTGGGTTGTGCCACTCAATAGCAACTGGAAAGGCTTGCCTGATACACTTGAAACTGAAAGTATCGAAATTTCTGGCTACGCAGCTCTTCTTGCTGAAAATGACGGAGCTCTTCGTCTCAACACAGAAAATACAGCCCACTACATTACAGACTATCAAGGAGACTTGTTAGATGCTGTTCTTGCTGACCTAGTTGATCTTGATAACACAAGCAAATTGCAAATCGTCCAAGAACGTCGTTTGCTTGCTGAAGCAGGGCACATTTCTTATGCAGACTTGCTTCCAGTCCTTGATAAACTTGCTAAGGAAGAATCTTACCTTGTCGTTTCAGCTGTTTCTGAAGTAATTTCTGCTCTTGAGCGCTTTATCGATGAAGGAACAGAAGCTGAAAGAGCCTTCAAAGCCTTGGTTGCTAAATTGGCTCGTCATAATTATGACCGTCTTGGTTTTGAAGCTAAAGATGGCGAATCAGATGAGGATGAATTGGTTCGTCAGTTGGCTGTCTCTATGATGATTCGCTCAAATGATGCAGAAGCTAGTCAAGTCGCTAGCCAAATCTTCGCAGCTCACAAGGATAATCTTGCAGGACTTCCAGCAGCTATTCGCTCACAAGTTCTGATCAATGAGATGAAACATCATGAGACCAAAGACTTGTTAGCACTTTATCTTGATACTTATACTCATGCAACAGATGCTGTCTTTAAACGTCAGTTGGCAGCTGCTCTTGCCTATAGTAAAGATGCGGACAATATCCAAACCTTGATTGCTTCTTGGAAGGACAAATTTGTGGTCAAACCGCAGGACTTGTCTGCTTGGTATTACCAATTCCTAGCTCACCAAGCAACTCAGGAAACAGCTTGGTCTTGGGCGCGTGAAAACTGGGCTTGGATTAAGGCAGCTCTTGGTGGAGATATGAGCTTTGATAGCTTTGTTATCCTTCCCGCTCATGTATTTAAGACTCAGCAACGCTTGGCAGAGTACAAGGAATTCTTTGAACCGCAACTTTCTGACCTTGCTCTTAGCCGTAACATCGGTATGGGAATCAAGGAAATTGCAGCGCGTGTTGACTTGATTAACCGTGAAAAAGCTGCAGTGGAAGCAGTCGTTCTTCAATACGGAAATGCATAAATGAGCCTAAAATAAAAAGAAAACTCAGCTATCTCATGTAATACTCTTCGAAAATCAAATTCAAACCACGTCAGCGTCGCCTTACCGTACTCAAGTACAGCCTACGGCTAGCTTTCTAGTTTGCTCTTTGATTTTCATTGAGTATAAAATGCGGAGAGTTGAGTTTTTTTTAAGGCAAATTTGGTATAATGGTTTTAATAAGGAGGAGTTTCTCATGATAAAAATCTTATTGGTTGAGGATGATCTAGGCCTGTCAAATTCAGTATTTGACTTTTTAGACGATTTTGCGGATGTCATGCAGGTATTTGATGGGGAAGAAGGTCTCTACGAAGCCGAAAGTGGCGTCTATGACTTGATTTTGCTCGATTTGATGTTGCCTGAAAAAAATGGCTTCCAAGTCTTGAAAGAATTACGTGAAAAAGGAATTACGACACCAGTTCTGATCATGACTGCCAAGGAAAGTTTGGATGACAAGGGACATGGATTTGAACTGGGAGCGGATGACTATCTGACCAAACCTTTCTACCTAGAAGAACTCAAAATGCGGATTCAAGCGCTTCTCAAACGTTCAGGCAAGTTTAATGAAAACACCTTGACTTATGGAAATATTGTAGTTAATTTGTCAACCAATACCGTCAAAGTCGAAGATACTCCTGTCGAATTGCTGGGGAAAGAGTTTGATTTACTGGTTTATTTCCTTCAAAATCAAAATGTTATTTTGCCTAAGACTCAGATTTTTGATCGTCTATGGGGATTTGATAGTGACACAACGATTTCAGTTGTCGAAGTCTATGTTTCAAAAGTCCGTAAGAAATTAAAAGGAACCACTTTTGCAGAGAATTTGCAAACCTTGCGCAGTGTTGGGTATATTTTAAAAGATGTTCAGTAAACTAAAAAAAACATGGTATGCGGATGATTTTAGTTATTTTATTCGCAATTTTGGTGTCTTCACTCTGATTTTCTCCACCATGACTCTAATTATTTTGCAGGTCATGCACTCGAGTCTCTATACTTCGGTGGATGATAAGCTTCATGGACTGAGTGAAAATCCTCAGGCAGTTATTCAGCTTGCTGTAAATAGGGCAACAGAAGAGATTAAAGACTTAGAGAATGCCGCTACAGATACTAGTAAGACTGAGATAAAACCCAATGTCAGTTCCAATACGGAGGTTATTCTTTTTGATAAGAATTTTACCCAGCTCCTTTCTGGAAATCGATTTTTGGGATTGGATAAGATTAAGTTAGAGAAAAAAGAACTAGGCCATATCTATCAGATTCAGGTTTTTAATAGCTATGGACAAGAAGAAATCTATCGCATGATCTTGATGGAAACGAATATCAGTTCGGTTTCAACCAATATCAAGTATGCAGCTATCTTGATTAATACCAGTCAGTTGGAGCAGGCCAGTCAAAAGCACGAGAAATTGATTGTGGTCGTGATGGCTAGTTTCTGGATTTTGTCTTTGCTTGCCAGTCTCTATCTAGCTAGGGTCAGTGTTCGTCCTCTGCTTGAGAGCATGCAGAAGCAACAGTCCTTTGTGGAAAATGCCAGTCATGAGTTACGAACTCCACTCGCAGTTTTGCAAAATCGTTTAGAGACCCTTTTTCGTAAGCCAGAAGCAACCATTATGGATGTGAGCGAAAGCATTGCATCGAGTTTGGAAGAAGTCCGAAATATGCGGTTTTTGACGACGAACTTGTTGAACTTAGCTCGTAGAGATGATGGCATTAAGCCAGAACTTGCAGAAGTTCCAACTAGTTTTTTCAATACGACTTTCACAAACTATGAGATGATTGCTTCGGAAAATGATCGTGTCTTCCGTTTTGAAAATCGGATTCATCGCACGATTGTCACAGATCAGCTTCTCTTGAAGCAGTTGATGACTATCCTATTTGATAATGCTGTCAAGTATACTGAAGAGGATGGTGAAATTGATTTTCTTATCTCGGCGACAGATCGCAATCTGTATTTACTTGTTTCTGATAATGGAGTCGGTATTTCGACAGAAGATAAGAAGAAAATTTTTGATCGTTTTTATCGAGTGGACAAGGCTAGAACCCGCCAAAAAGGTGGTTTTGGTTTAGGATTATCTCTGGCCAAGCAAATTGTAGATGCGCTTAAAGGAACCATTACTGTTAAAGATAATAAACCAAAGGGAACAATCTTTGAAGTGAAGATTGCTATCCACACACCATCTAAAAAGAAAAAATAAAAATATCGCTCCAGACGGGGCGATATTTGGATTTATCTTCTACGTTTTCGTTTGATAATAGATCGTTGAACTTTTAAGACAAGTAAGCTGGATCCGATTGCTGCGGTAAAGGCAAGAGCAGGTGATAATTTTAATGCTAAAAAGATAAAACTAAAGATAGCAATACAGATACAAAAAACAGCAATATTAACAAAAAATAGGATTTCCTTGAGATTGGCATCAGATTGCGCTTCAGGTGTATAATCTTGATAGCGAGGAATCTGTTGGCTTAATTCTTCTTGATAGTCTACCTCATAGGATTGTAATTTTCTTACGGGCATTATTCTCTCCTTAACAGTACATACCTATTTTATCATTTTTTCAGGAGAGAATTATTACAGAAAGGTTACAAAAAGAATAAAGTCCCTTTTCATTTTCAAAGAATAGCTGATTTTGGAGAAATATGGTATAATTTTTCTTATGGAAAAGATTATCATTACAGCAACTGCTGAAAGTATTGAACAAGTTAAACAACTGCTCGAAGCTGGCGTAGACCGGATCTATGTCGGTGAGAAAGATTTTGGCCTTCGTCTGCCAACGACCTTTAGTTATGACCAATTGCGTGAAATTGCTAAGTTGGTCCATGAAGCAGGTAAGGAATTGATTGTTGCGGTTAATGCCCTCATGCACCAAGATATGATGGACCGTATCAAGCCCTTCTTAGACTTTTTGGAAGAAATCAAGACAGACTACATTACGATTGGGGATGCAGGTGTCTTTTACGTAGTCAACCGCGATGGTTATTCCTTTAAGACCATCTACGATGCTTCGACTATGGTAACTAGCAGTCGTCAGATAAACTTCTGGGGACAAAAAGCTGGCGCATCTGAGGCTGTTTTGGCGCGTGAAATTCCATCAGCTGAACTCTTCAAAATGCCAGAGATTTTGGAAATTCCTGCTGAAGTTTTGGTTTACGGAGCTAGCGTTATCCATCATTCTAAACGTCCACTCTTGCAAAACTACTATAACTTTACGCATATCGATGATGAAAAGACTCGCAAGCGTGACCTCTTTTTGGCTGAACCAAGTGACCCAGAGAGTCACTATTCCATTTTTGAAGACAATCATGGGACCCACATCTTTGCCAACAATGACCTTGATTTGATGACCAAATTGACAGAATTGGTAGAGCACGGTTTCACTCACTGGAAACTAGAAGGGCTCTACACACCAGGTCAGAACTTTATTGAGATTGCAAAACTCTTTATCCAAGCGCGTAGCTTGATTCAAGAGGGCAACTTTAGCCATGACCAAGCCTTCTTGCTGGATGAGGAAGTACGTAAGTTACACCCTAAAAACCGTTTCCTTGATACAGGATTTTATGACTACGATCCTGACATGGTTAAATAAAGTAAATGATTCGTTGAGAGAAGGAAGATGCAAACATTTCTTCTCTCAATTTTTCGTATTTCTTCACCATTTTCAAAAAATCAGTAGGCTAGGATGCTCTGTTTACTGGGAATTTTAATACAAGTAACCTTCTTGAGTTTGAAAATTATCCCATGTTTGCAGGTGCCAAATGGCCCTTTTTTTGGTATAATTTTTTATAATGAAAACGATTGGTAATCGCTATGTTGTGGTGGATTTAGAGGCAACTAGCACAGGTAGTAAGGCTAAAATTATCCAAGTGGGAATTGTCGTGATTGAGGACGGAAAAATCGTCGATCACTATACGACGGATGTCAATCCACATGAACCCTTGGATGCTCATATCAAAGAACTGACAGGGCTAACTGACAAACGTCTGGCGCAAGCACCTGATTTTTCGCAAGTTGCTAGAGAAATCTTTGACTTGGTGGAGGATGGGATTTTTGTAGCCCATAATGTTCAATTTGATGCCAATCTCTTGGCGGAAAATTTATTTTTTGAAGGCTATGAACTAAGAAATCCTCGTGTTGACACGGTCGAATTGGCTCAGGTTTTTTTCCCAGAACTGGAAAAATATAGTTTGCCGATATTGTGTCGAGAATTAGGAATTCCTCTAAAACATGCTCACACAGCCCTTTCAGATGCTCAAGCTACAGCAGAATTACTCTTGTTTTTACGGGAAAAGATGGCCCAACTTCCTAAAGGACTCTTGGAACGCTTGCTGGAAATGGCTGATGCCCTCCTATATGAGTCCTACCTGATTATTGAAGAAATTTATCGAAGTCAATCTATCCTGAGTTCTCCAGACTTGGTCGAAGTTCAAGGGCTATATTTCAAGAAAACTGCAGCTTCTCTGGAACCACGAAAACTATCTCAAGACTTTTCTAAAAATATTTCTCTATTGAACCTTGAAGTGAGGGAGGAGCAAGAAAGTTTTGCTAAAGAGGTTGGCTTGCTATTGAAAGATGAACCTGTCTCATTAATTCAAGCACCGACAGGGATTGGGAAAACCTATGGCTATCTCTTACCCGCTTTATCTCAATCCAAAGAGCGTCAAATTGTTCTTAGTGTTCCGACAAAGATTCTTCAAAATCAGATCATGGAAGAAGAAGGTAAACGTCTCAAGGAAGTATTCCATACAGATATTCATTCTTTAAAGGGACCACACAATTATCTGAAGCTGGATGCCTTTTATCGTTCCTTGCAGGAAAATGATGAAAATCGCTTATTTAGACGTTTTAAAATGCAACTCTTGGTCTGGCTGACTGAGACAGAGACAGGAGATTTGGATGAAATTGGGCAACTCTACCGTTACCAACATTTTCTAACAGATCTTCGTCATGATGGGAATTTATTATCCAAGAGTTTATTTGTGACGGAAGATTTTTGGAAACGTAGTCAAGAAAGGGCACAAGCTTGCAAGCTCTTAGTGACCAATCATGCCTATCTTGTAACCAGACTTGAAGATAATCCTGAATTTGTCAGTGATCGTTTATTGATTATTGATGAAGTCCAAAAAGTTTTGTTGGCCCTAGAAAATCTGCTTCAAGAGACCTACGATATCCAGTCTATTATCGATTTGCTTGATAAGGCTTTACTGGAGGAGCAAAATAAGGTTCAGCAACGAATATTAGAAAGTATTCGCTTTGAGTGCTTCTACTTGATAGAACAATTTCAGTCTGGCAAATCTAGGAAAAATATCTTAGATTCTCTTGCCAATCTCCATCAGTATTTTTCAGAATTAGAGGTAGAGGGCTTTGGGGAACTGGTCCGCTATTTTACGGCTGAAGGTGATTACTGGCTTGAAGCAACTGAAACGAGTCAAAAGAAAATTCAGATTTCTTCTACAAAATCAGGCCGTATTCTTCTATCTTCCTTAGTGCCTGATTCATGCCAAGTCTTGGGAGTGTCGGCCACTCTTGAGATTAGTCAAAGAGTTTCTTTGGCAGACCTGTTAGGCTATCCCGAAGCTAAATTTGTTAAGATTGAAGCTTGTAAAAAACAGGATCAAGAAGTGGTCTTGGTCAAAGATTTTCCCCTGGTGACAGAAACCTCCTTAGAAGTTTATGCCCAAGAGGTAGCTGATTTGCTGATGGGAGTTCAAGCTTTCCAACAACCGATTTTGGCTCTCTTTACTGCCACAGATATGCTTCTAGCAGTATCGGATTTACTCCCTGTAAGTCATTTAGCCCAGTATAAAAATGGGGATGTTCATCAGCTTAAGAAACGCTTTGAAAAAGGTGAACAACAAATCCTGCTTGGTGCAGCAAGTTTCTGGGAGGGAGTTGATTTTTCAAGTCATCCTTTTGTGATTCAAGTTGTACCAAGGCTTCCTTTCCAAAATCCCCAAGAACCCTTGACGAAAAAGATTAATCAGGAATTGAATCAAGAAGGAAAAAATGCCTTTTATGATTATCAGTTGCCAATGGCCATTATTCGTTTAAAACAAGCTTTGGGAAGAAGTATGAGACGCGAAAACCAACGTTCCTTAACCCTCATTCTGGATAGGAGAATTGTCGGAAAGCGATATGGTAAACAGATAGTAGCATCTCTAGCAAAAGAAGCGACTATTAAAACCGTCTCTCGATCCGAAGTTGATGAGGCTGTTGATAAATTTTTAAATGAACTTTGATAAATAGTATTGTATGAAAGTATAAGGTTAGTGTATATGAAACGTTCTCTCGACTCTAGAGTCGATTATAGTTTGCTCCTGCCAGTATTTTTTCTACTGGTTATTGGCGTGGTCGCTATCTATATAGCTGTTAGTCATGATTATCCAAACAATATTCTGCCCATTTTAGGGCAGCAGGTCGCCTGGATTGCCTTGGGGCTTGTGATTGGTTTTATCGTCATGCTCTTTAATACAGAATTTCTTTGGAAAGCGACCCCTTTTCTATATATGTTAGGTTTGGGACTCATGGTCTTGCCGATCGTCTTTTATAATCCAAGCCTAGTTGCATCAACGGGTGCTAAAAACTGGGTATCAATAAATGGAATTACCCTATTCCAACCGTCAGAATTTATGAAGATATCCTATATCCTCATGTTGGCTCGTGTGATTGTCCAATTTACAAAGAAACATAAGGAATGGAAACGCACGGTTCCGCTGGACTTTTTGTTAATTTTTTGGATGATTGTCTTTACCATTCCAGTCCTAGTTCTTTTAGCACTTCAAAGTGACTTGGGGACGGCTTTGGTTTTTGTAGCCATTTTCTCAGGAATCGTCCTGCTATCAGGAGTTTCTTGGAAAATTATTATCCCAGTATTTGTGACTGCTGTAACAGGAATTGCTGGTTTCTTATCTATTTTTATCAGCAAGGACGGCCGGGCTTTTCTCCATCAACTGGGAATGCCGACCTACCAAATCAATCGTATCTTAGCTTGGCTCAATCCATTCGACTTTGCCCAAACAACCACTTACCAACAGGCTCAAGGGCAAATCGCCATTGGGAGCGGTGGATTATTTGGTCAAGGTTTTAATGCTTCTAATCTGCTTATTCCAGTTCGTGAGTCGGATATGATTTTCACAGTCATTGCAGAAGATTTTGGCTTTATTGGCTCTGTCCTTGTTATCGCCCTTTATCTCATGCTGATTTACCGTATGTTGAAGATTACTCTTAAATCAAATAACCAGTTCTACACCTATATTTCTACAGGTTTGATTATGATGTTGCTCTTCCACATCTTTGAAAATATAGGTGCTGTTACTGGCTTGCTTCCTTTAACTGGGATTCCCTTGCCTTTTATTTCGCAAGGAGGATCGGCTATTATCAGTAATTTGATCGGTGTTGGCTTGCTTTTATCTATGAGTTACCAGACTAATCTAGCTGAAGAAAAGAGCGGAAAAGTCCGATTCAAGCGGAAAAAGGTTGTATTAAAACAAATCAAATAAGGAGAAAATCATGGTAAAAGTAGCAGTTATGTTGGCTCAGGGCTTTGAAGAAATTGAAGCTTTGACAGTTGTGGATGTTTTGCGTCGTGCTAATATTACTTGTGATATGGTAGGATTTGAAGAGCAAGTGACAGGTTCGCACGCAATCCAAGTAAGAGCAGATCGTGTCTTTGAGGGGGATTTATCAGACTATGACATGATTGTTCTTCCTGGAGGGATGCCTGGTTCTGCACATTTACGTGATAATCAGGCCTTGATTCAAGAATTGCAAAATTTCGAACAAGAAGGGAAGAAACTGGCAGCCATTTGTGCGGCCCCAATTGCCCTCAATCAGGCAGGGCTATTGAAAAACAAGAAGTTTACTTGTTATGACGGCGTTCAAGAGCAAATCCTTGATGGTCACTACGTCAAGGAAACAGTAGTGGTAGATGGTCATTTGACAACCAGTCGAGGTCCCTCAACAGCCCTTGCCTTTGCCTACGAGTTGGTGGACCAACTAGGAGGAGACGCAGAGACTTTACGAACAGGAATGCTCTATCGAGATGTCTTTGGTAAAAATCAGTAAAACGGGAGTCAAACTCTCGTTTTTTTATGTGGAAAACTCAGGGAAATCATCGCTTTTTTCATAAAAAAATGCTATAATGAAGGGTATGAAATATCACGATTATATCTGGGATTTAGGTGGAACTTTACTGGATAACTATGAAACTTCAACAGCTGCATTTGTTGAAACATTGGCATTGTATGGCATTACACAAGACCATGACAGTGTCTATCAGGCTTTAAAGGTTTCTACTGATTTTGCGATTGAGACATTCGCTCCCAACTTAGAGAATTTTTTAGAAAAGTACAAGGAAAATGAAGCCAGAGAGCTTGAACACCCGATTTTGTTTGATGGAGTTTCTGATTTATTGAAAGATATCTCAAATCAAGGTGGGCGTCATTTCTTGGTTTCTCACAGAAATGATCAGGTCTTGGAAATTTTAGAAAAAACCTCTATAGCAGCTTATTTTACAGAAGTGGTGACTTCTAGCTCAGGCTTTAAGAGAAAACCAAGTCCAGAGTCCATGATTTATTTAAGAGAAAAATATCAAATTAGTTCAGGCCTTGTCATTGGTGATCGACCGATTGATATCGAAGCAGGTCAAGCTGCAGGACTAGCTACTCACTTGTTTACCAGTATCGTGAATTTAAGACAAGTATTAGACATGTAAGAAAAAGGAAAAAGATGACAGAAGAAATCAAAAATCTGCAGGCACAAGATTATGATGCCAGTCAAATTCAAGTTTTAGAGGGCTTAGAGGCTGTTCGTATGCGTCCAGGGATGTATATCGGATCAACCTCAAAAGAAGGTCTTCACCATCTAGTCTGGGAAATTGTTGATAACTCAATCGATGAGGCCTTGGCAGGGTTTGCCAGCCAAATTCAAGTCTTTATTGAGCCAGATGATTCGATTACTGTTGTCGATGATGGACGTGGGATTCCAGTCGATATTCAGGAAAAAACAGGCCGACCTGCTGTTGAGACAGTCTTTACGGTTCTTCATGCTGGAGGAAAGTTTGGCGGTGGCGGATATAAGGTCTCAGGTGGTCTTCACGGAGTGGGGTCCTCAGTTGTTAACGCCCTTTCAACTCAATTAGACGTTCATGTCCACAAAAATGGTAAGATTCATTACCAAGAATACCGTCGTGGTCATGTTGTTGCAGACCTTGAGGTGGTTGGAGATACGGATAAAACAGGAACAACAGTTCACTTCACACCGGACCCAGAAATTTTCACTGAAACAACAATCTTTGATTTTGATAAATTAAATAAACGAATTCAAGAATTGGCCTTTCTAAATCGCGGTCTTCAAATCTCCATCACAGATAAGCGTGAAGGTTTGGAACAAACCAAACATTACCATTATGAAGGTGGGATTGCTAGTTATGTTGAATATATCAACGAGAACAAGAATGTAATCTTTGATACACCAATCTATACAGACGGTGAGATGGATGATATCACAGTTGAGGTAGCCATGCAGTACACAACAGGTTACCATGAAAATGTCATGAGTTTCGCCAATAATATTCATACCCATGAAGGTGGAACGCATGAACAAGGTTTCCGTACAGCCTTGACTCGTGTTATCAACGATTATGCTCGTAAGAATAAGTTACTGAAAGACAATGAAGACAACCTAACAGGGGAAGATGTTCGTGAAGGATTAACTGCTGTTATCTCAGTTAAACACCCAAATCCACAGTTTGAAGGACAAACTAAGACCAAACTGGGGAATAGCGAAGTCGTCAAGATTACCAATCGCCTCTTCAGTGATGCCTTCTCCGATTTCCTCATGGAAAATCCACAGATTGCCAAACGTATCGTGGAAAAAGGGATTTTAGCTGCTAAGGCTCGTGTGGCTGCCAAGCGTGCGCGTGAAGTCACTCGTAAAAAATCTGGTTTGGAAATTTCCAACCTTCCAGGGAAACTAGCAGACTGTTCTTCTAACAATCCTGCTGAAACAGAACTCTTCATCGTCGAAGGAGACTCAGCTGGTGGATCAGCCAAATCTGGTCGTAACCGTGAATTTCAGGCAATTCTTCCAATCCGCGGTAAGATTTTGAACGTTGAAAAGGCAAGTATGGATAAGATTCTAGCTAACGAAGAAATTCGTAGTCTTTTCACAGCCATGGGAACAGGATTTGGGGCAGAATTTGATGTTTCGAAAGCCCGTTACCAAAAACTCGTTTTGATGACCGATGCCGATGTAGATGGAGCCCACATTCGTACCCTTCTTTTGACCTTGATTTATCGTTATATGAAACCAATCCTAGAAGCTGGTTATGTTTATATCGCCCAACCACCAATCTATGGTGTCAAGGTTGGAAGCGAGATTAAAGAATACATCCAGCCAGGAGCAGATCAAGAAATCAAACTCCAAGAGGCCTTGGCCCGCCACAGTGAAGGACGTGCCAAACCAACCATTCAGCGTTATAAAGGTCTGGGTGAAATGGATGACCACCAATTGTGGGAAACAACCATGGATCCGGAACATCGCTTGATGGCCAGAGTTTCTGTGGATGATGCTGCAGAAGCAGATAAAATCTTTGATATGTTGATGGGGGATAGAGTAGAGCCTCGTCGTGAGTTTATCGAAGAAAATGCTGTCTATAGTACACTTGATGTCTAAAAAATCGGGAGAAGTAGTTCCCTTGGTCTAAAAAATATGATATAATCATTACGATTGTTTCAAGTAAAAAAGGAGTTTAATATGTCTGCTAGCCTAGTAATTTATTTGATAATTGCAGTTGCAGTTTTATTGGTCATTGCTTATGCTATCGCAATCTATGTAAGGAAGCGCAATGAAAGTAAACTAGCAATTTTAGAAGAGAAAAAAGAAGAACTGTACAATCTTCCAGTTAATGATGAAGTTGAAGCTGTAAAAAATATGCACTTGATTGGACAAAGTCAGGTGACTTTCCGTGAATGGAATCAAAAATGGGTTGATTTATCTCTTAATTCTTTTGCCGATATCGAAAATAATCTTTTCGAGGCAGAAGGCTACAATAACTCATTCCGTTTTTTAAAGGCCAGTCATCAAATTGATCAAATCGAGAGTCAAATTACCTTGATTGAAGAAGATATTGCGGCAATTCGCAACGCCTTGGCAGATTTGGAGAAACAAGAGTCTAAAAATAGTGGACGTGTTCTTCATACCTTGGACTTGTTTGAAGAGTTGCAACACCGAGTTGCTGATCATTCTGAAGAATATGGTCAAGGTTTATCTGAAATTGAAAAACAATTGGAAAATATCCAATCAGAGTTTTCTCAGTTTGTAACTTTAAATTCGTCAGGTGACCCAGTAGAAGCTGCTGTGATTTTGGATAATGCTGAAAATCATATCTTGGCTTTAACGCATATTGTTGATCGTATACCAGCAATTGTAGCAACATTATCTAAAGACCTACCTGATCAGCTGGAAGATTTAGAAGATGGCTACCGTAAGCTTTTAGATGCTAATTATCATTTTTCTGAGACAGATATTGAAGCGCGTTTCCAACTGCTTTATGAAGCACTCAAGAAAAATCATGAGAATATTGCGAAATTAGAATTGGATAATGCAGAGTACGAAAATACTCAAATCCAAGAAGAGATTAATGCACTTTATGATATCTTTACAAGAGAAATTGCGGCACAGAAAGTAGTAGAAGGTTTAGTAGCAACACTTCCTACTTATCTGCAGCACATGAAAGAAAATAATGCTTTATTGATAGAAGACATTGAGCGTTTGAGTAAAAACTATTTACTTTCTGAGTCAGATGCAAGTCATGTTCGTCGTTTACAGGGTGAATTAGAAAATTTTGAGACTGCTATTATTGAGGCAACTTCAAATCAAGATGAACCAACTCAAGCATATTCAATTCTTGAAGAAAATCTTGAATCTTTACAGGAAAATCTTAAAGAGATTGAAGATGAACAGATTTCAGTTAGTGAGCGTCTTGCACGAATTGAGAAAGATGATATCAATGCACGTCAAAAGGCAAATGTATATGTTAATCGTCTCCATACAATCAAGAGATATATGGAAAAACGAAACCTACCTGGTATTCCACAAACTTTCTTGAAGTTATTCTTTACAGCAAGTAATAATACGGAAGATCTAATGGCTGAATTAGAGCAAAACTTAGTCAATATAGAATCAGTTAACCGTATTCTTGAAATTGCAACGAAGGATATGGAAGAGCTTGAGACGGAAACTTATAATATTGTACAGTATGCAACCTTGACAGAACAACTATTGCAATATTCTAACCGCTATCGCTCATTTGATGAACGTATTCAAGAAGCATTTAACGAAGCTTTAGATATTTTTGAAAAAGAATTTGATTATCGCGCTTCATTTGACAAGATTTCTCAAGCATTGGAAGTGGCAGAGCCTGGTGTAACCAACCGATTTGTTACCTCGTATGAGAAAACACGTGAAACGATTCGTTTCTAAAATAAAAAAAGATTTGGTTTTGTGAGAAGCAGAATCAAATCTTTTTTATTTGTCTATAAAATCTTGTATGATAAGATCTCAAGATAAAAAATTGGAGACGATTTAAAAAGCAAGTCAGAACCTATGTTTGGTCTATAAGGTTCAATAGCTTTCTAATCTCTCCAAAATTTTACTTGATTGGAATCGAAATCCCAATTAATTTTTCTGAGTAGAGGGTTTTGATATTGGCCTCATCAATAGAGTCCTTATCAATTTTACGTTTCAAGAAAAATTCTTGGATGGCTTCGATTTCAGTTTCTCGAATAGCACGGTGTTTATTTGAGATGAGGATTTCATAGTGAAGCGGAGCTTGGGTAAAAATAACATCAGTATTTCCAGCAGAATAGACCTCAACAAGGGTTGCATCTGTACTCTCTAGCTGGCTTTTTACAAGTTGCGAGTGTGAGTTTGTCGTATTGATAAGCTTCATAGCATTTCCTCCGATTTTCTAATACTATTATAGCACTTTTTGAATAAAGTAGCTTGATTTAGTCAATCTTATGCTGTTTTTTCCAAGATTGAATAGCCCATTTATGGCTACCACGTTTGAGATTCTCAATAGCCTCATCAATAGGGAACCAGGCAATATGATTAAAGTCTTCTAGTGGTTTTTGAACTTCCTTGAAAGATGTCGCTTCATAGAGGTAGGCAGGATTGTAGTAGTAGGTATCACGGTGACGAGAGTAGAAATATTCGTCAGCTTGTCCGTAATAGACACCAATTTCAGCTGTGAATCCAAGCTCTTCAATCAATTCACGTTTTAGGGCTTCCTGATGATTTTCCCCTGCTTCAATTTCGCCACCTGGTAAGAACCAAGCACCATTAGGAGCTTGAACTAAAACTATTTGTTTTTGTTCAGCGTCAGGGATAACTGCATACACTCCATAGCGTGCAACATAGTCTGTATTCGCTTTTTTTTCTCCGAAAGTTGGGTTTGCCATTGCATTTTCCTCATTATCTAGTATCGTTATTATTATCATAATGGACAAAGGGCAAGCTGTCAAGAAATTACAGTTATTTTAGTAAAAAAGAAGCAGAAAATTTTCATTTTCTACTTCTTTTCTATAGTATTTATTTTTCTGTCTCAGAAGTTTTAACTTCTGCTTTTTTGGCAGATTTGATTTGAATCTTGCCCTTGCTGGTCATAACTGCCTTTAGGTCTTTTTCACTTGGATTTTCAAGGTAGTAGTCAGTGATTGCGTCTTCAATATAGTCTTGAATAGTACGACGAAGTGGGCGTGCTCCCATTTTTGGATCATAACCGAGGTCAACTAATTTTTCCTTGACCTTGTCAGTTACATCTAAATGAATGTTGTTGCTAGAGAGGCGCTTGTTAACGTCTGCTAGCATAAGCTCGACAATCTGAAGGAGGTTATCCTTGCTGAGAGCCTTAAATTCGATAATACCATCAAAACGGTTCATAAACTCTGGGCTAAAGAAGTTGCCGAGTTCACCGAGAACAGAATTGGTACGTCCTTCTCTAGCAGCACCAAAACCAACGCTGGCTTCAGCCTTACCTGTCCCTGCATTTGAGGTCATGATAATGATGGCATCCTTGAAGCTAACGGTACGTCCTTGCCCATCTGTCAAACGACCATCGTCCAAGACCTGGAGGAACATGTGCATAACATCTGGATGGGCTTTCTCTACTTCATCCAAGAGAATAAGAGAATATGGATTGCGGCGAACTTTTTCAGTTAATTGCCCAGCCTCATCGTAGCCAACATAACCTGGAGGGGCGCCGACCAACTTAGCCACGCTGTGTTTTTCCATGTATTCGCTCATGTCAAAGCGTATCATACTGTCAGCAGAACCAAAGAGTTCAATGGCTAGTTGTTTGGAAAGTTCTGTCTTACCGACGCCAGTTGGTCCGACGAAGAGGAAGCTTCCGATTGGGCGGTTAGGCGTACCGAGACCGACACGATTACGGCGAATAGCCTTAGCGATCTTATCGACAGCATCGTCTTGCCCAATAACATGAGACTTGAGGTCTTCAGCTAGATGGATAAGTTGAGATTGTTCTTTCTCTTTCAAATCGCCAACAGGAATATTGGTTTTCTGCTCGATAATGTGCTCAATGGTTTTCTCGCTGATGATAGGGGTATCTTGGTCTGTGACCTTTTTCTTTTGCATTTCCTTATACTTGGCAATCTGGTCGCGGAAATAGGCGGCCTTCTCAAAATCTTCCTCCCGTGTAGCTTGAGATTTGAGATTTTCAGCCTCAATCAAGCGTTGATCAATCACTTTAGGATCGACAAAATTCAAGGTCAAGTTCATCTTAGAACCAGCTTCATCTAGGAGGTCAATGGCTTTGTCAGGTAAGAAGCGATCTTGGATGTAACGATTGGAAAGAGTTGCAGCTGCTTCAATTGCAGCATCAGTATATTGAACGTGGTGGTAGTCTTCGTATTTCTTTTGAATTCCTTTGAGGATAGTGATTGTTTCTTCCACTGTTGGTTCATCAACTTTGACAGGCTGCATACGACGCTCTAGGGCAGCATCCTTTTCAATGATACGGTATTCATTGAGAGTAGTAGCGCCGACCAGTTGCAGTTCCCCACGAGCAAGGGCTGGCTTGAGGATATTTCCTGCATCCATATTGCCATCGCCCGCAGAACCAGCACCGACAATTTCATGGATTTCATCGATAAAGAGGATAATATCCTCACGTTTGCGAATTTCTTCCATGAGTTTTTGCATGCGTTCTTCAAATTGTCCACGGATACCCGTTCCTTGAACTAGGCTAACTACATCCAGACGGATGACTTGTTTACCTTGGAGTTTATGTGGAACGTCGCCATCAACGATTTTCTGAGCTAGACCTTCGACAACAGCCGTTTTTCCGACACCTGGTTCACCGATAAGAACAGGATTATTCTTAGTTCTACGATTGAGAATTTCGATGACACGGATAATCTCATCGTCGCGCCCAATAACGGGGTCAATGTCTCCACGACGGGCAATCTCAGTTACGTTGATACCAAATTCTTCCAGCAGGCCTTTCTCTTGGCTTGGTGGTGGAGTTTGAGCAGATCCACGATTTTGGGAACCATAACCGCCGTTTCCACCGTAACCTCCACCTGATTGGGTTGGGGGAGTAGGAGGAGTATTGTTAGAAGGTCTAAAATTGTTTAGGTCATTGAAGAAATCACCAAAGGGATCAAAGTCACGATTGTTCAGATCCGTCATACCTTTAAAGAGGCTATTGTTAGGATCTGTCTTGATAATCTTATAGCAGTTTTGACAGAGGTCAATTTGTTTTTGTTTTCCATTGAGATTGGTGTAAAGATGAATTGTTGAGTCATTGATTTTACAGTTTTGACAAAGCATACATCTACCTCATTTCTTTCTTTATCCTGACCTGTTCAAAGGTCAAAAATAGTCAAATTTCTATACTCTCATTATAACAGGATTGGGGTGTAAAGCAAGTAAAAAGATTGAAGCTTTGAGAAGTTGTTACAATGAAAATTTTTGAGATTTTAGGGAATAAAAAAATCCTATTTGTGAGACAAAAAGGATTTTGGTTAGACATGCAGGGTGTAATCCCAGCTTGTTTTGTATTAGTAAAGAAGTTCGTAAATCTCCATTGCAATCAAGTCAATGCTGTCAAACGTATAAGTTTCGCGAGCTTCTACATCACGAAGGGTAAAGATTGATCCGTTTTCTTCGTCGTGGCTGTATGCAACTTCTGCAACAACAACTCCTTCGCGTTCAAAATTACGTTTTAAATTTCCGCCGTCTTTTGCCATTGCTTCAAGGCGGTTGATAATTCTAACCAAATGTGATTCCATTTTGATTCTCCTTCATTTCTTATCGTTACTATTTTACCATAAAGGAGGCCAACTTGACTAGAAAAAACTAAGATTTCTCGCTAATTCTACCAGCTGAAAGTTTTTTTGAATAAATCGGATAAAAAGTTTGAATTTTAATTCAATACATGTTATAATCATACAGTATTCTATTTTAGAAAGCAGTGTGACTATGAATTTTTCTTTTTTACCTAAGTATTTACCTTATTTTAACTATGGGGCTGTCGTGACGGTTCTCATTTCTATCTGTGTTGTCTTTTTGGGAACTATTTTGGGTGTTGTCTTGGCTTTTGGGCAACGTTCAAAGTTTAAACCGCTTGTTTGGCTTGCCAACTTGTACGTTTGGATTTTCCGTGGGACACCGATGATGGTTCAGATTATGATTGCCTTTGCCCTTATGCACATCAATGCTCCGACTATTCAGGTTGGGATTTTGGGTGTTGATCTTTCTCGTCTGATTCCAGGGATTTTGATTATCTCTATGAACAGTGGTGCTTATGTTTCTGAGACTGTTCGTGCTGGGATTAATGCGGTTGCAAAAGGTCAGCTAGAAGCGGCTTATTCGCTAGGGATTCGTCCTAAAAATGCGATGCGCTATGTGATTTTGCCACAAGCAATCAAAAATATTTTGCCAGCATTGGGGAACGAATTTATCACTATTATCAAGGATAGTTCCCTCTTATCAGCTATCGGTGTTATGGAGTTGTGGAATGGGGCTACAACAGTTTCTACAACAACCTATCTACCTCTGACACCACTTTTATTTGCAGCCTTTTATTACTTGATTATGACCTCTATTTTGACAGTGGCCTTGAAAGCTTTTGAAAAACGTATGGGACAAGGAGATAAGAAATAATGACAGAAACCTTGATAAAAATTGAAAATTTACATAAATCATTTGGAAAGAATGAAGTATTGAAGGGCATCAACCTCGAGATTAAAAGAGGAGAAGTTGTCGTTATCATCGGTCCTTCAGGGAGTGGAAAATCTACCTTGCTTCGCTCTATGAATTTGTTGGAAGAAGCGACCAAAGGGAAGGTTATCTTTGAGGAAGTCGATATTACGGACAAGAAGAATGACCTGTTTGCCATGCGTGAGAAGATGGGCATGGTTTTCCAACAATTTAACCTCTTTCCTAATATGACTGTGATGGAAAATATCACCTTGTCACCTATCAAGACTAAAGGTGAAAGCAAGGCAGTGGCTGAGAAGAGAGCCCAAGAGTTGTTGGAAAAAGTTGGCTTACCAGATAAGGCAGATGCTTACCCACAGAGTTTGTCAGGTGGCCAGCAACAACGAATTGCCATTGCGCGTGGTTTGGCCATGGAACCAGATGTTTTGCTCTTTGACGAGCCGACTTCAGCCTTGGACCCTGAAATGGTAGGTGAGGTGTTGGCTGTTATGCAAGATTTAGCCAAATCAGGAATGACCATGGTTATCGTAACACATGAAATGGGATTTGCCCGCGAGGTGGCAGATCGTGTCATCTTTATGGCAGACGGTGTGGTTGTTGAAGACGGAACACCAGAACAGATTTTTGAACAAACCCAAGAACAACGGACTAAAGACTTCTTGAGTAAGGTTTTATAATCTATTTTAAAATTTCAAGACAAGATTAGTGAAAAGCTCGACCTGAGCTTTTTCTTATAGTTTGAAACTATAGGATAGCCTAGGAAAGAAGTGTTGGAGGGTACTAGCAGTTTTTGGTATAATGGAAGATATTTGAAAGAAAAGAGAAGTGATATGACACAGATTATTGATGGGAAAGCTTTAGCTGCCAAATTGCAGGGGCAGTTGGCTGAAAAGACTGCAAAATTAAAGGAAGAAACGGAACTAGTGCCTGGTTTGGTAGTGATTTTGGTTGGGGACAATCCAGCCAGCCAAGTCTACGTTCGCAACAAGGAACGTTCTGCCCTTGCGGCTGGTTTCCGTAGCGAAGTAGTGCGAGTTCCAGAGACCATTACGCAAGAGGACTTGCTAGACCTGATTGACAAATACAATCAAGATCCAGCTTGGCATGGGATTTTGGTCCAGTTGCCATTACCAAAACATATCGATGAAGAGGCAGTTTTGTTGGCCATTGACCCAGAAAAGGATGTGGATGGTTTCCATCCTCTAAATATGGGCCGTCTTTGGTCTGGTCATCCAGTTATGATTCCATCAACACCTGCAGGGATTATGGAGATGTTTCATGAATATGGGATTGACTTGGAAGGTAAAAATGCGGTTGTTATCGGTCGTTCAAACATAGTTGGAAAACCCATGGCCCAGCTTCTTTTGGCAAAGAATGCTACAGTTACCTTGACTCACTCACGCACCCATAATCTCGCTAAGGTTGCTGCAAAAGCGGATATTCTTGTTGTAGCAATTGGTCGTGCTAAGTTTGTGACTCCTGATTTTGTCAAACCAGGTGCGGTAGTCATTGACGTTGGGATGAATCGTGATGAAAATGGTAAGCTCTGTGGGGATGTGGATTATGAGGCAGTTGCCCCACTTGCTAGCCATATTACGCCAGTCCCTGGAGGTGTTGGTCCTATGACCATTACTATGCTGATGGAACAAACTTATCAAGCAGCACTTCGGACATTGGATAGAAAATAAGAGAAAAATCGCTGAAGAGAGTGTATTTTCTATAGCTATATCTGAAATGGCAGAAATGAGTATTAAATTTTAGATATAAGATTACAAAAGGAGGTCTGCGCCTCCTTTTTGTTGTATAATGGAGTGAGGTGATTAGATGATTTTAAAAATTTATAATGGGGAATATAGTTTACAATGGGATGGAATATACTACTTAGCACTAATTGATTATCCAAATATTCAAGAATGGGAATTAGAAAAAATTGCTAAATTTATAGCTTACGAAAAACTTCATAAACGTCAAACAAGTATTGAGTGTGCTGATTCTTGTTTAAAAAAAGAGATTTTAGATTACATCTTTCAGCATCCCTTTCTGCCACCATTTACCCCTACAGATAAAAGAGTAGCCTCGACTTATGATCTACATAAGAGGTTAGTGACTTCAGACTACTGTAGTCATACTACGACTATAGATGCAGCGATTTCTATCTTTAAAATAGGTCAGATCTTATCTGCTGTAAAAGCCTTTGGGCGAGATGCTGAGGAGTTGGTTTTGGATAGTCGAAATGCTGCATCGGATCCGATAGATTATTTTGACTATGTCATGTTAGGGTGGTCAAATACAAGTTCTGGTTATCGATTAGCGATGGAGCGTTTATTAGGTCGAGCTCCTTCAGAGAAAGAATTACAAGACAAGTTTATTCCTGGAGTGAGTTTTCATTTTATCTATACAGATTTGATTAAACTTACTGGTTATATTTTTGATGGCTACCATGTTGCAAAAATTAAGGACATGTTGAATTTATTTAGTGAGTTGTATATTTGCATTATTCCAACTCATAATAAGAGCCAATTTGAAAATATTATTCCAAGTCAATTACTGGATAAGGTGTATTATCTTGACCATGATGGAGAAGGTTTGGAGGAGTGGGTTAAAAAAGTATATCGGATTGTTTTAAAACGATCAGGTAAAGGATAGTTGAGGAAAAAAGATGAAAGTGATTGATCAAACCTTACTAGAAAAAGTCATTATTGAACGTTCTCGTACAAGTCATAAAGGAGACTACGGTCGTCTGCTGTTGCTGGGTGGGACTTATCCTTATGGTGGTGCCATTATCATGGCTACTTTAGCAGCTGTAAAAAGCGGTGCAGGATTGGTGACCGTTGGAACGGACAGGGAAAATATTCCAGCTCTGCACAGCCATTTACCTGAGGCTATGGCCTTTTCTCTTCAAGACCAGCAGTTGTTAAAAGAGCAGTTGGAGAAGACAGAAGTTGTCTTAGTGGGACCTGGTTTACGAGACGATACTTTTGGAGAAAATCTAGTAAAACAGGTCTTTGCTAGCTTAAAAAAGAATCAAATTTTGATTGTAGACGGAGGTGCTTTGACTATTCTTGCCAGAACAAGATTGTCATTTCCGTCTAACCAGCTTATCCTAACTCCTCACCAAAAAGAATGGGAAAAATTATCTGGAATTACGATTGAAAAGCAAAAGGAAGCTACAACAGCTAGTGCCCTGACTTCTTTCCCTCAAGGAACAATTTTGGTAGAGAAAGGTGCGGCTACTCGTATTTGGCAGGCTGGCCAATCTGATTATTACCAGTTACAGGTTGGCGGTCCCTATCAGGCGACTGGGGGAATGGGAGATACTCTGGCTGGGATGATTGCAGGATTTGCAGGCCAATTTCGACATGCTAGTCTCTACGAGCGTGTAACCGTAGCGACTCATCTTCATTCAGCTATAGCCCAAGAATTAGCTCAAGAACATTATGTGGTCTTGCCAACGGAAATTAGTAATTGTCTTCCTAAAGTAATGAAAAGATATGTCTAAAATAGTTAGACAAAAAATGTTGATAATTTGTATCATTATTCTTAATTCACAAAAAAACGAACGTTTAGTATTCTTCTCACTAAGAAACTAAATTTGTTCGTTTTTTTACTCTTGTAAATCTATTTTTGTTAGAGTTTATTTGCTTTACATCCGTACTTAAAGTTATTTGTCAGAGCTCTACTTTTATAAAAAAAATTCAATTTCAAGGATAAATAAGCAGTATTCTAAAGGTACTTTTAGATGAAATAAAAGCCTTTACATGGTATAATAGAAATAGCTCTTTAATGGAGGTGTTTGAGTGGAAAATCTGAAAAAAATGGCAGGTATCAAGGCTGCTGAATTTGTCAATGATGGCATGGTTGTCGGACTGGGAACGGGGTCTACTGCCTATTATTTCGTAGAAGAAATCGGTCGTCGGATTAAGGAAGAAGGGTTGCAAATTACAGCTGTAACGACTTCTAGTGTGACCAGTAAACAGGCTGAAGGTCTTAATATCCCGCTCAAGTCTATTGACCAAGTAGACTTTGTCGATGTGACAGTCGACGGGGCGGATGAAGTGGATGGTCAGTTTAATGGAATCAAAGGCGGTGGTGGTGCCCTTCTGATGGAGAAAGTTGTCGCAACGCCTTCAAAAGAATACATTTGGGTGGTGGATGAAAGCAAGCTAGTAGACAAACTGGGTGCTTTTAAATTGCCAGTAGAAGTGGTTCAGTATGGCGCAGAACAGGTCTTTCGTCGTTTTGAGCGAGCTGGCTACAAACCAAGTTTCCGTGAAAAAGACGGCCAACGTTTTGTGACGGATATGCAGAATTTTATCATTGACCTTGCCTTAGATGTCATTGAAGATCCAATTGCCTTCGGGCAAGAATTGGACCATGTCGTTGGTGTCGTGGAGCACGGCTTATTCAACCAAATGGTGGATAAGGTCATCGTTGCTGGACGAGACGGGGTTCAGATTTTAACTTCAACAAAAGCAAGATAACTAAAATAATAAGGAGATACACTATGTCAAAATTTAATCGTATTCACTTGGTGGTACTAGATTCTGTAGGAATCGGTGCTGCACCAGATGCTAATAACTTTGTCAATGCAGGAGTTCCAGATGGAGCTTCTGACACATTAGGACACATTTCAAAAGCAGTTGGTTTGAATGTCCCAAACATGGCTAAAATTGGTCTTGGAAATATTCCTCGAGAAACTCCTCTTAAGACTGTTCCAGCTGAAAACAATCCAACAGGATATGCAACAAAATTGGAAGAAGTATCTCTTGGTAAGGATACCATGACTGGACACTGGGAAATCATGGGACTCAACATTACTGAGCCCTTCGATACTTTCTGGAACGGATTCCCAGAAGAAATCTTGACAAAAATCGAAGAATTTTCAGGACGTAAGGTCATTCGTGAAGCTAACAAACCTTACTCAGGTACAGCTGTTATCGATGATTTTGGACCACGTCAAATGGAAACTGGAGAGTTGATTATCTATACTTCAGCTGACCCTGTTTTGCAAATTGCTGCCCACGAAGATATTATTCCTTTGGACGAATTGTACCGTATCTGTGAATACGCTCGTTCGATTACCCTTGAGCGTCCAGCCCTTCTAGGTCGTATCATTGCTCGCCCTTATGTAGGTGAACCAGGTAACTTCACTCGTACAGCCAACCGTCGTGACTTGGCTGTATCACCATTTGCTCCAACTGTTCTCGATAAACTCAATGAAGCAGGTATCGATACTTATGCTGTTGGTAAAATCAACGATATCTTTAACGGAGCTGGTATCAATCATGACATGGGCCACAACAAGTCAAACAGCCACGGAATTGATACACTATTGAAGACCATGGGACTTGCTGAGTTTAAAAAAGGATTTTCATTCACAAACTTAGTTGACTTTGATGCCCTTTACGGCCACCGCCGCAATGCTCATGGTTACCGTGATTGCCTGCATGAGTTTGATGAACGCTTGCCTGAAATTATCGCAGCTATGAGAGAGAATGACCTTCTCTTGATTACTGCGGACCACGGGAACGACCCAACTTACGCAGGAACAGACCACACTCGCGAATATATCCCACTTTTGGCTTACAGTCCTGCTTTTAAAGGAAATGGTGTCATTCCAGTAGGACATTTTGCAGATATCTCAGCGACAGTTGCGGATAACTTTGGTGTGGAAACTGCCATGATTGGGGAAAGTTTCTTAGATAAATTGGTGTAAGATGACACGATATGCTTTACTTGTTCGGGGCATTAATGTAGGTGGGAAAAATAAAGTTATCATGGCGCAACTTCGTCAAGAACTGACAGAGTTGGGACTGGAAAAGGTTGAGACCTACATCAACAGTGGCAATATTTTCTTTACTTCGACAGACCCCAAAGCCCGATTGGTTGAAAAGTTAGAGGCTTTCTTTGCAGTCCATTATCCATTTATTCAGAGCTTTTCCTTGCTAAGTCAGGAAGACTATGATGCAGAGCTGAAGAATCTGCCAGATTGGTGGACCAAAGATTTGGCACGAAAAGACGTTCTCTTTTACACGGAGGGTTTGGATGTAGCTCAAGTCATTGAGAAAGTTGAAAGTTTGGAATTGAAAGATGAAGTCGTTCATTTTGGAAAACTTGGTATTTTCTGGGGGAAATTCTCTGAGGAATCCTACTATGCAACTGCCTATCACAAGTACTTGCTCAAGATGCCTTTTTATCGCAACATCACCATTCGCAATGCAAAAACCTTTGACAAAATTGGTCAAATGTTAAAAAATAATAAAGGAGACACACAATGACATTTTTAAACAAAATCCATGAAACTGCTACTTTCCTGAAAGAAAAGGGAATTGCAGCCCCCGAGTTCGGTCTAATCCTTGGGTCAGGACTTGGAGAATTGGCAGAAGAAATCGAAAATCCAGTTGTAGTAGACTATGCGGATATTCCAAACTGGGGCCGTTCAACAGTTGTCGGTCACGCTGGTAAATTAGTATATGGGGAACTTGCAGGTCGCAAGGTTTTGGCTCTTCAAGGACGTTTCCATTTCTACGAAGGAAACCCTCTGGAAGTCGTGACTTTCCCAGTACGTGTCATGAAAGTTCTTGGATGTGAAGGTGTTATTGTAACCAATGCTGCTGGTGGTATTGGATATGGGCCTGGTACTTTGATGGCTATCTCAGACCATATCAACATGACAGGTCAAAACCCATTGATGGGTGAAAACTTGGATGACTTTGGTCCTCGTTTCCCAGATATGTCTAAGGCCTACACACCAGAATACCGTGCTACTGCCCATGAAGTGGCTAAAAAACTTGGTATCAATCTTGATGAAGGTGTCTATATCGGCGTTACTGGTCCGACTTATGAAACCCCAGCAGAAATTCGTGCCTATAAGACATTGGGAGCAGATGCAGTTGGTATGTCGACTGTTCCTGAAGTTATTGTTGCAGCCCACTCTGGCTTGAAAGTTCTCGGTATTTCATGTATTACTAACTTTGCAGCTGGATTCCAAGAAGAACTCAACCACGAAGAAGTTGTGGAAGTAACAGAACGTGTCAAAGGTGATTTCAAAGGCTTGCTGAAAGCGATTCTTGCAGAATTGTAAAAAAATTGGTGATGGTATTAGACTAGAAAGGGGGAGTTCTCATCGTCTTCAGTAGAGAAGATTGGGTTTGTTGTGATTAAAAGATGAACAAAAATCTAATCAACTACTATATCTTTAGTAAAAATTTATCACATGCTTATTTATCAATTATTGGTAAATAGGGGAAAATAAAAGAAAGTTAGAAAAGAATGAAAATCGGTCAACGAATAATGCGTTTTGGCATAAAAAAATTAAGTATCGGAGTTGTATCTGTTGCAGTTGGTTTTGCTTTTTTAGCACCGACAGGAATTTCTGCCAATGAAGGAAGTCCAGTTGTGAAAAACGAAACTCCTCTAGTAGTAAATGCAACGGATAGTCCGACAAAACTAGAAAATACTGATAAAAAACAGGAAACGCCTCTTATAGAGGAAAGAGTGGCAGTTATTCAACCAGCTCCGGAAACAAAAGAAGTCCTTAAAAATCAGAAGGAAGAAGAAAAGCTGGAATCCCATAAAACAGAGCCTGCTCTAGTTCCTGCAGAAGTGAATAGAGAGGAAAATGTAAAGGATGAGTCTACAACTTCTCGTCCTGTGACAGCAGAAGATCTTTTGAAAATTTCAAAAGGAGAACTGCACTCCGAAAATGATTTACTTGACAATTCTCTTTATGGTGAAAAAGTCCTTGATTTAGAAGGTGATGACGATCAGGATGGTATCAAAAATAAGGATGAGCTTTATGTTTATCGTAAAGATGGTAAGGACTATTTAGGATATAACAGTCATCCATTACTGGCGGACAGTGATGGAGACGGATTAGCAGATGGGGAAGATGATAATAAGAAACAATGGTATGTTACAGATCGAGACGCTCTTCTCTTTATGGAGTTATCCTATCGTGATGATGACTATATCGAAAAAATTCTAGATCATAAAAATCCATTTCCGAGTCTCTACTTGAATCGTCAAGAATATAAGATGATGCACAATGAGTTAGCCCCGTTTTGGAAGATGAAAAAAGCTTACCATACAGCTAGTGGTTTGGATGCTTATCTATTTGAAACTAAGAGTGATCTTCCTTATCTAAAGGATCATACGGTTCAAATGTTATCTATTAGAGGGACAAGACTGAATGATTCCAAAGATTTGAGAACGGACTTGACCTTGCTAGGAGGAAATAAATCTGCACAAGCGGATGATATCCGTAATGTTGTAAAAGAATTGGCACAGGATTCCAGCATTACCAATCTGTATATGACAGGTCATTCGCTAGGAGGTTACTTAGCTCAAATAGCAGCAGTTGAAGCCTATCAGAAATATCCTACTTTTTATAACAATGTTTTGAAAAAAGTGACAACATTTAATGCACCTAAGGTCATTACTTCAAGAACAATCTGGAATGCCAAAAATGGTTTCTGGGATGTAGGACTAGAAAGTCGGAAGCTCGCTGTAAATGGAAAAATTAAACATTATGTAGTGGATAACGACAATGTGGTTACATCTGTGCTACAAAATGATAGTGATGTTGTGACATCTACAGGAAGCGCCAATGTTAAACACCGTTCGCGTGGCTATTTTGAAAGTCGTATGAATGATATTCCAAACTTTAATATTGGAAAACGAACAACATTGGATAAGCAGGGTTACCGTGATCCAAAACTGGAAAAAATTTCTTTCTTTAAGAAACAACAAGTCCCTCTGTCATCTAGTCAACCAAGCGCTGAACCTCTTGAAAATATAGCTCTAGGGAAACGGGTTACCCAAAGTTCGACAGCTTTTGGAGGTGACGCTAGAAGGGCTGTAGATGGAAAAGTTGATGGGAATTATGCTCATCATTCTGTAACGCATACAGATTTTCAATCTAAACCTTGGTGGCAAGTTGATTTAGACAAGGAAGAAACGATTCGTCAAATCAATATCTATAATCGAACAGATACTGCTCAGGATAGACTTACCAATTTTAATGTGATTCTTTTGGATAGTTCTGGAAAGGAAATTGAAAGAAAGCGCATTGCATCTCTGAAAGATATCTCTGCACAAATTGCAATTGACTATAAAAAAGCTCGTTTTGTCCGTATTGAGTTAGATGGTTACAATGCTCTCAGTCTCGCAGAAGTCCAAGTCTTGCGTGCTGAGAATATCGCATGGAAAAAGCAAGCACGCCAAAGCTCTACCGAGTTTGGAGGAGATGCTAGTCGTGCTCTAGATGGAAATACTAATAGTAACTACAGCCAGCAATCAATTACGCATACAGAATTTGAAAATCAGCCTTGGTGGGAAGTTGATTTAGGTCGTACAGAACAGGTAGGACTTGTCCGTCTTTATAATCGTGGAGATGGCGAACTTTCCAAACGTTTGGCAGATTTTGATGTGATTTTATATGATGAAAAAGGGACAGAAGTTACTAGAAAGTATGTTTCTCGTTTAGAAGGAAATCGTCTAGATCTTCAGTTGGATGGTAAACTAGGTCGCCGTGTCCGTATTCAATTGCGTCAGAAAAATCAAGCTCTCAGTCTTGCTGAAGTAGAAGTATTTCGATTTATAGCTAAGAATGCTGTGACAACACCAACTTCTAAGCCAGTACAAGTGTTAAATTACACTCCCGTAAAAGATAAAACCCTCACTATTCAGCATAGTGGAGCTTACATTGCACGCTATTCTATAACTTGGGAAGAAGTTACAGTAGATAAAAATGGTCATTCAGTCGTTCGAAGTCATTCTTGGGAAGGAAATGGACGTAACCAGATTGCAGGTTTTGTACTCAACCTTCCAATTAAAGAAAATATGAGAAATCTTCGAATTAAGATCGAAAAGAGAACAGGTCTTATCTGGAATAGATGGCAAACAATCTATGACAACAGACCTCTTCTCGCCCAACCACATCGGAAAATCACTCATTGGGGTACGACATTGAATTCCAAGGTGAGTGACGATGATGTCTTGTAGTCTGATGGTACAATGACAGTTAGTTTGTCTAGTTTATAAGAAAGTACTACCTGAGCTTGAATAGAACTCAGGTAGCTCTCTGTGAAAGAACAAAATGAATACTCAATGAAAATCAAAGAGTGAACTAGGAAACTAGCCGCAGGCTGCTCAAAGCACTGCTTTGAGGCTGTAGATATAACTGACGAAGTCAGCTCAAAACACTGTTTTGAGGTTGCAGATAGAGTTGACGTGGTTTGAAGAGATTTTCGAAGAGTATAAACAGAAAGGTAGAGCGCGTGTTCTAATTTGAACACGAGTAGAAATTCGTACCTATAAGATGCTTGGAACAGATGTGGTCGGAATGTCAACTGCTCCTGAAGTTATTGTTGTAGCCTACTTAGGTTTGAAACTTCTAGGAAGTTTATGTATTACTAACTATACTACTGGTTTCAAAGAAGAGATTAACCACGGAGAGGTTATAGAAGTGACTGAGTGTGTTAAAGGTGATTTTAAAGGCTTACTTAAAACCGTTTTTGCTGAATTATTACTATGTTAAAAGAATTGAGGAGTATTTTTCAGAAAATCCCTTATAATCTTAAATTATTCCTAGCAGTCATTTTGCAAGGAATAGTTTCAGGTTTATCTGGTATTTTGTTACATTATCTTTTAAAGATGATAGAGGGGATAGCTTTTGGTCAATCAGAGCATCAAACTGTATTCTTGACAGATGGAGTTTCCTCCTCGCGGATAGGATTTAGTTTAATAATCGTGGGTGTCAGCTCATCCTTGGTCTGGTATTTCTTGCAAAAAAAATCACAGATTTTTTCCATTAGAGCACAGATGAAGGATGAGACTTCACAATACAAGCTTCATTTTTTAAGACAGCTATTTCATTCAATTTGGCAGATTATTGCAGTTGGCGGGGGAGCGCCTATTGGCAAAGAAGCTGCGCCACGAGAGATTGGAACTCTATTTGCAGGGCCAATTGGAAAAATATGTTTTCTCTCTAAGAAGGATCAAATCTTTCTCCTTGCTTGTGGTGCTGGTGCTGGTTTAGCAGCTGTCTATCAGGTTCCATTAACAAGTGTCTTCTTTGTTTTTGAAACTCTAGGAATTGCTCTATCTATTAAACGATTTATCTTAGTCGGTTTGACTACCTATGTGTCAACCTATACAGCAGGCTGGGTTATTTCAGATCAGGCTCTCTACCAGATTCCAGCGATAACATGGTCATTAAAGGAAACGTGGATTATTCCCTTATTACTTCTTTTCTTAACCCCACTAGCTTGGCTTTTTGGTCGCTTGAGTAAAGAAGTGTCTTCAAACAGAATAAAAGATAAACGAATACTTCTCACATTGCCTACAGCTTTTCTTTTTCTTGCTGGGTTGGCAAGTTATTTTCCACATCTACTTGGAAATGGACGTATGATGGCTCAGGAAGTATTGAATGGTAGCAATGGCAAAACAGTATTCCTCTTGTTTATCCTAAAAACGCTGGCCGTTCTTATTACTCTGTGGGCAGGGGCCTATGGTGGTACCCTTACGCCATCTTTTGCCTTGGGGATGGCTGGATCTGCTCTCTTTGGAATGATTCTAGGTGGGGATAGCCAGCCAAGCATTTTGCTTTTGGGATCTGTTTGCTTTTTGTCTGTGACCTTGAGGGCTCCCTGGTCTGCAACTGGATTAGTAATAGGTTTCACTGGGCTAGGTATAGATTCTCTTCCGTATCTCTTAGTAACAGCTGTTTTAGCCTATGAATTTGCAAAAATATTAGACCGTTTTTCTTGGGCTAACATACTGTGTCAGAAGTCAAAGAATAGAGTAATAAGATAGAGAACAACCGTTTCTTCTAATCAAAGATTTATCTTAAAAGATTAAAAACTATTGTCAATTTATCAATAACTGTTTGAAATAAAAAAGAATTAGGCTTATCGGAGTCATGATTGAATCCGATTTTTCCTAGCTATGAAATATAAAAATAAAAAAAGAAAGGTAGAGCGTGTGTTTTGATTTGAACACGAGCGGAAAACTTTTCTAAAAACTCAGAAGAGAAGGGGAATTCGGGTTTGAATTGAAGCCGGTCTAATCTTCTCAATATCATCAAAATTAAGAAAGAAAGGAATTGAACCCACCCTAAAAGCAGTGGGAAAAAGATAGTTGGTCTAGCGAGCATCGCTCACTGCACCCAACTCCTATTTTCCCTTTGCTTTTTGACGGGTTTGGTATCTTAACTATGTCTATCCATATTGCTGCTCAGCAAGGTGAAATTGCTGATAAAATTCTTCTTCCTGGGGATCCTCTTCGTGCTAAGTTTATTGCGGAGAATTTCCTTGAAGATGCTGTTTGTTTTAACGAAGTGCGTAACATGTTTGGTTACACTGGTACTTACAAGGGCCATCGTGTATCTGTCATGGGAACTGGGATGGGAATGCCATCTATTTCGATTTATGCGCGTGAGTTGATTGTTGACTACGGTGTGAAAAAATTGATCCGTGTGGGAACTGCCGGTTCTTTGAATGAAGACGTTCACGTCCGTGAATTGGTTTTGGCGCAGGCAGCTGCAACCAACTCTAACATCATCCGCAATGACTGGCCACAGTACGATTTCCCACAAATCGCTAGCTTTGATTTGCTGGACAAGGCCTACCATATCGCCAAAAAACTTGGTATGACAACCCACGTTGGGAACGTTTTATCATCTGATGTCTTTTATTCAAACTACTTTGAAAAGAACATCGAGCTTGGTAAATGGGGAGTCAAGGCTGTGGAAATGGAAGCAGCAGCACTCTACTATCTGGCAGCCCAACACCATGTTGACGCGCTAGCTATCATGACTATCTCTGATAGCTTGGTCAATCCAGACGAAGACACAACTGCAGAAGAACGTCAAAATACCTTCACTGATATGATGAAGGTTGGTTTGGAAACCTTGATTGCAGACTAATTATAGCCAAAAAGGAAGCCCTTCTTTATGAATTGGAGGACTTCCTTTTCTTATCTAGAAATTGGTCTATCTCTTTTTGTGATCTGAGGATGACCACTTTATATGGATAGTTTTTTTGAATCCACTTGTAGCGTTCCTTAGCGGATTTGCTCCGTCCGTCCCAAAGAATCCATCTGATAAACTCCCAATTAAATTGTTCTTGACAACCAGCTGCCATACTTTCTCTGACCTTGCCTCGGTATGTGAGATAACGTTTAAAAGCCCGAAATAGACAAGTCCATGGGGAAAAGTTGAGAAAGATGATTTGGTCAGCTTCCTGCATTCTTTCTTGGTAATAGCACCAAGAATAATTTCCATCAATAACCCAGGCTTCATGCTTGGTGAGAAAGTTATTCATCTCGGCTAACATCCAATCACGGTCACTGTCTTGCCAACCGGGTTGAAATTGGAGTGTGTCCATGTGAAGTTTTGAGATGGAGTAGTAGTGAGACAACTTTTCAGCTAGAGTTGACTTACCAGCACCAGAATATCCGATAATTGCGATTTTCATTTTCTACCTTTTCCTATTTGGAGACAAAAAAACAGCCTCTATGGACTGTTTCTTATTTAGCAAGTTTAGCTGAAAGACGAGCTTTGTCGCGGCTTGCTTTGTTTTTGTGAATCAAACCTTTAGTTTCTGCTTTATCGATAGCTGAGCTAGCAGCACGGAAAAGTTCTTCAGATGGGTTTGCTTCGAAAGCTTTGATAGCAGTACGCATAGCTGATTTTTGAGCTGAGTTCTTTTCGTTTTGTTTAACGTTCAATTCAGCGCGTTTGATAGCTGATTTAATGTTTGCCAATGTTCTTACCTCCATATTTACTAACTATACCATTATATCTGAAAACTTACGTTTTGACAAGGGAAAATTATTTTTTTAAGTAAATTTCATCGATTTCATGGTTCTTTGTTTTATGAAGAATCACTTCTGCACGATTTCTAGTTGGTTCAATATAATTTTGTAGATTTGTGAGATTGATACTGGTCCAGACCTGATGGGCAAAGGATTCCACTTCCCCAATCGGCATTTGTGTAAAACGATAATAGTAGCTATCAGGGTCGTTTTGGGCTAGGCTCAGCATTTTCAAGAAACGGTCTAGATACCAACTCTCGATGTCATTGACTGCAGCATCAACATAGATGGAAAAGTCAAAGAAGTCAGTAATGTAGAGACGCTCGTTTTGTGGATTTTGAAAGACATTGATTCCCTCAACAATGACAAAATCAGCAGCTTTGACGCTTTGCTTTTCCTCGGGTACGATGTCGTAGACTTCATGAGAATAGACAGGAATATCCACATCTTGTCCATTTTTGATGTGATCCAGGAAGTTGAGAAGAGCTTCCATATCATAGCTTTCAGGAAATCCCTTGCGATTTAAAATCCCTTGTTCAATCAAGGTCTGGTTGGGATAGAGAAAGCCATCAGTTGTTACTAACTCAACCGTAGCATCTGTAAGTGTACGGGATAGTAAGATTTGCAGTAGTCGACTAGTTGTAGATTTTCCAACGGCAACACTCCCAGAAACCCCAATGATAAAAGGCTGAGCTTTGCTTTCACGTTGAAGGAAAATTCCTTTTGAAAAGGCCAAATCATCCTTGGTACGTTTGTAAATCTGGATGAGATGGGCTAGGGGAAGATAGACATCGGTAACATCCTGCAAGCTAATCTGGTCATTAAAACTCTTGATGGATTCTAATTCCTCTTCTGTCAAAGGAGGTGTTGTCTTTCGATGTAACGATTGCCAAGTCTGGCGACTGATTTTTTCAAAATGTAAAAATTCGTTGGTCATTTGTTTTCCCCTAGATATTTTGTCTATCATACCATAAAAAGCTAAAAAAATAAAGCGGTTTCTTGAATGTGGTAAGTCAATATTATATAATAGAGGTAGATAGAGGTTGACCAATTTATAGATGAAGTAGGAGATAGTTTCTTCTGATTTATAAGCTAATAAAGGGGAATTTTTAGTTCACAACTTATAGGAGGTGTACTATGAAAATCTTAAAACGTTACACATTGGAACTTTGTTTTATTTTAAGTTTTGCACTACCTTTTATAAAAGGAGCCAATGCAGATAATGGTAGACGCTTTGTGGAAATCTATTACGGTTTTACTTTTTTGATGGAACATGCCATTGTAACAGTTGTCTTTCTTTGTTCGCTCTTGATTGCTTTCTTACTAAAAAAGCGGTGGGCGAAATGGCTTGCTGCTGGTAGTTATGTCTTTTTAGTTCTATGGATTGCTACAGAGGGTTATTTCTTCCGCATGTCGCTAGAAGATTTGATACGACTTTGGACAAGTTTGGAATTCCTGACAAAAACGTATCAGTTGGGCTTTTATCTAAACATCCTGTTGGGAATTTTGTTGATGATTAAGCATTTGAAGGTTAAGTAATAGTAATCAAAATTCTTCTGATGATAGACAATAAATTTGTTGTTTTATCCTGACTGTGATACCTTATAGCTCCCAATGACTTGTCATTCGTTTCCAATAATTGAAAGAGATTGAAGAAAATGTTTTACTTACTAACTTTCTTCAGTCTTTTTCGTTTTATTATCAATTTGTAAACGATTTACAATTTAAGTCAAATTATGGTAAAATAGTTTCATGAGTAAAATGTATTATGCAGAAAATCCTGACGCTGCTCACGACATTCATGAGTTAAGAGTGGACTTATTGGGAGAAAAAATGACCTTTTTGACAGATGCGGGTGTTTTTAGCAAGAAAATGATTGACTTTGGAAGTCAACTCTTGCTCAAGTGTCTTGAGGTCAACCAAGGAGAAACTGTCCTTGATGTAGGCTGTGGTTACGGACCTTTGGGCTTGTCTTTAGCTAAGGCTTATGGCGTTCAGGTTACCATGGTCGATATCAATAATCGTGCCTTGGATTTGGCGCGACAAAATGCTGAACGAAATAAAGTAGAAGCGACGATTTTCCAGTCCAACATCTATGAACAAGTTGAAGGCACATTTGACCATGTCATTTCCAATCCTCCTATCCGTGCGGGCAAGCAAGTGGTTCATGAAATCATTGAGAAAAGTAAAGATTTCTTGGAAACTGGTGGAGATTTAACAATCGTTATCCAGAAAAAACAAGGGGCCCCAAGTGCCAAGTCCAAGATGGAAGATGTGTTTGGTAATTGTGAGATTGTCAAAAAAGATAAGGGATATTATATCCTTAGAAGTGTGAAAGAATGAGAGCAGTTGATTTAATCCAAAAGAAACGAGATGGTCAAGAGCTGACTTCGAGTGAAATTGAATGGCTAGTTGAAGGCTATGTGTCAGGAACTGTTCCTGATTATCAGATGTCTGCTTTTGCTATGGCTGTTTATTTTAAAGGAATGACGACACGAGAAATCTCTGACCTAACTATGAAAATGGTTCAGACAGGCCAAGAGTTTGATTTATCAGCTATTGAAGGGGTTAAGGTTGACAAGCATTCTACTGGGGGTGTTGGTGATAAGGTAACCTTGATTTTAGCTCCTCTTGTTGCTAGCTTCGGTGTACCTGTGGCAAAAATGAGTGGTCGTGGTCTCGGCCATACAGGCGGAACAATTGATAAGTTGGAGTCCGTTAAGGGCTATCAAGTAGAACGTAGTCAAGAAGATTTTATTCGTCAGGTTCAGGATATTGGTGTATCTGTCATTGGGCAATCAGACCAGCTGGTCAAAGCGGATAAGCTTCTCTATGCCCTTCGTGATGTGACCGCAACCGTCGACACGATTCCTTTGATTGCGAGTTCGGTGATGAGCAAGAAAATTGCGGCAGGGGCGGATGCTATTTTGCTAGACGTGACTGTCGGTGAAGGTGCCTTCATGAAGACGGTTGATGAGGCGCGTGAATTGGCTCAAACCATGGTGGAACTTGGTAAGGCAGTTGGTAGAAAAACGGTAGCAGTCATTACGGATATGAGTCAGCCCTTGGGACGAGCGATTGGAAATCGTCTAGAAATCCTTGAAGCATTGGAGATTTTACAAGGTCAAGGACGTCAGGATATTACCCACTTCATCTGTGAACTGGCTCAAATTATGCTTGGTTTGGCAAATGTAAATAAAACAGTTGAAGAAGTTCGCCAACATCTTGAAAATGGTCAAGCACTGGCTAAGTTTGAGGAGATGGTCCAAGCCCAAGGTGGAGACTTGGAAGACCTCTATCGTCCTGTAAATGTTACCCATGTGGTGGAAATCCCTGCTCAGGAAACGGGTGTCATTTCAGCTCTTCCAGCTATGGAATTTGGGCTTTATGCTATGAGACTGGGGGCAGGCCGTGCAGTCAAGTCTGATGCCTTGGACTATGAAACAGGAATTGTTTTTGAAAAGAAAGTTGGAGATTCCGTTCAAAAGGGAGAAATTGTTGCAAAAGTATACACAAATGGAAAAATTTCTCCTCAGCTAGTTACAGATTTTCAAAAATATGTTAAAATAAATGATAGGGTGCAAAGTTTACGAGAAATTATAGAAATTATCTCATAAACTGCAGGAGAATCCGAATATGAAATTAAATAAATATATCGATCATACGCTTTTAAAACAAGATGCAACAGAAAATCAAATCGATTGTTTGTTGTCTGAGGCTAAGGAGTATGATTTTGCCAGTGTTTGCGTTAATCCGACCTGGGTTGAACATGCTAAAAAAGGGCTTGAAGGTACAGATGTCAAGGTCTGCACAGTAGTAGGTTTCCCCTTGGGAGCAACAACTTCAGCTGTGAAAACTTTTGAAACCAAAGAAGCTATTCAAAATGGTGCAGACGAGATTGATATGGTGATCAATGTTGGAGCTCTCAAAACAGGTAATCTTGATTTGGTTGAGTCAGATATTCGCGCAGTAGTAGAAGCAAGTGGTGACAAGTTAGTGAAAGTCATTATTGAAGCTTGCCTTCTGACAGACCAAGAAAAAGTTGTGGCTTGCCAATTAGCTCAAAAAGCTGGAGCTGATTTTGTTAAAACATCTACTGGTTTTTCAACTGGTGGCGCTACGGTAGCAGATGTTAGATTAATGCGTGAAACGGTTGGACCAGAAATGGGTGTCAAGGCTGCTGGTGGAGCTCGTTCTTATGCAGATGCTCTTGCATTTGTGGAAGCAGGGGCGACCCGTATTGGAACATCAGCTGGGGTAGCCATTTTAAAAGGAGAATTGGCTGATGGCGACTACTGAGTTGATTGAACTGGCAATTGAAACCAGCAAACATGCCTACGTCCCCTATTCTCACTTTCCTATCGGAGCAGTTTTAGTAGCCAAAGACGGAAGTGTTTACACGGGAGTGAATATCGAAAATGCTAGCTATCCTTTGACCAATTGCGGTGAGAGAACAGCCATTTTTAAGGCTATATCTGAAGGGCAAAGAGAATTTTCAGAGCTGATTGTTTATGGTCAAACTGAAAAACCAATCTCACCATGTGGTGCTTGTCGCCAAGTAATGGTCGAATTTTTTGAACAAGATCTAAAAGTGACTTTAGTCGCAAAAGATAAATCGACGGTCGAGATGACGGTCGGGGAGTTACTTCCATACTCTTTTACAGACTTAAACTAGTCTGAGCCACTCTCTGAGTGCACGGTCCTTGTGGCCAATCAATCCATACTTGCAACATCGTTGCACATCTTATTTAGGAGGTTCAGTAATGAACAAGAAACAATGGCTAGGCCTTGGTCTAGTTGCAGTGGCAGCAGTTGGACTTGCTGCATGTGGTAACCGCTCTTCTCGTAACGCAGCTTCATCTTCTGATGTGAAGACAAAAGCAGCAATCGTCACTGATACTGGTGGTGTTGATGACAAATCATTCAACCAATCAGCTTGGGAAGGTTTGCAAGACTGGGGTAAAGAACACAATCTTTCAAAAGATAAAGGTTTCACTTACTTCCAATCAACAAGTGAAGCTGACTACGCTAACAACTTGCAACAAGCGGCTGGAAGTTACAACCTAATTTTCGGTGTTGGTTTTGCCCTTCACAATGCAGTTGAAGAAGCAGCAAAAGACCACTCTGACTTGAACTATGTCTTGATTGATGATGTGATTAAAGATCAAAAGAATGTTGCGAGCGTAACATTTGCTGATAACGAAGCTGCTTACCTTGCAGGTGTTGCAGCAGCTAAAACAACTAAAACAAAACAAGTTGGTTTTGTAGGTGGTATCGAGTCTGAAGTTATCTCACGTTTTGCAGCTGGATTTAAAGCTGGTGTTGAGTCAGTAGACCCATCTATCAAAGTACAAGTTGACTACGCTGGTTCATTTGGTGATGCCGCTAAAGGTAAAACAATTGCAGCAGCACAATACGCAGCTGGTGCAGACGTTGTTTACCAAGCAGCAGGTGGAACAGGTGCAGGTGTCTTTGCAGAAGCTAAATCACTCAACGAAAGCCGTTCTGAAAGTGAAAAAGTTTGGGTTATCGGTGTTGACCGTGACCAAGTAGGAGAAGGTAAATACACTTCTAAAGATGGAAAAGAATCAAACTTTGTTCTTGTATCTACTTTGAAACAAGTTGGTACAACTGTAAAAGATATTGCTAACAAGGCAGAAAAAGGTGAATTCCCTGGCGGTCAAGTGATCGTTTACTCATTGAAAGATAAAGGTGTTGACTTGGCAGTGACAAACCTTTCAGAAGAAGGTAAAAAAGCTGTTGAAGACGCTAAAGCTAAAATCCTTGACGGAAGTGTAAAAGTTCCTGAAAAATAATGGATGGAAGTCATTTCTTAGGAAGCGGCCCTCGGCCGCTTTTTAAGAGTTGAGGCAAGGTCATTTTGTCTCAGTAAAGCTTGCTACTAGACAAACTAGCAAGTTTTATTGAAATAAAATAAGACTCTGAAAGGAAGAGCACATGGCACACGAAAATGTCATTGAGATGCGTGATATTACCAAGGTGTTTGGGGAATTTGTTGCCAACGACAAAATCAACTTGCACCTACGAAAAGGTGAAATTCATGCACTTTTAGGAGAAAATGGGGCAGGAAAGTCCACGCTAATGAACATGTTAGCAGGCCTTCTTGAACCAACCAGTGGTGAAATTGCGGTCAACGGTCAAGTTGTCAACCTCGACTCGCCATCTAAAGCAGCTAGCTTGGGAATCGGAATGGTTCACCAGCACTTTATGTTGGTAGAGGCTTTCACAGTGGCTGAAAACATCATTTTAGGAAGTGAATTGACTAAAAATGGTGTGCTAGATATCGCTGGAGCTAGCAAAGAAATCAAGGCTCTTTCTGAACGTTATGGCTTAGCTGTTGACCCTTCTGCCAAGGTAGCAGATATCTCAGTTGGAGCCCAACAACGTGTAGAAATTTTAAAAACCCTTTATCGGGGGGCTGATATCCTTATCTTTGATGAACCAACGGCGGTTTTGACTCCATCAGAAATTGATGAGTTGATGGCTATTATGAAAAATCTTGTCAAAGAAGGAAAATCAATTATCTTGATCACCCATAAGTTGGATGAGATTCGTGCAGTTTCTGATCGCGTTACAGTTATCCGTCGTGGGAAATCAATTGAAACCGTCGAAATTGCAGGGGCTACCAATGCTGATCTGGCAGAAATGATGGTAGGTCGTTCTGTTTCCTTTAAGACAGAGAAGCAAGCCTCTCAACCAAAAGAAGTGGTCTTGTCAATCAAAGATTTGGTGGTCAATGAAAACCGTGGTGTCCCTGCTGTCAAAAATCTATCCTTGGATGTTCGTGCTGGAGAGATTGTTGGTATTGCGGGGATTGATGGAAATGGTCAATCTGAACTCATTCAAGCAATCACAGGTCTTCGCAAGGTTGAATCTGGTAGCATTGAGCTAAAAGGAGATTCAATTGTAGGCTTGCACCCACGTCAGATTACAGAGTTGAGTGTTGGGCACGTTCCAGAAGACCGTCACCGTGATGGATTGATCTTGGAAATGATGATTTCTGAGAATATTGCCCTTCAAACCTACTACAAAGAACCACATAGTAAAAATGGAATTTTGAACTATTCAAATATTACTTCTTATGCTAAAAAGCTAATGGAAGAGTTTGATGTTCGTGCTGCCAGCGAATTTGTTCCTGCGGCTGCACTCTCAGGAGGAAATCAACAAAAAGCAATTATTGCTCGTGAAATTGATCGTGATCCTGATCTCCTTATCGTCAGCCAGCCAACTCGTGGTTTGGATGTCGGTGCCATTGAATATATCCACAAACGCTTGATTGAAGAGCGTGATAACGGGAAGGCTGTCCTTGTTGTCAGCTTTGAATTGGATGAGATTTTAAACGTCTCAGACCGTATTGCCGTTATCCACGATGGAAAGATTCAAGGTATTGTATCACCAGAAACAACTAATAAACAAGAACTTGGTGTCTTGATGGCTGGTGGAAACTTGGGAAAGGAGAAGAGTGATGTCTAAAAAATTACAACAAATTTCGGTTCCCTTGATTTCTGTATTCCTAGGAATTTTACTCGGAGCCATTGTCATGTGGATCTTCGGTTATGATGCTATTTGGGGCTACGAAGAATTGTTCTATACAGCCTTTGGTAGTCTACGTGGGATTGGAGAAATCTTCCGTGCTATGGGTCCTCTGGTCTTGATTGGTCTTGGTTTTGCCGTTGCCAGTCGAGCTGGTTTCTTTAACGTCGGACTTCCTGGTCAGGCTTTGGCAGGTTGGATTCTCAGTGGTTGGTTTGCCTTGTCGCATCCAGATATGCCACGTCCCTTGATGATTCTAGCAACTATCGTGATTGCCTTGATTGCTGGTGGGATTGTCGGAGCGATTCCGGGTATTCTTAGAGCCTATCTAGGGACGTCAGAGGTTATCGTAACCATCATGATGAACTACATCGTCTTGTATGTAGGAAATGCCTTGATTCATGCCTTTCCTAAAGACTTCATGCAAAGTACAGATTCGACCATTCGTGTTGGGGCTAATGCAACCTACCAGACACCTTGGTTAGCTGAGTTGACTGGTAACTCACGGATGAATATTGGTATTTTCTTTGCCATCATTGCTGTTGCAGTTATTTGGTTCATGCTCAAGAAAACAACCCTTGGTTTTGAAATCCGTGCAGTTGGTCTTAATCCACATGCTTCAGAATATGCTGGTATTTCTGCCAAACGGACTATTATCCTATCTATGATTATTTCAGGTGCCTTGGCAGGTCTTGGTGGAGCTGTTGAAGGACTTGGAACCTTCCAGAACGTCTATGTTCAAGGGGCATCTTTAGCTGTTGGATTTAACGGTATGGCAGTTAGTCTACTTGCAGCAAACTCACCAATTGGTATTCTCTTTGCAGCCTTCCTGTTTGGTGTTCTCCAAGTTGGAGCCCCAGGTATGAATGCGGCGCAGGTACCGTCTGAGCTTGTCAGCATTGTAACAGCGTCTATTATCTTCTTTGTCAGTGTTCATTACCTTATCGAACGCTTTGTCAAATCGAAAAAACAAGTTAAAGGAGGTAAGTAAAGATGTCTATTACAACCTTGCTCACCCTCTTGGTGTCTTCTATGCTGATTTACTCAGCACCGCTCATCTTTACAAGTATCGGTGGTGTTTTCTCTGAACGTGGTGGTGTGGTAAACGTCGGCCTTGAAGGAATTATGGTTATTGGTGCCTTTTCTGGCGTTGTCTTTAACCTTGAATTTGCAGAACAATTTGGAGCAGCAACTCCATGGCTATCCTTGCTTGTAGCAGGATTGGTTGGTGGTCTCTTCTCTATCATCCACGCAGCAGCGACGGTTCATTTCCGTGCAGACCATGTTGTCAGCGGTACGGTATTGAACTTGATGGCGCCTGCCTTGGCTGTTTTCTTGGTGAAAGTGCTTTATAATAAGGGACAAACCGACAACCTAAGTCAGACTTTTGGACGCTTTGATTTCCCAGTCTTGGCAAATATCCCAGTTATCGGTGATATCTTCTTCAAGTCAACTAGTCTACTTGGTTATCTAGCGATTGCCTTCTCGTTCCTTGCTTGGTTTATCCTCTTTAAGACTCGCTTTGGTCTTCGTCTCCGCTCTGTCGGTGAACATCCTCAAGCAGCTGATACCTTGGGAATCAATGTCTACAAGATGAGATATTTAGGGGTTATTATTTCAGGTTTCCTAGGTGGAATTGGCGGAGCGATTTATGCTCAATCCATCTCAGTTAACTTCTCAGTGACAACTATTGTTGGACCTGGATTTATCGCCCTTGCTGCGATGATATTTGGGAAATGGAATCCAATCGGAGCTATGCTTTCTAGTCTTTTCTTTGGACTTTCACAAAGTTTGGCTGTTATCGGTTCTCAATTGCCATTCCTGCAAGGAGTGCCTGCGGTTTATCTTCAAATCGCACCTTATGTTTTGACAATTCTTGTCTTGGCAGCCTTCTTTGGAAAAGCAGTCGCACCAAAAGCAGATGGTATCAACTATATCAAATCAAAATAAGCATACAAAAAAACGTCAGTTCTGTTCAAACTGGCGTTTATTTTTTAGAATTTTGATGGGTTAAGTTTAATCCCCAAGGAACAAGATTTTCAGTCTTATTCTGGATACGTGTGATATTATCCTTATGCCGAATGATAATCAAGCTAGCAAGAGCTAGGATAATAGCGATGAAGAGAGGGTCATAGTTACTCAGGATAAAACCAAAAAGTGGAAAGAGTAGAACACCGATAACAGCTGCGATAGATGCTGTGACGCTAGATAGTGAAATCATACTACCAAGATAGAGGGTCCCAAAGAAAACAACTGCAAGGTAGAGACAGAAGACAGGTGCAAATCCGAAAATCACTCCAGCGCTAGTTGCGACAGCCTTGCCACCCTTAAATCCTGCAAAGATTGGAAAGGTATGGCCAATAACAGCCAAAAGTCCAAAGATGAGAGGAGAAACGCCTTGCAGATGAAACATAATCGGAAGAAGCGTTGCTAGGGTTCCTTTGAAAAAGTCAATGACAAAGGTTGCCATACCCGCTTTCTTACCTAAAATACGGAAGGTATTGGTCGTTCCAGTGTTACCAGAACCATGCTCTCGCAGATTGATTTGAAAGAATACTTGTCCAATCCAGAGACCAGACGGAATCGAACCCAGCAGATAGGCTAGGATTAATAAAACTATTGTAATCATACTCCTATTATATCATGAAATGGAGAAGAAAGGCAGAGAATCTCTTCTGAAATTGTCACAGCGGAGAAAGAAAAATTTTGCAAAATCCTTGGAAAACCTGTAGAATAGTAAAGATGAACGAATAGGAGGTTCCTTGTGTCAAAAAAGGAAATCAATATTAACAATTATAATGATGATGCCATTCAGGTGCTAGAAGGGTTGGATGCGGTCCGAAAACGTCCAGGGATGTATATCGGATCGACCGATGGTGCTGGTCTCCACCACCTCGTCTGGGAAATCGTCGATAATGCAGTCGATGAAGCCCTGTCTGGGTTTGGCGATCGTATTGATGTGACCATTAATAAAGACGGAAGTTTAACGGTTCAAGACCACGGACGTGGAATGCCAACTGGTATGCACGCGATGGGAATTCCAACTGTTGAGGTTATCTTTACCATTCTTCACGCCGGAGGGAAATTCGGTCAGGGTGGCTACAAGACATCTGGTGGTCTTCACGGGGTGGGTTCTTCCGTTGTTAACGCTCTTTCAAGTTGGCTGGAAGTTGAAATTACCCGTGATGGTGCAATCTACAAGCAACGTTTTGAAAATGGTGGAAAACCTGTTACGACCTTAAAGAAAATCGGTACAGCACCCAAGTCTAAGACAGGTACCAAAGTCACCTTCATGCCGGATGCGACTATCTTTTCTACGACAGACTTCAAGTACAATACCATCTCAGAGCGTCTTAATGAATCAGCCTTTCTCTTGAAAAATGTGACCTTGTCTCTAACGGATAAACGCACAGATGAGTCTGTTGAGTTTCACTATGAAAATGGGGTACAAGACTTTGTTTCTTATCTGAACGAAGACAAGGAGACCTTGACGCCAGTTCTGTACTTTGAAGGGGAAGACAATGGTTTTCAAGTGGAAGTAGCGCTTCAGTACAATGATGGATTTTCAGATAACATCTTGTCCTTTGTTAATAATGTTCGCACCAAGGACGGTGGAACGCATGAGACAGGACTCAAGTCTGCTATCACTAAGGTCATGAATGACTATGCGCGTAAGACGGGGCTTCTCAAGGAAAAAGATAAAAACCTTGAAGGTTCAGACTATCGTGAGGGACTAGCGGCCGTTCTTTCTATCTTGGTTCCAGAAGAACACCTCCAGTTTGAAGGACAGACCAAGGATAAGCTAGGAAGCCCTCTTGCCCGTCCCGTTGTGGATGGAATTGTGGCGGATAAGTTGACCTTCTTCCTTATGGAAAATGGTGAATTGGCTTCCAATCTCATTCGCAAGGCTATCAAGGCCCGTGACGCCCGTGAAGCGGCACGTAAGGCGCGTGATGAAAGTCGAAATGGTAAAAAGAACAAGAAAGACAAGGGCTTGTTGTCTGGGAAATTGACCCCAGCCCAGTCCAAGAATCCAGCTAAGAATGAACTCTATCTAGTTGAGGGGGACTCTGCCGGTGGCTCTGCCAAACAAGGCCGTGACCGCAAGTTCCAGGCTATCCTACCTCTTCGTGGTAAGGTTATCAATACAGCCAAGGCCAAGATGGCGGATATTCTCAAAAATGAAGAAATCAATACTATGATTTATACCATTGGTGCGGGTGTTGGGGCAGACTTCTCTATTGAAGATGCTAACTATGACAAGATCATTATCATGACCGATGCAGATACAGATGGAGCCCACATTCAAACACTTCTCTTAACCTTCTTTTATCGTTACATGCGTCCGCTAGTTGAGGCAGGTCATGTCTACATCGCCCTTCCGCCTCTTTACAAGATGTCCAAAGGAAAAGGCAAGAAAGAAGAAGTGGCTTATGCTTGGACGGACGGAGAACTAGAAGAACTCCGCAAACAGTTTGGTAAAGGTGCTACCCTCCAACGTTATAAAGGTCTTGGTGAGATGAATGCGGATCAACTCTGGGAAACAACTATGAACCCAGAAACGCGTACCCTTATCCGTGTCACTATCGAAGACCTAGCACGCGCAGAACGCCGCGTCAATGTCCTCATGGGTGACAAGGTCGAACCACGCCGTAAGTGGATTGAGGATAATGTCAGGTTTACGCTGGAAGAAGCGACAGTGTTTTAAGTCACTTTTTAATGAATGGGTATCAACATGAGATCTGAAACAGAAATGCTAGATCTGATTTTACAGACTGCCAAAATTTTACAAGTCAAAGCTGTCGCTATGTCTGGTTCACGGACAAACCAAAATGCTCCAAAAGATGAATTTCAAGACTACGATGTGGTCTATGTCGTGGATGATTTTGATAATCTGATGAGTGACCTTTCTTGGTTGGACTATTTCGGAAAACGAATTATAGAGCAAGAGGTTGTTCTTGACCACCGTCGCCTATATCTCATGCTTTTTGAAGATGGCAATCGGATTGATTTGACCCTCTGCCCCAAAGACCGCATTCAAGAGTGGGTGGATAGTGAGGCAGGATTCACCGTTTTAGAAGATCCTAATGGTTTGTTTGAACCTTATTCACCGAGTCCTCAACGCTTTTGGACAAATCCAGCTAGTGCGATAGATTTTGAAAATGCCTGCAATGAATTTTGGTGGGTGTCAGCCTACGTGGTTAAAGGGATTTGTCGCAATCAAATCATTTATGCTATTGATCATCTCTACGGCATTTGTCAACAAGAATTCTTGAAAATTTTGGCTTGGCAGGTTGCAAGTGCTAGGGGGAAAGTCGATATCGGCAAGAACTACAAGTACCTCTTTCAGTATTTGCCTGCTGAGAAAGAGAAAGAATTATCAAATCTGCTTGATTTTTCAAGTATAGAGAAACTCAGCCAGTCTTTATTGGCTACGATGCAACTTTTCCATAGAGAAGCTCAAAGACTTGCTCAAAAGCTGGGATTTGACTACGATAAAGAAGTGGCTGAGAAGATGATTGAGTATGCTGAGGAAAGAATGAAGAAGTTTGGGAATAACTAGAAAAATGAAAAAGCGAGAGGAGAAGACTCATGATTGAAAAAGTGGAACGCCTCATTACAGAGATTAATCGTATTCATCGAGAATATTCTAAAGATTATTTTGAAACGGGTAAGGTGGAAAAAATCAATCTCAAGCATACCTTTTCAAAAGTTCCGACTAAATCGATTTTGGCCTACCGTCTGAATTTACATGAGTCAATCAATGACTATCTGATGAAAGCGGATGTCCAAGATATTGCCTATGTTTATCGTGTTAAAACTTCTGAGTCTATTTTAGATAAAATTACACGTTTTTCAGAGCGTCAAGAGGGCTATCCTGTGAATTCCATTCTTAATGATATTTTTGGTGCTCGTATGATTTTAAGCTCCAAAGAGATAGCTCAAGTTATGGAGAAACTAGATGATTGGCAAGAGCTGTACGGACTAAAAAACTGGTATTTACGTGATAAAGATGGCTATGTCGGTATTCATATCTATTTTAAAAATAAAAGTAATTTTTATTATCCATGGGAACTCCAACTTTGGGATAAGAAAGATGTAGATAGTAATATCGCCAGCCATATCAAGTATAAACGAGGATTTGTGGAGTAGACATTTCAAGTGGAAATGACGATACAGGAATTGGATAAAATTCACTTACTCTATATTTTTTTTATAGCATTTACTCTCCATTCTTTGAAAGGAGTTAAACACGCCTTAAATGCTGTGTAAAATTCCTTATTACTCACTGAAGCAACAAATTTTAAACACAATAAACTACAGAAAGGATTGATTGTATCTGAAATCCTTTTTCTAGATAAAACTACTCTACATTCTTTGAAAGGAGTTGAACATGCCCTAATTGCTGTGTGAAAAAGATAAATTCTCTTGTGAGTTTTCTTACTTCAAGAATTTTATATTTTCACTTGGTGTTTTAAGGGCTCTGTATCCTATATGAGTAACATTCAAAACATGTCCCTGGAGGACGTCATGGGAGAGCGCTTTGGTCGCTACTCCAAGTACATTATTCAAGACCGGGCTTTGCCAGACATTCGTGATGGCTTGAAGCCGGTTCAGCGCCGCATTCTTTATTCGATGAATAAGGATGGCAATACCTTTGACAAGAGTTACCGTAAGTCGGCCAAGTCTGTCGGGAATATCATGGGGAATTTCCACCCACACGGGGATTCTTCTATCTATGATGCCATGGTTCGTATGTCTCAGGACTGGAAGAACCGTGAGATTCTAGTTGAAATGCACGGTAATAACGGTTCTATGGACGGAGATCCGCCTGCGGCAATGCGTTATACTGAGGCACGTTTGTCTGAAATTGCAGGCTACCTTCTTCAGGATATCGAGAAAAAGACAGTTCCTTTTGCTTGGAACTTTGACGACACGGAGAAAGAGCCGACGGTTTTACCAGCAGCATTTCCAAATCTCTTGGTAAATGGATCGACTGGTATTTCGGCTGGTTATGCGACAGATATTCCACCTCATAATTTAGCTGAGGTTATCGATGCGGCGGTTTACATGATTGACCACCCAACTGCAAAGGTTGATAAACTCATGGAATTCTTGCCGGGACCAGATTTTCCGACTGGAGGAATCATTCAGGGTCGTGATGAAATCAAGAAGGCCTATGAAACCGGGAAAGGGCGCGTGGTTGTTCGTTCCAAGACTGAGATTGAAAAGCTAAAAGGTGGTAAGGAACAAATCGTTATTACTGAGATTCCTTATGAAATCAACAAGGCTAATCTAGTCAAGAAAATCGACGATGTTCGTGTCAATAACAAGGTGGCTGGTATTGCTGAAGTTCGCGATGAGTCTGACCGTGATGGTCTTCGTATCGCTATTGAGCTAAAAAAAGATGCCAATACGGAGCTTGTTCTCAACTACCTATTTAAGTACACTGACCTACAAATCAATTACAACTTTAACATGGTGGCGATTGACAATTTCACACCTCGTCAGGTCGGGATTGTTCCAATCCTGTCTAGCTACATCGCCCACCGTCGCGAAGTGATTTTGGCTCGTTCCCGCTTTGACAAGGAAAAGGCTGAGAAACGTCTCCATATCGTCGAAGGTTTGATTCGTGTGATTTCAATTTTGGACGAAGTCATCGCCCTTATCCGTGCTTCTGAGAATAAGGCTGACGCCAAGGAAAATCTCAAGGTCAGCTATGATTTTACAGAAGAGCAGGCTGAGGCCATCGTTACCTTGCAACTTTACCGTTTGACCAATACAGACGTGGTTGTCTTGCAAGAAGAAGAAGCAGAACTTCGTGAGAAGATTGCCATGCTTGCGGCGATTATCGGTGATGAGCGGACTATGTACAATCTCATGAAGAAAGAACTTCGTGAGGTTAAGAAGAAGTTTGCGACTCCGCGTTTGAGTAGCTTAGAAGACACTGCGAAAGTAATTGAGATTGATACAGCTAGTCTGATCGCCGAGGAAGATACCTATGTCAGCGTTACCAAGGCAGGTTATATAAAGCGTACCAGCCCACGTTCTTTTGCAGCTTCAACGCTGGAAGAAATTGGCAAGCGTGATGATGATCGTTTGATTTTTGTTCAATCTGCCAAGACCACCCAGCATCTTCTGATGTTCACAAGTCTTGGAAATGTCATTTATCGACCAATCCATGAATTGGCAGATATTCGCTGGAAGGATATCGGAGAGCATCTGAGCCAAACCATTACCAACTTTGAAACTAACGAAGAAATCCTTTATGTTGAAGTAGTAGATCAGTTTGATGATGCGACAACTTACTTTGCTGTAACTCGTCTTGGTCAAATTAAACGCGTAGAACGTAAAGAATTCACTCCATGGCGGACCTATAAATCTAAGTCGGTTAAGTATGCTAAGCTTAAAGACGAGACAGACCAGATTGTAGCAGTAGCTCCGATTAAACTGGATGATGTTCTCTTGATTAGCCAAAATGGTTATGCCCTGCGTTTCAATATCGAAGAGGTTCCTGTTGTCGGTGCCAAGGCTGCAGGTGTCAAGGCTATGAACCTGAAAGAAGATGATGTCCTCCAATCTGCCTTTATTTGCAATACCTCATCCTTCTACCTCTTGACCCAACGTGGAAGCTTGAAACGTGTTTCTATTGACGAAATTCCAGCAACAAGCCGTGCCAAACGAGGACTTCAAGTCTTGCGTGAGTTGAAAAACAAACCGCATCGTGTCTTCTTAGCAGGAGCAGTCGCAGAACAAGGCTTCGTTGGTGACCTCTTTAGTACAGAAGTGGACGGGAATGACCAAACTCTGCTTGTTCAATCTAACAAAGGAACGATCTATGAAAGCCGATTACAAGACTTGAATCTGTCAGAACGAACCAGCAACGGAAGCTTCATCTCTGACACGATTTCAGATGAAGAAGTTTTTGATGCCTATCTTCAGGAAGTTTATAAAGAATTTGAATCTAAGAGATGATAAAAAACAATGAAAAGCTTTTCATTAAAAAATTTCTTAAGTTATAGATTTAAGAGTTGAATCTGATTATATATACAAAAACGAACAGTGCTGATTCCCAACTGATAGGGAATTAGGCCTGGTCGTTTTCCTGTTTTTAGTGGTATAGACCACTCGATGTTTAAATGTGAAATTAGTAACATATGGGCAACTATACAAGTTTAGCTAATAAAAAATAATAATTTTTTAAGAAAACGATTGCATCTATAATATTTTTATGTTATACTCTTATTGTTTCAAGAAAGCGCGTTCAAGAAATAATTCGTTCAAATATATATATAGGAGTTTTGTATGTCTCAAAACAAACAAGATAAAGGATTTCGTTTTTCTATTCGTAAACGTAGCGTTGGAGTATGTGGTGTTGCCATTGCAACATTTTTGCTAGGTTCTAGCCTTGTATTTCAAACAAATGTAGTAAAAGCAACAGAACCAAGCGTTGCTGCAGTTGCTGGTGAAAATATTGCTGCTCATAAGTCTGCAAGTCAGAGTTCGACTGCTTATGAAGGGGAGGCTTCTAGAGCAGTTGACGGTAATCGTGATAATGCCTGGGACAATCGTTCAGTTACTCATACAGATTTTCAAGATCATTCTTGGTGGAAAGTTGATTTAGCAAAAGAAGAAGGTGTGGGAACTGTTCGTATTTACAATCGTGGAGATGGAGTTGTAGCGAATCGTTTATCTAATTTTGATGTTATTTTGTTGGATAAAGATGGTAAGGAAGTTGCTCGTCAACATGTTGATACCCTAAATAATCAACCAACAGTTGATGTTCAATTCTCAGGAGTTAATGCACGATATGTAAAAATTGAATTAAATAAATCTAAAACTCCTCTTAGTTTAGCAGAAGTTGAAGTATATCGTGCTGTAAAAGAAGAAAAAGTAGTAGCAGATAAGAAAACAGAAAACAAAGCTAAAACAGACTTTACTGCAGAACTAAATAACTATTTATTTGGTTTAAATTACGATAAACTAAATATTTTGACTAGAAGAGGCGAAGCATTAGAAAATTACACTAATACAAGTACAAAACAACAAGGAAATGAATTTGTGGTTGTAGAAAAAGTGAAGAAAAACCTTTCTAATGGTTCTGCAGATGTTGCCATTAATGGTAACGGGGATATCTTCCTAGGTGCTTTGTTTAAAGCAAATCAAGACCTTCTAGAAAACAAACCACAACAAATTAGTTTAGATCGTAGCAAAGGTAGAATCAGTGTTGATTTACCAGGAATGGTAGGCGGAGATAGCTATGTAGATGCTAATCCAACTGCAAGTGGTATGCAGGAAGGTGTGAATACCTTGTTAAATCGTTGGCATGAAAAATATGCTGCGAAAAATCCTGCTCCAGCACGTATGCAGTACGAATCAACTTCTGCTTACAGCATGAATCAATTGAAAGCAAAATTCGGAAGTGATTTTGAAAAAGTCGGTGTTAATTTGAAAATTGACTTTGAGGCTGTGAACAAGGGTGAAAAACAAGTTGAAGTTGTTGATTTTAAACAAATTTACTATACTGCTAACTTTGATGCTCCAAAAAATCCATCAGATGTATTTGCTCCAGGAGTAACGGTTGATCAATTGAAAGAACGTGGAATTGATGACAAAACACCTCCTGTATACGTGTCAAGCGTTTCATACGGACGTCAAATGTATGTCAAATTTGAAACAACAAGCAAGAGTACAGAGTTGAAAGCAGCAATTAATGCTGTCATCAAAGGGGTGCCTATTAAACCAGAATCTGAATGGGCGCGTGTCTTGAAGAATACAACTGTAACAGTTTCAATCGTAGGTGGAAATGCTGATGGCGCTGCACGAGTTGTGACAGGTACAGTAGAAGATTTGAAGAAATTGATCCAAGAAGGAGCTACTTTCAGTACACAAAACCCTGCTGTTCCAATTTCTTATAAGACTGCATTCTTGAAAGATAATCAAGTAGCCACAATTCAAAGTAATACAGACTACATTGAAACTAAAGTGACTTCATATAAAAATGGTTACCTCAATTTACATCATAAGGGAGCTTATATCGCTCGTTACTATGTTTACTGGGATGAAGTAACTTATGATAAGGATGGAGTTGAAAGCATTCGCTCACGTCAATGGGAAGATAATGGTAAAAACAGAACAGCTGGCTTCCAAACTGAACTTCAATTTAAAGGAAATGTACGTAATATACGCGTGAAGATTCAAGAAAAAACAGGTCTTGTTTGGGAACCATGGCGTACAGTTTATAATCGAACAGACCTTCCTCTTGTTCAAAAACGTACCATTGTTAACTCAGGTACAACACTAAGACCAAAATACGATGAAAAAGTTGAAAATAACTAATTTTTCACTTGTAAAAGGAATCAGTTCTAAGAGCTGGTTCTTTTTATTGAAGAAATTTTCTGAAAATTACAAAATATACTTGCTATTTTAGAAAAAAAGTGTAGAATATAAGAAATAGGTTTTTAGAATAAGGAGTGGAATATGACAGTAACGATTGATTGGGAGAACCTTGGTTTCTCCTATATGAAATTACCTTATCGCTATATTGCTCATTTTAAAAATGGACAATGGGATCAAGGAGAGCTCACAGAGGATGCAACTTTGCATATTTCAGAGTCTTCTCCAAGTCTTCACTATGGTCAACAAGCCTTTGAAGGTTTGAAAGCTTACCGTACTAAGGATGGTAGTGTTCAACTTTTCCGTCCTGACGAAAATGCTAAACGTCTGCAACGTACTTGTAATCGTCTCTTGATGCCACAAGTTCCAACAGACATGTTTGTAGAAGCTTGTAAGGCAGTTGTCCGCGCCAATGAAGAATACGTACCACCATATGGAACAGGTGGAACCCTTTATCTTCGTCCACTTTTGATTGGTGTTGGAGATATTATCGGGGTTAAACCAGCAGAGGAATACATTTTCACCATCTTTGCTATGCCAGTTGGAAATTACTTTAAGGGTGGTTTGGTTCCAACCAACTTCTTGATTCAGGATGAATACGACCGTGCGGCTCCAAATGGTACAGGTGCGGCTAAGGTTGGTGGGAACTATGCTGCAAGTCTCTTGCCAGGGAAATTGGCCAAGTCACGCCACTTCTCAGATGTTATCTATCTAGACCCATCAACTCATACAAAGATTGAAGAAGTCGGTTCAGCTAACTTCTTTGGAATTACAGCTGATAATGAATTTGTAACACCATTGAGTCCATCTATCTTGCCATCTATTACTAAGTATTCTTTGCTTTATTTGGCAGAACACCGCTTGGGCTTGACTCCTATTGAGGGGGATGTCCCAATTGATAACCTTGACCGTTTTGTAGAGGCAGGTGCCTGTGGTACAGCAGCAGTTATTTCGCCAATTGGTGGAATTCAGCACGGTGATGATTTCCATGTATTCTATAGTGAAACAGAAGTTGGCCCTGTGACTCGTAAACTTTATGATGAATTGACAGGTATTCAGTTTGGTGATATTGAAGCGCCAGAAGGTTGGATTGTAAAAGTAGATTAAAATAAACAAAAGGAGATTTTTGATGAAATCGAAAAAGTGGCTCTTAACAGCAGGAGTGGTCCTGAGCACAACAGCTCTTTTAGTGGCTTGTGGAAAAGCTGATAAAGAAGCAGATGCACCGACAACATTTTCATATGTCTATGCAGTAGATCCAGCATCTTTGGACTATAGTATAGCGACTCGTACATCTACAACAGATGTCATCGGGAACGTGGTTGATGGCTTGATGGAAAACGACCAGTACGGAAATGTTATTCCTTCCTTGGCTGAGGATTGGTCTGTGTCAAAAGATGGGTTGACTTATACCTACAAACTTCGTAAAGGAGTTAAATGGTACACTTCTGAAGGTGAAGAATATGCAGAAGTAACAGCCCATGACTTTGTAACAGGATTGAAACACGTAGCTGACGGTAAGTCAGACGGTGTCTCTCTCATCCAAAATTCAATTAAGGGCTTGGATGCCTACATGACTGGTGAAACCAATGATTTCTCTACAGTTGGGGTTAAGGCATTGGACGATTACACAGTCGAATATACCCTAAACAAACCAGAAAGCTTCTGGAACTCTAAAGTTACAACAGCAACGATGTTGCCTGTAAATGAAGAGTTTTTGAAGGCATCAGGTAAAGATTATGGAGCGGTCACTCCAGCAGGGATTCTCTACAATGGTCCTTATATCTTGAAGACCTTGACTTCTAAATCGTTGATTGAATACGAGAAAAATCCAAACTACTGGGATAAAGAAAAGGTAAAAATTGAGAAGATTAAATTGACCTACTACGATGGTTCAGATCAGGAATCCTTGATTCGTAGCTTCTCTTCTGGTGCTTATACGACAGCCCGTCTCTTCCCAAGTAGCTCAAATTTTGCTTCAACTTTGGAACAATACGGAGATAAAATTACTTATAGCCCACAGGACTCAAGTAGTTATTACTTCACCTTTAACGTAAATCGTCAGTCATATAATAAAACTGCGAAAACAAGTGAAGAGCAGAAGACTTCTACAAAAGAAGCTATGCTGAATAAGGACTTCCGTCAGGCTATCAACTTTGCCTTCAACCGCCATTCTTATGCTGCCCAGCTAAATGGTGAAGACGGTGCGGACAAGATTATTCGTAACAGTCTCGTTCCAGATAACTTTGTACAAGCAGGCGGTAAGAACTTTGGTCACATCGCTCAAGCTGAGTTGGTGAACTATGGTGATCAATGGAAAGGTGTTGAGCTAGTCGATGGTAAGGATTCTATCTACAACCCTGACAAGGCTAAGGCAGCATTTGAAAAAGCTAAGAAAGACTTGGAATCTAAAGGGGTAAGCTTCCCAATTCACTTGGATGTCCCAGTTGAACAAACAGATACCATCGCCGTTCAACAAAGTAACTCTTTCAAACAGTCTATCGAATCAACTCTTGGTGCTGAAAATGTTGTCATCGATGTTCTTCAAATGACAGATAATGAAAAGGAAACAATCACTTCTCAAGCGCGTGTTCCTTCTCAAAAAGACTATGATTTGAACAGTACAGGATGGGCTCCAAGTTATCAAGACCCAGCATCTTACTTGAATATCATGGATCCTAAATCAGGTTCTGCTATGAAACACCTTGGTATTACGAAAGGAAAAGATAAGGATGTTGTAGCGAAACTTGGTTTGGACCAATATAAGAAATTATTGGATGATGCGGATTCAGAAACTACAAATCTTGAAGAACGCTATGAAAAATATGCTAAAGCTCAAGCTTGGTTGACTGATAGTTCATTATTGATGCCAACAGCCTCATCTGGTGGTTCTCCAGTTGTAAGTAATGTAGTGCCATTCTCAAAACCATACTCACAAGTTGGTATTAAGGGTGACCCATATATCTTTAAAGGAATGAAATTGCAAAAAGATATCGTTACAACAAAAGAATATGAAGAAGCACTGAAAAAATGGCAAAAAGAAAAATTGGAATCAAACGGTAAGTACCAAAAAGAACTAGAAAAACACATTAAATAAAGCAGAAAACTCTATATCAGACTTGGAATGATATAGAGTTTTTTCTTGCTAGTTTTGGGATTTTCTTGTAAAATAGAAAAAGTGAAGAGAGGTATGAAATGAGCAAGAAAGATAAAAAAATTGAAATTCAAGTGGCAGATGCCAAAGTTAAGGTAGGCAAAGACAGTTTTGAAGGTTATACCTTGACCATTGGTAAAAAAGTTATCGGAGAAATTGCCGAATTAGATGGACAATTTGCCATCATAAAGAATGGGAATGTCGATAGTTTTTATAAAAAATTGGAAAAAGCTGTGGAAATTTTGATTGAAAATTATAATTTAGCAAAATAAGTCTTGTTTTTTTGAAATTTTCATGATATAATAGTCCATGTTGATTGTAGGAGAGATAGCGAAGAGGCTAAACGCGGCGGACTGTAAATCCGCTCCTTCGGGTTCGGGGGTTCGAATCCCTCTCTCTCCATTTCATCAATGGGGTATAGCCAAGCGGTAAGGCAAGGGACTTTGACTCCCTCATGCGTTGGTTCGAATCCAGCTACCCCAGTTCTTAGGTAATGATCAAGATAAAAAGCAAAATATCTTAGGGTATTTTATTTTTATAATTGAAAGACGTGAACGATATGAACATGTCCTTGCGGGTGCTTAGGAAAAAAATTATAAGTATGTCAAGTTTAAGAAAAACTTGATTGTTGGAGGATTTTTTAGATGAACGAATTTGAAGATTTGCTAAATAGCGTTAGCCAAGTTGAGACTGGTGATGTTGTTAGTGCTGAAGTATTGACAGTTGATGCGACTCAAGCTAACGTTGCAATCTCTGGAACTGGTGTTGAAGGTGTCTTGACTCTTCGCGAATTGACAAACGATCGCGATGCAGATATCAATGACTTTGTTAAAGTAGGAGAAGTATTGGATGTTCTTGTACTTCGTCAAGTAGTTGGTAAAGATACTGATACAGTTACATACCTTGTATCTAAAAAACGCCTTGAAGCTCGCAAAGCATGGGACAAACTTGTTGGTCGCGAAGAAGAAGTTGTTACTGTTAAAGGAACTCGTGCCGTTAAAGGTGGACTTTCAGTAGAATTTGAAGGTGTTCGTGGATTTATCCCAGCTTCAATGTTGGATACTCGTTTCGTACGTAACACTGAGCGTTTTGTAGGTCAAGAATTTGATGCTAAAATCAAAGAAGTTGACGCTAAAGAAAACCGCTTCATCCTTTCACGTCGTGAAGTTGTTGAAGCAGCTACTGCAGCAGCTCGTGCTGAAGTATTCGGTAAATTGGCTGTTGGTGATGTTGTAACTGGTAAAGTTGCACGTATCACAAGCTTCGGTGCTTTCATCGACCTTGGTGGTGTTGACGGATTGGTTCACTTGACTGAATTGTCACATGAACGTAACGTATCACCAAAATCAGTTGTAACTGTTGGTGAAGAAATTGAAGTGAAAATCCTTGATCTTAACGAAGAAGAAGGACGTGTATCACTTTCACTTAAAGCAACAACACCTGGACCATGGGATGGCGTTGAGCAAAAATTGGCTAAAGGTGATGTAGTTGAAGGGACAGTTAAACGTTTGACTGACTTCGGTGCATTTGTTGAAGTATTGCCAGGTATCGATGGACTTGTTCACGTATCACAAATTTCACACAAACGTATTGAAAATCCAAAAGAAGCTCTTAAAGTTGGTCAAGAAGTTAAAGTTAAAGTTCTTGAAGTTAACGCAGATGCAGAGCGCGTATCACTTTCTATCAAAGCTCTTGAAGAGCGTCCAGCTCAAGAAGAAGGACAAAAAGAAGAAAAACGTGCTGCTCGTCCACGTCGTCCAAAACGTCAAGAAAAACGTGATTTCGAACTTCCAGAAACACAAACAGGATTCTCAATGGCTGACTTGTTCGGTGATATCGAACTTTAATCAAATTGAAAATTCACAAAATCCTTTGTTTACTAAACAAGGGATTTTTCTTTTGTCTGTAAGCCTTTTTTGATATAATAGTCCTATGTTAGAATCAGAAAAACAATCACGTTATCAAATGTTAAATGAAGAGCTCTCTTTTTTATTGGATGGTGAAACCAATGTTTTGGCTAATCTTTCCAACGCCAGTGCTCTTCTAAAATCACGCTTCCCTAATACCGTATTTGCAGGCTTTTATCTGTTCGATGGAAAGGAATTGGTTTTAGGTCCCTTTCAAGGAGGTGTTTCCTGCATCCGTATCTCACTAGGCAAAGGTGTTTGTGGGGAGGCAGCTCATTTTCAGGAAACTGTTCTGGTTGGTGATGTAACAACTTATCCCAACTATATTTCTTGTGATAGTCGAGCTAAAAGTGAAATTGTTGTGCCAATGATGAAGAATGGTCAATTGCTCGGGGTTCTGGATCTGGATTCTTCAGAGATTGATGATTATGATGCTATGGATCGAGATTATTTGGAACAATTTGTCGCTATTTTGCTTGAAAAGACAGAATGGGAATTTACAATGTTTGGGGAGAAAGCCTAATGTATCAAGCACTTTATCGAAAATATAGAAGTCAAAATTTCTCCCAGTTGGTTGGTCAAGAAGTTGTGGCTAAGACTCTTAAACAAGCGGTGGAGCAAGAGAAAATAAGTCATGCTTATCTTTTTTCTGGTCCTCGTGGAACGGGAAAAACCAGTGTAGCTAAGATCTTTGCCAAGGCTATGAACTGTCCCAATCAAGTGGGTGGTGAACCATGTAATAACTGTTATATTTGCCAGGCAGTGACGGACGGTAGTTTAGAAGATGTCATTGAAATGGATGCGGCCTCTAATAATGGAGTCGATGAAATCCGTGAAATTCGTGATAAATCTACCTACGCCCCTAGCCTTGCCCGTTATAAGGTTTATATCATAGATGAGGTTCACATGTTGTCTACAGGGGCTTTTAATGCTCTCCTAAAGACGCTGGAAGAGCCAACACAGAATGTGGTTTTTATTTTGGCCACTACTGAATTGCACAAGATTCCTGCCACTATTCTATCCCGTGTGCAACGTTTTGAATTTAAATCAATTAAGACACAGGATATTAAGGAACATATCCGCTATATCTTAGAAAAAGAAAATATCAGTTCTGAACCAGAGGCTGTGGAAATCATTGCCAGACGGGCTGAAGGTGGAATGCGAGATGCCTTGTCTATTTTGGATCAAGCCCTGAGTTTGACACAGGGAAACGAGTTGACGACTGCTATCTCTGAAGAAATTACTGGCACCATTAGCCTATCAGCCTTGGATGATTATGTGGCCGCCTTGTCTCAACAGGATGTTCCCAAGGCTTTGTCTTGCTTAAATCTTCTATTTGACAATGGTAAGAGCATGACTCGTTTTGTGACCGACCTTTTGCACTATTTAAGAGATTTGTTAATTGTTCAAACAGGTGGAGAAAACACTCATCATAGTCCAGTCTTTGTAGAGAATTTGGCACTTCCTCAAGAAAATCTGTTTGAAATGATTCGCTTAGCGACAGTGAGTTTAGGGGATATTAAGTCTAGTTTGCAGCCAAAGATTTATGCTGAGATGATGACCATCCGTTTGGCGGAGGTTAAACCTGAAGCAGCTCTTTCTGGGGCAGTTGAACATGAAATTGCTGCATTGAGACAGGAAGTTGCGCGTCTCAAACAAGAACTTGCCAATGTGGGAACCGTAGCTAAGCCAACAAATCCAGCTCCTAGTCGCCCAGCAGCAGGCAAGACGGTCTATCGTGTGGATCGCAATAAAGTGCAATCTATCTTGCAAGAGGCTGTCGAAAATCCTGATTTAGCACGTCAAAATCTGATTCGTTTGCAGAATGCCTGGGGAGAAGTAATTGAAAGTCTTGGTGGACCGGACAAGGCTCTGCTAGTTGGTTCTCAACCGGTTGCTGCCAATGAGCACCATGCTATTCTTGCTTTTGAATCTAACTTCAATGCTGGTCAAACCATGAAACGAGACAATCTCAATACCATATTTGGCAATATCCTCAGTCAGGCAGCAGGTTTTTCACCTGAGATTTTAGCCATTTCTATGGAGGAATGGAAAGAAGTTCGCGCAGCCTTTTCAGCCAAAGCCAAATCTTCTCAAACTGAAAAAGAAGCAGAAGAAAGCCTGATTCCAGAAGGATTTGAATTTTTGGCTGATAAAGTGAAGGTAGAGGAAGACTAAAGAAAGATTTCATGATACAATAAGTTTATGAATAGACAACAATTTATTATCATCGCGCTGTTTACAGCTGCTGAGACCTATTTTTTCAATGAAGCCTGGATGACTGGTCGTTATATTATGGCAGCCTTTTGGGCCATTTTGCTCTTTAGAAATTTCCGAGTTAGTTACTTGATGGGCAAGATTGTAGATGTCATTGACCAGCACTTGAAAGGAAAAGACTAGTCCTCAGCTTCTAGACAAAATCAAAGCCTTTTAGGCTTTTTTTTGTTATACTATAAAAGTATATTTATTGACCTTTTACCGTATTTTCTAGGGAAATCAAGTATGTTCCCAGTAAGAACTGTAAAGGCCTTGAAAAAGAAAGGAACTATCATGTCAGTATTAGAGATCAAAGAACTTCACGTTGAGATTGAAGGAAAAGAAATTTTAAAAGGGGTTAACCTGACCCTGAAAACAGGAGAAATTGCCGCTATCATGGGACCAAATGGTACTGGTAAATCAACTCTTTCTGCCGCTATCATGGGAAATCCAAACTATGAAGTAACCAAAGGTGAAGTCTTGTTTGATGGCGTAAACATCCTTGAGTTAGAAGTGGACGAGCGTGCGCGTATGGGACTTTTCCTTGCTATGCAATACCCATCAGAAATTCCTGGAATTACCAATGCTGAGTTTCTTCGTGCAGCTATGAATGCTGGTAAAGAAGACGATGAGAAGATTTCAGTTCGTGAGTTTATCACTAAATTGGATGAGAAGATGGAATTGCTCAACATGAAAGAAGAAATGGCTGAGCGTTACCTCAACGAAGGTTTCTCTGGTGGTGAGAAAAAACGTAATGAGATTCTTCAACTTTTGATGTTGGAACCAACTTTTGCCCTTTTGGATGAGATTGACTCTGGTCTTGATATTGACGCTCTTAAAGTTGTTTCTAAAGGTGTTAATGCTATGCGTGGTGAAGGCTTTGGTGCTATGATTATCACTCACTACCAACGTCTTTTGAACTACATCACACCTGATGTGGTACACGTCATGATGGAGGGGCGTGTTGTCCTTTCTGGTGGTCCAGAATTGGCTGCGCGTTTGGAACGTGAAGGATACGCAAAACTAGCTGAAGAACTTGGCTACGACTACAAGGAAGAATTGTAATTCCCTCGTATCTTTTAGGAGAAGTAAATGACTAAAGAAAATATTAAACTTTTTTCAGAAATGCACGCTGAACCAAGCTGGTTGGCTGATCTCCGTCAAAAAGCTTTTGACAAGATTGAGACTTTGGAATTACCAGTTATTGAGCGTGTCAAATTCCACCGTTGGAATCTGGGTGATGGAACGATTACAGAAAGTGAGCCATCAGCAAATGTTCCAGATTTCACTGCACTAGATAACCACTTGAAGTTGGTGCAAGTAGGAACTCAAACTGTTTTTGAGCAAACTCCAGTTGAGTTAGCTGAACAGGGTGTCGTCTTTACAGACTTCCACTCAGCTTTAGAAGAAATTCCAGAGCTTATTGAGGAATTCTTCATGTCATCTGTTAAGTATGACGATGACAAGTTGGCAGCCTACCATACAGCTTATTTCAACAGTGGTGCTGTTCTCTACATTCCTGATAATGTTGAGATTAAAGAACCAATTGAAGGAATTTTCTATCAAGACAGCGATAGCGATGTGCCGTTTAACAAGCATATTATGATTATCGCTGGTAAAAATTCTAAGATTAGTTACCTGGAGCGTCTAGAGTCACGTGGTGAAGGAAGTGTCAAAGCAACTGCCAATATTACAGTAGAAGTGATTGCACGTTCTGGTGCGCAAGTGAAGTTTGCTGCGATCGACCGTCTAGGTGAAAACGTCACTGCCTACATTAGCCGTCGTGGTAAATTAGGCAACGATGCAAGTATTGACTGGGCAATCGGTGTCATGAACGAAGGGAACGTCGTTGCGGACTTTGATAGTGACTTGATTGGTAACGGTAGCCATGCAGATCTCAAGGTTGTAGCTCTTTCAAGTGGTCGTCAGGTACAAGGGATTGATACCCGAGTGACTAACTATGGTTGCAACTCAATCGGAAATATCCTACAACATGGGGTTATTCTTGAAAAAGCAACCTTGACCTTCAATGGTATCGGCCACATCATCAAGGGTGCTAAGGGAGCAGATGCGCAACAAGAGAGCCGTGTTCTTATGCTTTCAGACCAAGCGCGTTCAGATGCCAATCCAATTCTTTTGATTGATGAAAATGACGTAACTGCAGGACACGCGGCTTCTATCGGTCAGGTAGATCCAGAAGATATGTATTACCTCATGAGCCGTGGCTTGGATAAGGCAACTGCAGAACGTTTGGTTGTCCGTGGTTTCCTTGGATCTGTTATCGTTGAGATTCCAGTCAAGGAAGTTCGTGATGAAATGATTGCAACTATCGAAGAAAAATTGTCAAAACGCTAAGGGGTAGCCTATGTTAGATGTAGAAGTGATTCGCAAGGATTTTCCAATTTTAGATCAGATTGTTAACGATGAACCTCTGGTTTATCTGGATAATGCCGCGACGACACAAAAACCACTAGCAGTTCTGGAAACGATTAACCGCTATTATGAGCAGGACAATGCCAATGTTCATCGTGGGGTTCATACCTTGGCGGAGCGGGCGACTGCTTCCTATGAAGCTGCTCGTGAAACCATTGGTAAGTTTATCAATGCAGGGTCTACAAAGGAAGTTCTCTTTACTAGAGGAACGACGACCAGTCTGAACTGGGTGGCGCGCTTTGCAGAGGAAGTCTTGACTGAGGGAGACCAGGTTTTGATTTCTGTCATGGAACACCATTCCAACATCATTCCTTGGCAGGAAGCCTGCCGCAAGACTGGAGCGGAGCTTGTCTATGTCTATATTAAGGACGGTGCCTTGGATATGGAGGACTTGCAAGCTAAATTGACTGATAGAGTCAAGTTTGTTTCGCTAGCTCACGCCTCAAATGTTCTTGGTGTAGTCAATCCGATTAAAGAAATCACGCAAATGGCCCACCAAGTTGGAGCCATCATGGTGGTGGATGGTGCTCAATCTACACCTCATATGAAGATTGATGTCCAGGATTTGGATGTGGACTTCTTTGCCTTTTCGGGTCACAAGATGGCTGGTCCGACTGGTATTGGTGTCCTTTATGGTAAAGAAAAATATCTGGAACAAATGTCACCCCTTGAATTTGGTGGTGAGATGATTGATTTCGTCTATGAGCAATCTGCTAGCTGGAAAGAATTGCCTTGGAAATTTGAGGCTGGAACACCCAATATGGCTGGTGCAATCGGACTGGCAGCAGCAGTAGATTATCTAGAAAAGATTGGTATGGATGCCATTGAAGCCCATGAACAAGAATTGATTGCATACGTCTATCCAAAACTGCAGGCGATTGAAGGATTGACCATTTATGGTTCACAGGACTTGGCTCAACGTTCAGGTGTCATTGCTTTTAACCTAGGCGACCTTCATCCTCACGACCTTGCGACTGCTTTGGATTATGAAGGAGTGGCTGTTCGAGCGGGTCACCACTGTGCCCAACCCTTGCTCCAGTATTTGGATGTTCCAGCAACAGCTCGTGCAAGTTTTTATATCTACAATACCAAGGCAGATTGCGACAAGCTAGTCGATGCCTTACAAAAGACAAAGGAGTTTTTCAATGGCACTTTCTAAACTAGATAGCCTCTATATGGCAGTGGTAGCGGACCATTCGAAAAATCCACATCATCAAGGGAAGTTGGATGATGCCGAGCAAATCAGTCTCAATAATCCGACCTGTGGAGATGTCATCAATCTCTCTGTCAAATTTGATGTAGATGACCGTTTGGAAGATATCGCTTTTCTAAACTCAGGTTGTACCATCTCAACTGCCTCTGCTAGCATGATGACAGATGCCGTTTTAGGAAAAACCAAAGAAGAAATCTTAGAACTTGCGACTATTTTTTCTGAAATGGTTCAAGGGCAAAAAGATGAGCGTCAAGACCAACTAGGTGATGCAGCTTTCTTGTCAGGTGTTGCCAAATTCCCTCAACGAATCAAGTGTGCAACCTTAGCTTGGAACGCCCTCAAGAAAACAATTGAAAATCAAGAAAACAAGTAAGGCAAGTTTCTTTTGTCTTATGAATCAGTAGAAATGAAGAATGAAAGAAAGGATATTATGGCTGAAGAAAGAGTAGAACCAAAACCAATTGACCTTGGTGAATATAAATTTGGTTTCCATGATGATGTAGAGCCTGTCCTATCGACAGGAAAAGGATTGAACGAAGATGTCATTCGTGAACTATCAGCTGCTAAGGGAGAACCTGAGTGGATGTTAGAATTCCGTTTGAAGTCTTATGAAACCTTCAAAAAAATGCCCATGCAAACTTGGGGAGCAGACTTGTCAGAGATTGATTTTGCTGACTTGATCTACTACCAAAAACCATCTGATAAACCAGCTCGTTCATGGGATGAGGTTCCTGAAAAAATTAAAGAAACCTTTGAGCGTATCGGGATTCCTGAAGCTGAGCGTGCTTATCTAGCCGGTGCTTCTGCCCAGTACGAGTCAGAAGTGGTTTACCACAACATGAAGGAAGAGTTCCAAAAATTGGGGATTATCTTTACAGATACGGATTCTGCCCTCAAGGAATACCCAGATTTGTTTAAACAATACTTTGCTAAGTTGGTACCGCCAACAGATAACAAGTTGGCTGCCCTCAACTCGGCAGTATGGTCAGGTGGAACCTTTATCTACGTACCAAAAGGAGTCAAGGTAGATATTCCTCTTCAAACTTACTTCCGTATCAATAACGAAAATACTGGTCAGTTTGAACGTACCTTGATCATTGTAGATGAGGGAGCAAGTGTTCATTACGTAGAAGGATGTACAGCGCCAACTTATTCAAGTAACAGCTTGCATGCTGCCATCGTAGAAATCTTTGCCTTGGACGGAGCTTACATGCGTTATACGACCATCCAAAACTGGTCTGACAATGTCTATAACTTGGTAACGAAACGTGCTAAAGCTCAAAAGGATGCCACTGTTGAGTGGATTGATGGAAACTTGGGTGCCAAAACAACTATGAAATACCCATCTGTTTACCTTGATGGAGAAGGGGCGCGTGGTACTATGCTCTCTATCGCTTTTGCCAATGCAGGGCAACACCAGGATACTGGAGCTAAGATGATCCACAACGCTCCACATACAAGCTCGTCTATCGTGTCTAAATCCATCGCTAAGGGTGGAGGAAAGGTTGACTATCGTGGACAAGTAACCTTTAATAAAAACTCTAAGAAATCTGTTTCTCACATTGAGTGTGATACCATTATCATGGATGACTTGTCAGCATCAGATACCATTCCGTTTAATGAAATTCACAACTCGCAAGTTGCTTTGGAACACGAAGCTAAGGTATCTAAGATTTCAGAAGAACAACTCTATTACCTCATGAGCCGTGGATTGTCAGAATCTGAGGCAACTGAGATGATTGTTATGGGATTTGTAGAACCATTTACAAAAGAGCTTCCAATGGAGTATGCTGTTGAGCTGAACCGCTTGATTAGCTATGAAATGGAAGGGTCAGTTGGGTAAAATTTGTTTTTAGATTTACTAAAAATCAAGGACTTTGAAGATGAACTTGTAATAAAAAAATCGCGGTTTAAAATCGCGATTTTTTTTATAATTTTTCGTTTATGAAGCGGATAAACTGATTCCACCAAACTTTTAAGAAGAAGGCTTTTTCAACTTTCTTTTCTGCTAGCATTTCGAAACTAGGACGTTCAGCGGTAATGTAACCTTGACCAATCAAATCCTTGTCTTCGTAAGTCAAATGGCCAACCACTGTTCCGGCTTCAAGTGGTGCTGGGATTGCTTTAGAATCAGGTGTGAATTGAATAGATTGGGAAGATTGACCCCCAACACGTTCAATTAGATAGATATCCTCTGGGGCCACTGCAGTGACCGTATCTTCTTTTCCATCTTGTACAGGGACTTTGCTATCTTGATAGGCATCGCCTTGTTGAACGATTTTGCGAAGTGTGAATGTAGAAGAGATATAATCCATTAGTGAAGATGTAGCTGTGAAACGAGCGTAAGGATTATTGTCTTGATGGTCTGCATTCAAAACAACTGTAATAACCCTCATTCCTTTCTCGACAGTAGTTCCAACAAAAGATTCACCAGCTTTGTCTGTCGTTCCTGTTTTAAGGCCATCAAAACCACCTCGATAAGCAGGCATGCCTTCTAACATGTAGTTGGTAGAAGTGATTGTCATTCCAGCAAAAGTAGAAGAAGGTTTTTTCGTGATTTCCAAGACTTGTGGGTATTTTTTGATGAGGTTACGAGCAACGATAGCAACATCATAAGCACTTAGCTTATTTTCATCATCTTTATTAGACCCTGGGTAAATATTATCTCCGAGAGTTTCGTTGTTCAGACCAGTTGTATTGACAACAGTGGCATCTTTGATTCCCCATTCCAAGAGTTTTGCTCGCATCATATCAACGAAGTTTTTTTCTGAGCCAGCAATTTTCTCAGCTAGGGCAATAGCGGCGCTGTTGGCACTAGATACTAGAGTTGCTTCAAGTAACTCTTCGACAGTATAATTACGGGCCTCCATAGGAACATTACTGGCTTCAGAATTTGTCGTCAATTGATAAGGATAATCAGAAATATCTACTGGGGTGGATAGTGTGATACTTCCATTTTCGAGTGCTTCATAGACCAGGTAAACGGTAAGTAGTTTTGTTATAGAAGCAATTTCGACAGGTTGCGTTGCATCTTTTTCATATAGAATTTTACCAGTATTGGCCTCAACAGCAATGGCATGTTTTGCAGCAATATTAAAATCTTGGGCAGCAACAGTAGAAGCTGATCCAATAAGGGATAGGCTTAGTAGAGTTAAAATGATTTTTTTCATAGTAAGTTTATTCTAACATAAAGAAAAAAATATTCCCAGTTTCATGATAGAAGAAAGAAGCTTTTTTGAAAGTATGGTAAAATAGATGAATGGAGGTAGCTCATGTTTCGTAAGAATAAATTATTTTTTTGGACCAGTGAGATTTTATTATTAACAGTCATTTTTTATTTATGGAGAGAGATGGGGGCTATTATCACGCCTTTTGTAAGCGTCGCAAACACCATCATGATTCCTTTTCTTCTAGGTGGCTTTTTATATTATTTGACCAATCCTATTGTAAATTTTTTACAAAAGTATTTCAAAATTAATCGTATCATTGGTATTCTACTAACCTTGTGTGCTTTGGTTTGGGGGCTTGTCATTGGGGTAGTCTATCTCTTACCGATTTTGGTCAATCAGTTGACCAGCTTGATTGCGACTAGCCAGACTATCTATAGTCGTTTACAAGATTTGATTGTGGATTTATCTACTTATCCAGCCTTTCAAAATTTGGATATTCAAGCGACTATTCAACAATTAAATCTATCCTATGTAGATATTTTACAAAATATCCTAAATAGCGTTACCAATAGTGTCGGAAGTGTCCTATCAGCTCTCTTTAGTACCGTTTTGATTATTATTATGACCCCTGTGTTTTTGGTTTATTTTTTGTTAGATGGTAACAAATTTTTGCCGATGCTTGAGCGCACTGTTTTAAAGAGAGATAAGTTGCATATTGCAGGTCTTTTAAAGAATTTGAATGCAACAATTGCTCGCTATATTAGTGGAGTCGCAATTGATGCGATTATTATCGGTTGTTTGGCCTTTATCGGATATAGCGTGATTGGTTTGAAATATGCTTTGGTCTTTGCCATCTTTTCAGGATTGGCCAATCTCATTCCTTATGTGGGACCAAGTATTGGCTTGATTCCGATGATTATTGCCAATGTCTTTACTGATCCTCATAGAATGCTAATTGCAGTTGTTTACATGCTAATCATTCAACAAGTGGATGGAAATATCCTTTACCCTCGAATCGTTGGTGGCGTGATGAAGGTCCATCCAATAACAATTTTAGTATTACTTTTGTTATCAAGCAATATCTATGGGGTCATTGGCATGATTGTCGCAGTACCAACCTATTCTATCTTAAAAGAAATTTCTAAGTTCTTATCACGTTTGTATGAAAATCATAAAACAATGAAAGAACGAGAAAGAGAATTAGCTAAGTAAAAGTCAGGAAATTCCTGATTTTTCTTTTTCTTTAGGTAAATTATAGGAGTAGAAGTGCCATTTAGATTAGCCGATTAAGAATAATTCACAAAAACTTTGTAAAACACTTGCAATTTAGCTGAAATTTGATAAAATAGTAAGGAAAGTTAGACTGTATTGCCTACTGTCTATCTATAAAATATATTTTATTGGAGGCTTTTACTCAAATGGCAAAAGAAAAATACGATCGTAGTAAACCACACGTTAACATTGGTACTATCGGACACGTTGACCACGGTAAAACTACCCTAACTGCAGCTATCACAACTGTTTTGGCACGTCGCTTGCCTTCATCAGTTAACCAACCTAAAGACTATGCGTCTATCGATGCTGCTCCAGAAGAACGCGAACGCGGTATCACTATCAACACTGCGCACGTTGAGTACGAAACTGAAAAACGTCACTACGCTCACATCGACGCTCCAGGACACGCGGACTACGTTAAAAACATGATCACTGGTGCCGCTCAAATGGACGGAGCTATCCTTGTAGTAGCTTCAACTGACGGACCAATGCCACAAACTCGTGAGCACATCCTTCTTTCACGTCAGGTTGGTGTTAAACACCTTATCGTCTTCATGAACAAAGTTGACTTGGTTGACGATGAAGAATTGCTTGAATTGGTTGAAATGGAAATCCGTGACCTATTGTCAGAATACGACTTCCCAGGTGACGATCTTCCAGTTATCCAAGGTTCAGCTCTTAAAGCCCTTGAAGGTGACACTAAATACGAAGACATCGTTATGGAATTGATGAACACAGTTGATGAGTACATCCCAGAACCAGAACGTGACACTGACAAACCATTGCTTCTTCCAGTCGAAGACGTATTCTCAATCACTGGACGTGGTACAGTTGCTTCAGGACGTATCGACCGTGGTATCGTTAAAGTCAACGACGAAATCGAAATCGTTGGTATCAAAGAAGAAACTCAAAGAGCAGTTGTTACTGGTGTTGAAATGTTCCGTAAACAACTTGACGAAGGTCTTGCCGGAGATAACGTAGGTGTCCTTCTTCGTGGTGTTCAACGTGATGAAATCGAACGTGGACAAGTTATCGCTAAACCAGGTTCAATCAACCCACACACTAAATTTAAAGGTGAAGTCTACATCCTTACTAAAGAAGAAGGTGGACGTCACACTCCATTCTTCAACAACTACCGTCCACAATTCTACTTCCGTACTACTGACGTTACAGGTTCAATCGAACTTCCAGCAGGTACTGAAATGGTAATGCCTGGTGATAACGTGACAATCGACGTTGAGTTGATCCACCCAATCGCCGTAGAACAAGGTACTACATTCTCTATCCGTGAGGGTGGACGTACTGTTGGTTCAGGTATGGTTACAGAAATCGAAGCTTAATTCGATTTAGTTCCCAGAAGAACAATTATTTAAGTCAGACACTAAAAGAATCTTGCTTTGCAAGGTTCTTTTTTCTGATATTGAACTAAAATTGAAGAATTGTTTACATAAAAAAGCTCCATACACCGGATGTGCATAGAGCAAAGGGGGCTTCATTTGATATAGAGTTCTTGGTTTTTCAAGACAATTTCACGTACGCTTGCAAACTTTTTGAGTTTTTTGATTTCTTCTGGATGAGTGACGAGAGTGATAACATAGCCTTCTTTACCCATGCGACCTGTACGGCCAGCACGGTGAGTGTAGGTTTCAATATCTCTAGGAACATCAAAGTTTACGACACATTCTAGGCTATCAATATCAATCCCTCGTGCCAGAAGGTCTGTTGCAAGAAGCAGGGTTAGTTGCTTATCTTTAAACTTTTCTAAGATGACTTTTCTAAATTTGACATTAACATCACTAGCGAGGGAAACAGCCAAGATATCCCGATACTGTAGTTTTTCTTCTGCACTTCCAAGGTCTGATAGGCTGTTAAAGAAGACAAGACCTCGGAAATCCTCTACATGAGCCAGTTTTCGTAGCATATCCACTCGGTGACGTTGGTCTACCTGCATGTAGAAGTGCTGGATGTTGTCCAATTTTTGGTCAGAAAGATCAATGGTACGTGTGTTAGGCGCAATATTCTTTTGGTCAAACTTGGTCGTAGCACTCATATAGACAAGTTGGTGGTCACGAGGTGCGTAGTGAGTTATTTTCTCAACAAAATGAATTTGAGAATCATCAAGCAATTGGTCAAATTCATCCAGGATGATGGTTTCTACGTTCATCATCTTGATTTTTTTCAATTTAATTAGTTCAAAGATACGGCCAGGGGTTCCAATCAGAATTTCTGGTCCTTTTTTGAGTCGTTCAATTTGACGTTTATGACTTGAACCTGATAGGAAGAGTTGGGCTGTCAAACCGATAGTTTCAGCCCACGTTTTACATACATCAAAAATCTGTCCAGCAAGCTCAGTATTTGGTGCTAGAATCAAGAGTTGTTGGGCTTTTTTCTTTTGTAGTCTGAGAAGACTTGGTAGAAGGTAAGCTAGGGTCTTACCAGTTCCTGTTGGGCTCACTCCTAGGAGGTTTTCTCCAGCAAGAAGGGGCTCAAATAGTTGGGTTTGAATGGGAGTGAATTCTTGGAAACCGAGTTGGTCACTCAGTTCTTGCCATTCAGTCGGTAGTTTGTTTTTCATTTTTCTGCCTCAAATCTAATGCCAGCAGTCTGGCGCATGGTATATAGTAGGTCATGAACAGAGCTTGCATCGTCCAGCCAATTCTGGTAGAGTGTCTGGTCTGGTTGCTGAATCATCTGTGCAAATGCAGAGACTTCCTCAGTCATCGTATGGGGAGCTTGTTGGATAGGGAGCTGGACTTGATTTCCTTGGTGGTCGGTAAAAATAGCCGAGCTGACATGTTCGATAGTGTTGAGGGTCAAGGTTCCATCTGTCGTATAAATCTCGCAAGGAAGATTGGAAGTGATGTTTTTCCCAGCCTTGATGTGAACTTGAAAGTCTGGGTATAAGAGGATACCATCTCCATTTAGGTCAATGCTATTGTCAAGCTGTTGAGCCTGATAGGTTGCGTCTTGAGCTTTTCCAAAGAGACGAACGGCAACGTAGAGAGGATAAATCCCCAAATCCATAAGAGCTCCACCAGCAAAACGGTCTGAGAAGACATTTGGTGTCTCCCCAGTCAACAAGTTAGGCATTTTGGAAGAATACTTGGCATAGTTGAAACCTGCTCCCAAAATTTGTTTGTCTGCTAAAAAGTTTTTGATGATAGTGAAAGCTTTTTCATGGTAATTGCGAGCTGCTTCGAATATAAAACAGTTATTTTTCTCAGCTGTATGTCTCAAATCTAGCCATTCTTGTGGCTGAGTGACAGCTGGCTTTTCAAGAATGACATGCTTACCTGCAGTCAATGCAGCTTTTGCCTGAGCAAAATGCAAGGAGTTTGGGCTAGCAATATAGACCACATCAAAGGAGCTCTTGAAGAAGTCCTCTACTTGATCAAAGAGTTGGATATTCTGATAGCGAGAAGCAAAGGTTGCCGCAGTTTCTAGTTTTCTAGAATAGACTGCGACCAACTGGTATTCTCCACTGGTATGGGCTGCTTCTATGAAGTGATGGCTGATAGCGCCTGTTCCGATGACACCTAATTTAAGCATAGTTACTCCTTTTCCGATTTCAAATCCTTCTTTCATTATAACATAGATAGACGGGACTATCCAACAGAGGGTAAAAAATTTCAAATAAGCTACTAGGTCTTTTCCAAAGAAAGTGGTACAATAATGAGATGAGTAAATGAAATGGGAGGGAAAATGAGGTTATTACCTATAAGAAAAATATCACGTCAGTCTAAGAGGCTAGCGCTTTTTTTGACTTTTTGTGCAGGTTATGTAGATGCCTATACGTTTATTGTGCGAGGGAATACTCTTGTTGCTGGACAAACTGGAAATGTCGTATTGCTATCAGTGGGACTCATTCAACACAATGTGTCAGATGCCAGTGCCAAAGTAATGACCTTACTAGCTTTTATGATGGGGGTCTTTTTACTAACGATTTATAAGGAAAAATTGAGAATTGTGAAAAAGCCCATTCTGTCATTGATTCCTTTGGCAATCTTATCAATCATTATTGGTTTTGTGCCGCAAACTGTAGATAATATTTATCTAGTACCGCCCTTAGCCTTTTGTATGGGCTTGGTGACAACTGCTTTTGGTGAGGTTTCGGGTATTGCCTATAATAACGCTTTTATGACAGGGAATATCAAACGGACCATGCTGGCTTTTGGAGATTATTTCCGAACCAAGCACACTCCTTTTTTACGTGAAGGGATTATCTTTGTAAGCCTGCTTAGTAGTTTTGTCCTTGGCGTTGTCTTTTCAGCTTATTTGACGATTTTCTATCATGAAAAGACCATTCTTGGTGTTCCTATTATGATGAGCATTTTTTACCTCAGCATGCTTTTTGCCTCTTGGCAGAAAAAAGTAAAAGAAAAAGCTTCATTTTAGGTGTTATTACTTGTAAGAAAATAGGAGATATGCTATACTTGAAGAGTTGACTATGCACGATCCTGTGCAACCGCACGAACATCGTTGCTTGATTATTCAAGTTTAAGTGGTTTGTCCCACGATGCTAGGCGAGTCTTCACAAAAAAATCGGGGTAACCCATAAAAATCATAGGAGGTGCATAATGAGCACATACGCAATTATCAAAACTGGCGGAAAACAAGTTAAAGTTGAAGTTGGTCAAGCAGTTTACGTTGAAAAATTGAACGTTGAAGCTGGTCAAGAAGTTACTTTTAACGAAGTTGTTCTTGTTGGTGGTGAAAACACTGTTGTCGGAACTCCACTTGTTGCTGGAGCTACTGTAGTTGGAACTGTTGAAAAACAAGGAAAACAAAAGAAAGTTGTTACTTACAAGTACAAACCTAAAAAAGGTAGCCACCGTAAACAAGGTCACCGTCAACCATATACAAAAGTTGTCATCAACGCAATCAACGCTTAATTTTAAGGAGAACACATGATACAAGCAGTCTTTGAGAGAGCCGAAGATGGCGAGCTGAGGAGTGCGGAAATTACTGGACACGCCGAGAGTGGCGAATACGGCTTAGATGTCGTGTGTGCATCGGTTTCTACGCTTGCCATTAACTTTATCAATTCAATTGAGAAATTTGCAGGCTATGAACCAATCCTAGAATTAAACGAAGATGAAGGTGGCTATCTGATGGTTGAAATTCCAAAAGATCTTCCTTCACACCAGAGAGAAATGACCCAGTTATTCTTTGAATCATTTTTCTTAGGTATGGCAAACTTATCGGAGAACTCTTCTGAGTTCGTCCAAACCAGAGTTATCACAGAAAACTAACACGGAGGAAAACATTATGTTAAAAATGACTCTTAACAACTTGCAACTTTTCGCCCACAAAAAAGGTGGAGGTTCTACATCAAACGGACGTGATTCACAAGCGAAACGTCTTGGAGCTAAAGCAGCTGACGGACAAACTGTAACAGGTGGATCAATCCTTTACCGTCAACGTGGTACACACATCTATCCAGGTGTAAACGTTGGACGTGGTGGAGACGATACTTTGTTCGCTAAAGTTGAAGGCGTAGTACGCTTTGAACGTAAAGGACGCGATAAAAAACAAGTTTCTGTTTACCCAATCGCTAAATAAAAAGGTCCAGTGAACCTTTTTATCCCGAGCCTTGAAGTATAAAGGCGAGGAAGCTAGAAACGGCTTAAAATAAGGCTTTCCGAGTTTTCGGAGAGCCTCTTTTTTTGTTTTGATACCCATGATTTTTTCGTTCTTAGTGTAGATGAATTTTATGAGTGATATTATTTTTCTTCGATGGAAAACTTCTAAAATATGGTATAATGAAAAGATAAAGAAGTTGGGGGTAGAAGATGAACATTCAACAATTACGCTATGTTGTTGCCATTGCCAATAGTGGTACTTTCCGTGAAGCTGCTGAAAAGATGTATGTTAGTCAGCCGAGTCTGTCCATTTCTGTTCGTGATTTGGAAAAAGAGTTGGGTTTTAAGATTTTCCGTCGGACCAGCTCAGGGACTTTCTTGACTCGTCGTGGTATGGAATTCTATGAAAAAGCGCAAGAACTGGTTAAAGGATTTGATATTTTTCAAAATCAGTATGCCAATCCTGAAGAAGAAAAAGATGAATTTTCCATTGCTAGTCAGCACTATGACTTCTTGCCACCAACCATTACGGCCTTTTCAGAGCGCTATCCTGATTATAAGAACTTCCGTATTTTTGAATCGACTACTGTTCAAATCTTAGATGAAGTAGCGCAAGGGCATAGTGAGATTGGGATTATCTACCTCAACAATCAAAATAAAAAGGGGATTATGCAACGGGTTGAAAAGCTAGGTCTGGAGGTCATTGAGTTGATTCCCTTCCATACCCATATTTATCTCCGTGAGGGGCATCCTTTGGCTCAGAAAGAGGAATTGGTTATGGAGGATTTAGCGGACCTACCAACAGTTCGTTTCACTCAAGAAAAAGACGAGTACCTTTATTATTCGGAGAATTTTGTCGATACCAGCGCTAGCTCACAGATGTTCAATGTGACAGACCGTGCTACTTTGAATGGTATTTTGGAGCGGACAGATGCTTATGCAACAGGTTCTGGATTTTTAGATAGTGACAGTGTTAATGGCATTACAGTTATTCGTCTCAAGGATAACCTAGATAATCGCATGGTCTATGTTAAACGTGAGGAAGTGGAGCTTAGTCAGGCTGGAACTCTTTTCGTAGAAGTCGTGCAAGAATATTTTGATCAGAAGAGGAAATCATGAAAAAAAGAGGAATAGTGGCAGTCGTTGTACTACTTTTGATTGGGCTGGATCAGTTAGTCAAATCCTATATCGTCCAGCAGATTCCACTGGGTGAAGTACGCTCTTGGATTCCTAATTTCGTTAGCTTGACCTATCTGCAAAATAGAGGGGCAGCCTTTTCTATCTTACAAGATCAGCAGTTGTTATTCGCTGTCATTACTCTGGTTGTCGTGGTAGGTGCCATTTGGTATCTACATAAACACATGGAGGACTCGCTCTGGATGGTCTTGGGTTTGACCTTGATTATCGCAGGTGGTCTTGGAAACTTTATTGACAGGATCAGTCAGGGATTTGTTGTGGATATGTTCCACCTTGACTTTATCAATTTTGCAATTTTCAATGTTGCAGATAGCTATCTGACGGTTGGAGTGATTATTTTATTGATTGCAATGCTAAAAGAGGAAATAAATGGAAATTAAAATTGAAACTGGTGGTCTGCGTTTAGATAAGGCTTTGTCGGATTTGACAGAATTATCACGCAGTCTCGCGAATGAACAAATCAAATCAGGTCAGGTCTTGGTCAATGGCCAAGTCAAGAAAGCTAAATACACTGTCCAAGAGGGCGATGTTGTCACTTACCATGTACCAGAGCCAGAGGTCTTAGAGTATGTAGCTGAGAATCTTCCGTTAGAAATCATCTACCAAGATGAGGATGTGGCTGTCATCAACAAGCCTCAGGGGATGGTGGTGCATCCGAGTGCTGGTCATACTAGTGGGACCCTAGTAAATGCCCTTATGTACCATATTAAGGACTTGTCTGGTATCAATGGGGTTTTGCGTCCAGGAATTGTTCATCGTATTGATAAGGATACGTCAGGTCTTCTTATGATTGCTAAAAACGATGAGGCGCATCTAGCGCTTGCTCAAGAACTCAAGGATAAAAAGTCTCTCCGCAAATATTGGGCGATTGTTCATGGAAATCTGCCTAATGATCGTGGTGTGATTGAAGCTCCGATTGGTCGTAGTGAAAAAGACCGTAAGAAACAGGCTGTGACTGCTAAAGGGAAGACTGCAGTGACTCGTTTCCACGTCTTGGAACGCTTTGGCGATTATAGCTTAGTGGAGTTACAACTGGAGACAGGGCGTACCCATCAAATCCGTGTCCACATGGCTTATATTGGTCATCCAGTCGCTGGTGATGAAGTCTATGGTCCACGCAAGACTTTGAAAGGGCATGGGCAATTTCTTCATGCCAAGACTCTAGGGTTTACTCATCCGAGAACAGGTGAGACCTTAGAATTTACAGCAGATATCCCAGAGATTTTTAAGGAAACTTTGGAGAGATTAAGGAAGTAAGAATGAAGAAGAAATTGATTAGTTTAGCACTTGCAAGCACTTTTTTAGGATTGTCATGGTATGGAAATGTTCAAGCTCAAGAAAGTTCAGGAAATAAAATCCACTTTATCAATGTTCAAGAAGGTGGCAGTGATGCGATTATTCTTGAAAGCAATGGACATTTTGCCATGATTGATACAGGAGAAGATTATGATTTCCCAGATGGAAGTGATTCTCGCTATCCATGGAGAGAAGGAATTGAAACGTCTTATAAGCATGTTCTAACAGACCGTGTCTTTCGTCGTTTGAAGGAATTGGGTGTCCAAAAACTTGATTTTATTTTGGTGACCCATACTCACAGTGATCATATTGGAAATGTTGATGAATTACTGACTACCTATCCAGTTGACCGAGTCTATCTTAAAAAATATAGTGATAATCGTATTACTAATTCTGAACGTTTATGGGATAATCTGTATGGCTATGATAAGGTTTTACAGACTGCCGCTGAAAAAGGTGTTTCAGTTATTCAAAATATCACACAAGGGGATGCTCATTTTCAGTTTGGGGACATGGATATTCAACTCTATAACTATGAAAATGAAACTGATTCCTCAGGTGAATTAAAGAAAATTTGGGATGACAATTCCAATTCCTTGATTAGCGTGGTGAAAGTCAATGGTAAGAAAATTTACCTTGGGGGCGACTTAGATAATGTTCATGGAGCAGAAGACAAGTATGGTCCTCTCATTGGAAAAGTTGATTTGATGAAGTTTAACCATCACCGTGATACCAATAAATCAAACACCAAGGATTTCATTAAACATTTGAGTCCGAGTTTGATTGTTCAAACCTCGGATAGTTTACCTTGGAAAAATGGTGTTGATAGTGAGTATGTTAATTGGCTCAAAGAACGAGGAATTGAGAGAATCAACGCAGCCAGCAAAGACTATGATGCAACAGTTTTTGATATTCGACAAGATGGTTTAGTAAACATTTCAACTTCCTACAAGCCGATTCCAAGTTTTCAAGCTGGTTGGCATAAGAGTGCATATGGGAATTGGTGGTATCAAGCACCTGATTCTACAGGAGAGTATGCTGTCGGTTGGAATGAAATTAAGGGTGACTGGTATTACTTTAACCAAACGGGTATCTTGTTACAGAATCAATGGAAAAAATGGAACAATCATTGGTTCTATTTAACAGACTCTGGTGCTTCTGCTAAAAATTGGAAGAAAATTGATGGAATCTGGTATTATTTCAACAAAGAAAATCAGATGGAAATTGGTTGGGTAAATACTGGAGGTCAGTCCTATTATTTATCAAACGATGGCTCTATGAAGACAGGGTGGCTTCAATATAAGGGGCAATGGTATTACTTTGCTCAATCGGGAGAAATGAAAACGGGTTGGGTAAAAGATAAAGAAATCTGGTACTATATGGATTCTACTGGTATCATGAAGACAGGCGAGATAGAAGTTGCTGGTCATCATTACTATCTGGAAGATTCAGGAGCTATGAAGCAAGGCTGGCTTAAAAAGGCAAATGCTTGGTATTTCTACAAGACAGACGGTTCACGAGCTGTGGGTTGGATCAAAGACAAGGATAAATGGTACTTCTTGAAAGAAAATGGTCAATTACTTGTGAATGGTAAGACACCAGAAGGCTATACTGTTGATTCAAGTGGTGCCTGGTTAGTGGATGTTCCGGTCGAGAAATCTGCTACAACTAGAGTTACAAGTAATTCAGAAATAAAAAAATCCAATGAAGTAGTGACAAAAGATCTTGAAAATAAAGAAATTAGACAGAATGAAGGTGTTACAAGCGCTTCAACTAGTCAAGATTTGACTTCTTCAACTTCACAAAGCTCTGAAACGAGTGCAAACAAATCGGAATCAGAACAGTAGTAAAAAAGAAGGTTTTAGGGCCTTCTTTTTCCTATCAACTCTTTTCTATTTCCTGCCATTCATGTTATAATGGATAAATATGAAGAATCGGAGTGAGACTATGAAATACAAACGGATTGTCTTTAAGGTGGGGACTTCTTCTCTGACAAATGAGGATGGAAGTTTATCACGTAGTAAGGTAAAGGCTATTACCCAGCAGTTGGCTATGTTGCACGAGGCTGGTCATGAATTGATTTTGGTGTCGTCGGGTGCCATTGCTGCAGGCTTTGGAGCCTTAGGATTTAAAAAGCGTCCGACTAAGATTGCTGATAAACAGGCTTCAGCAGCGGTAGGGCAAGGCCTTTTGTTGGAAGAATACACGACCAATCTTCTCTTGCGCCAAATCGTTTCTGCACAAATCTTGCTGACCCAGGATGACTTTGTGGATAAGCGTCGTTATAAAAATGCCCATCAAGCTTTGTCAGTTCTACTTAGCCGTGGAGCGATTCCTATCATCAACGAGAATGACAGTGTCGTTATTGATGAGCTCAAGGTTGGGGACAATGACACTCTTAGTGCACAGGTGGCGGCTATGGTCCAAGCAGACCTTTTAGTTCTCTTGACAGACGTAGACGGTCTCTATACAGGAAATCCTAATTCAGATCCAAGAGCCAAACGCTTGGAGAAAATCGAGACTATCAATCGTGAGATTATTGATATGGCTGGTGGAGCTGGCTCGTCAAATGGAACTGGAGGCATGCTAACAAAAATCAAGGCTGCGACTATCGCGACAGAATCAGGAGTTCCAGTTTATATCTGTTCATCCTTGAAGGCGGATGCCATGATTGAGGCAGCTGAGGTGACTAAGGATGGTTCCTACTTTGTTGCCCAAGAGAAGGGACTTCGTACCCAGAAACAATGGTTGGCCTTTTATGCTCAGAGCCAAGGTTCTATTTGGGTTGATAAAGGGGCTGCTGAAGCTCTCTCTCAACATGGCAAGAGTCTCCTTTTATCTGGTATTGTTGACGCAGAAGGAGCCTTTTCTTACGGTGATATTGTGACAGTATTTGACAAGGAAAGTGGAAAATCACTTGGAAAAGGACGCGTGCAATTTGGAGCATCTGCTTTGGAGGATATGTTGCGTTCTCAAAAAGCCAAGGGTGTCCTGATTCACCGTGATGACTGGATTTCCATTACTCCTGAAATCCAACTACTCTTTACAGAATTTTAGAGGTAAACTATGGTAAGTACACAAGAACAATTTGAACAGGTACAGGCTGTTAAAAAATCGATCAATACAGCTAGTGAAGAGGTGAAAAACCAAGCCTTGCTAGCCATGGCTAATCACTTAGTGGCTGCTACTGAGGAGATTTTAGCGGCCAATGTCCTCGATATGGAAGCGGCCAAAGGTAAAATCTCAGATGTGATGCTGGATCGTCTTTATTTGGATGCAGGGCGTATAGAAGCAATGGCAATTGGGATTCGTGAAGTGGTTGCTTTACCAGATCCAATCGGTGAAGTTTTAGAAACCAATCATCTTGAAAATGGTTTGGTTATCACAAAGAAACGGGTGGCTATGGGGGTTATTGGTATTATCTATGAAAGTCGTCCAAATGTGACGTCTGACGCGGCTGCTCTGGCTCTCAAGAGTGGAAATGCAGTTGTTCTTCGTAGTGGTAAGGATGCCTATCAAACAGCACATGCTATTGTCACAGCCTTGAAAAAGGGCTTGGAGACGACTACTATTCACCCAGATGTGATTCAACTGGTGGAAGATACCAGCCGAGAAAGCAGCTATGCCATGATGAAGGCCAAGGGCTATCTAGACCTTCTCATTCCTCGTGGAGGAGCTGGTTTGATCAATGCAGTGGTTGAAAATGCTATTGTACCAGTCATCGAGACAGGAACTGGGATTGTCCATGTTTATGTCGATAAGGATGCAGATGAGGATAAGGCACTGTCTATTATCAACAATGCTAAAACTAGTCGTCCTTCTGTCTGCAATGCCATGGAGGTTCTACTTGTTCATGAAGACAAAGCAGCAAGTTTCCTTCCTCGCTTGGAGCAAGTTCTAGTTGCAGAGCGTAAGGAAGCTGGACTGGAGCCAATTCAATTCCGCTTGGATGAGAAAGCAAGTCAGTTTGTTTCAGGTCAAGCAGCTGAGGCCCAAGACTTTGACACTGAGTTTTTAGACTATGTCCTAGCTGTTAAGGTTGTGAGCAGTTTAGAAGAAGCAGTTGAGCATATTGAAACCCACAGTACCCATCATTCGGATGCCATTGTGACGGAAAATTCTGAAGCTGCAGCTTACTTTACAGATCAAGTGGATTCTGCAGCGGTCTATGTCAATGCCTCAACTCGTTTCACCGATGGTGGCCAATTTGGTCTTGGTTGTGAAATGGGGATTTCTACTCAGAAATTGCACGCGCGTGGTCCAATGGGCTTGAAAGAGTTGACCAGCTATAAGTATGTGGTTACTGGTGACGGACAGATAAGGGAGTAAGAGATGAAGATTGGATTTATCGGTTTGGGGAATATGGGAGCTAGTTTGGCCAAGGCTGTCTTGCAGATCAAGACAGGTGATCAAATTCTCCTTGCCAATCGAACCCAAGCCAAGGTGGATGTTTTTATTGCTGACTTTGGCGGTCAAGCTTCTAGCAATGAAGAAATTTTTGCAGAAGCAGATGTGATTTTTCTAGGAGTAAAGCCTGCACAGTTCTCAGACTTGCTTTCTCAATATCAGACTATCCTTGAAAAACGAGAAAGTCTTCTTTTGATTTCTATGGCAGCTGGATTGACCTTGGAAAAACTGGCTAGTCTTCTTCCAAGTCAGCACAGAATTATTCGTATGATGCCAAATACCCCTGCTTCTATTGGTCAAGGAGTGATTAGTTATGCCTTGTCTCCTAATTGCAGGGCTGAGGACGGTGAGCTATTTTGTCAACTTTTAACTAAGGCTGGTCTCTTGGTTGAACTAGGAGAAGGCTTAATCGACGCAGCGACAGGTCTTGCAGGCTGTGGACCGGCTTTTGTCTATCTCTTTATTGAGGCCTTGGCAGATGCAGGTGTTCAGACAGGATTGCCACGAGAAATAGCTTTAAAAATGGCAGCACAAACTGTGGTAGGAGCTGGGCAATTGGTCCTTGAAAGTCAGCAACATCCTGGGGTCTTAAAAGATCAAGTTTGTAGCCCAGGTGGTTCGACTATCGCTGGTGTAGCAAGCCTAGAAGCGCATGCTTTTCGAGGAACGGTCATGGATGCAGTTGGTCAAGCTTACAAACGAACACAAGAACTAGGTGAATAAGAGGTGGATGTGTCTGCCTCTTTTATGGTGTTTGAAATGCGAAGACAAAAAGATTATCACAAACCCCCATTTTTTTGATAGAATAGAAGTAGTAAAAAAGAAATGAGTTAGACATGTCAAAAGGATTTTTAGTCTCTCTTGAGGGACCAGAGGGAGCAGGCAAGACTAGTGTTTTAGAGGCTCTGCTACCAATTTTAGAGGAAAAAGGAGTAGAGGTGCTGACGACCCGTGAACCTGGCGGAGTTTTGATTGGGGAGAAGATTCGGGAAGTAATTTTGGATCCAAGTCATACTCAGATGGATCCTAAGACAGAGCTCCTTCTCTATATTGCTAGTCGCAGACAGCACTTGGTGGAAAAAGTTCTTCCAGCCCTTGAAGCTGGCAAGTTGGTCATTATGGACCGCTTCATCGATAGTTCCGTTGCCTATCAGGGATTTGGTCGTGGCTTGGATATCGACGCCATTGATTGGCTCAATCACTTTGCGACAGACGGCCTTAAACCCGATTTGACATTCTATTTTGACATCGAGGTGGAAGAAGGACTGGCTCGCATTGCTGCTAATAGCAATCGTGAGGTCAATCGTTTGGACTTGGAAGGGTTGGACTTGCATAAAAAAGTTCGTAAAGGCTATCTTTCTCTTCTGGACAAAGAAGGAAATCGCATTGTCAAGATTGATGCGAGTCTCCCTTTGGAGCAGGTTGTGGAAACTACCAAGGCTGTCTTGTTTGATAGAATGGGATTAGCTAAATGAAACAAGATCAACTAAAGGCCTGGCAGCCAGATCAGTTTGACCGATTTGTCCGTATTCTAGAACAAAACCAGCTCAATCACGCCTATCTCTTTTCAGGTTTTTTTGGAAGCTTGGAAATGGCTCAATTTTTGGCTAAGAGCCTCTTTTGTACGGATAAGGTAGGTGTGTTGCCATGTGAGAAATGTCGAAATTGTAAGCTGATTGAACAGGAAGAATTTCCCGATGTCACTTTGATTAAGCCAGTCAATCAGGTTATTAAGACAGAGCGGATTCGAGAATTGGTGGGGCAGTTTTCTCAAGCAGGGATTGAAAGCCAGCAGCAGGTCTTTATTATCGAGCAAGCTGAGAAAATGCATCCTAACGCAGCCAATTCTCTGCTCAAGGTCATCGAAGAACCCCAGAGTGAGGTTTATATTTTCTTCCTGACCAGCGATGAAGAAAAGATGTTACCGACCATCCGAAGTCGGACCCAGATTTTCCACTTTAAAAAGCAAGAAGAAAAACTCATCCATCAATTAGAACAAGCAGGTCTGGTCAAGAAAAAAGCGACTCTCCTAGCTCAGTTTAGTCAATCGCGAGCTGAAGCAGAAAAGTTGGCAAATCAGGCAGGCTTTTGGACCTTGGTCGATGAAAGTGAACGCCTGCTGACTTGGTTAGTAGCTAAGAAAAAAGAAAGTTATTTGCAAGTTGCTAAACTAGCTAGCTTGGCAGAAGACAAGGAAAAACAAGATCAGGTTTTACGGATTCTTGAAGTTCTCTGTGGACAAGATATCCTACAAGCAAGAGTAAGAGTGATTCTACAAGATTTGCTAGAAGCTAGAAAAATGTGGCAAGCTAATGTCAGCTTTCAAAATGCCATGGAATATCTGGTCTTGAAAGAAATATAAACTCAAAAATGAATGATAAAGAAAGGAAAGGGCTGTTTTATGGACAAAAAAGAATTATTTGACGCGCTGGACGATTTTTCCCAACAGTTACTAGTGACCTTGGCTGATGTGGAAGCCATCAAGAAAAATCTCAAGGGCCTGGTAGAGGAAAATACAGCTCTTCGCTTGGAAAATAGTAAGTTGCGAGAACGCTTGGGTGAGGTGGAAGCAGACGCTCCCGTCAAGGCCAAGCATGTTCGCGAAAGTGTCCGTCGCATTTACCGTGATGGATTTCACGTATGTAATGATTTTTATGGACAACGTCGAGAGCAGGATGAGGAATGTATGTTCTGTGACGAGTTGTTATACAGGGAGTAGGCATGCAGATTCAAAAAAGTTTTAAGGGGCAGTCTCCCTATGGCAAGTTGTATCTAGTGGCAACGCCGATTGGCAATCTAGATGATATGACCTTTCGTGCTATCCAGACCTTGAAAGAAGTGGCTTGGATTGCTGCTGAAGACACGCGCAATACAGGACTTTTGCTAAAGCATTTTGACATTTCAACCAAGCAGATTAGTTTTCATGAGCACAATGCCAAGGAAAAAATTCCTGATTTGATTGGTTTCCTGAAAGCAGGGCAAAGTATTGCTCAGGTATCCGACGCGGGTCTGCCTAGTATCTCAGACCCTGGTCATGATTTGGTCAAGGTAGCTATTGAGGAAGAAATTGCGGTTGTGACTGTTCCAGGTGCCTCTGCAGGAATTTCTGCTTTGATTGCCAGTGGTTTAGCGCCACAGCCACATATCTTTTACGGCTTTTTACCGAGAAAATCAGGCCAGCAAAAGCAATTTTTCGACTCGAAAAAAGATTATCCTGAAACTCAGATTTTCTATGAATCTCCCCATCGTGTGGCAGATACGTTAGAAAATATGCTAGAAGTCTACGGTGACCGCTCGGTCGTCTTGGTCAGGGAATTGACTAAAATCTATGAAGAATACCAAAGAGGTACAATCTCTGAATTGCTGGAAGGCATCTCTGAAACGCCACTCAAGGGAGAATGCCTTCTCATCGTTGAAGGTGCCAGTCAGGATGTGGAGGAAAAAGACGAGGAGGACTTGTTCTTAGAAATCCAAGCTCGTATCCAGCAAGGCATGAAGAAAAATCAAGCTATCAAGGAAGTAGCTAAGTTTTACCAGTGGAATAAAAGTCAGCTCTATGCTGCCTACCACGACTGGGAAGAAAAGCAAGAAAATGACTAAACAGGGAAGTTTGCCTTCTTCCCTTTTTTTGTTATACTAGTAGAAGAAAAAATTAGAAAGATTTGTGGGAGTGAAAAAGTCTGGGGGACTTTTTCAGCCTGAGCCAAGAAATTCGAAAACTCTTAAGTCCGATTGGCTTTTTCAATGTGAAACTTGTCTTCACACTCCCAAAGAGGTATTAGTGTCGTGTCTCAATCTTATATCAATGTTATCGGTGCTGGTTTGGCAGGTTCTGAAGCAGCCTACCAAATCGCAGAGCGTGGTATTCCAGTTAAACTTTATGAAATGCGTGGTGTCAAGTCAACACCCCAGCACAAAACAGACAATTTTGCAGAGTTGGTTTGTTCCAATTCTCTTCGTGGGGATGCTTTGACAAATGCAGTGGGTCTCCTCAAGGAAGAAATGCGTCGCTTGGGTTCAGTTATCTTAGAATCTGCTGAAGCAACCCGTGTTCCTGCAGGTGGTGCTCTTGCGGTGGACCGTGATGGTTTCTCCCAAATGGTGACCGAAAAAGTTACCAACCATCCCTTGATTGAAGTGGTTCGTGATGAAATTACAGAATTACCGACAGATGTTATCACAGTTGTCGCTACTGGTCCCTTGACCAGCGATGCCCTGGCTGAAAAGATTCATGCTCTTAATGACGGCGATGGTTTCTATTTCTACGATGCGGCAGCCCCTATTATCGATGTCAACACTATCGATATGAGCAAGGTTTATCTCAAGTCTCGTTATGATAAGGGAGAAGCCGCTTATCTCAACGCTCCCATGACCAAGCAGGAGTTTATGGATTTCCATGAAGCCTTGGTCAATGCAGAAGAAGCACCGCTCAATTCCTTTGAAAAAGAAAAGTACTTTGAAGGCTGTATGCCTATCGAAGTTATGGCCAAACGTGGCATTAAAACTATGCTTTATGGTCCTATGAAACCAGTCGGTTTGGAGTATCCAGACGACTACACAGGACCTCGTGATGGAGAATTTAAAACACCTTATGCGGTGGTTCAGCTTCGTCAGGACAATGCAGCTGGTAGCCTATACAATATTGTTGGTTTCCAGACCCACCTCAAATGGGGAGAACAAAAGCGTGTTTTCCAAATGATTCCAGGTCTTGAAAATGCTGAGTTTGTTCGTTATGGTGTCATGCACCGCAATTCTTATATGGATTCACCAAATCTTCTTGAGCAAACCTATCGTTCCAAGAAACAGCCAAACCTCTTCTTTGCTGGTCAAATGACGGGTGTGGAAGGCTATGTAGAGTCAGCGGCTTCAGGCTTGGTTGCGGGAATTAACGCGGCTCGTCTTTTTAAGGGAGAAAGCGAGTCTATTTTCCCAGAGACAACAGCGATTGGTAGTTTGGCTCATTATATCACCCATGCGGACAGCAAACACTTCCAACCAATGAATGTCAATTTCGGAATTATCAAGGAGTTGGAAGGCGAGCGTATTCGTGATAAGAAGGTTCGTTATGAAAAAATTGCAGAGCGTGCTCTTTCTGACTTAGAGGAATTTTTAACTGTCTAATTTTTTTGAAAGAATTGCTCATGATACTATAAAAATCTTAGAAATTGTGATAAAATAGGTAGGATAAAAAAAGGAGAGTGAAAATGGCGAATCCCAAGTATAAACGTATTTTAATCAAGTTATCAGGTGAAGCCCTTGCCGGAGAACGTGGCGTAGGGATTGATATCCAAACAGTTCAAACAATCGCAAAAGAGATTCAAGAAGTTCATAGCTTAGGTATCGAAATTGCCCTTGTTATTGGTGGAGGAAATCTCTGGCGTGGAGAACCTGCAGCAGAAGCAGGTATGGACCGCGTTCAGGCAGATTACACAGGAATGCTTGGGACTGTTATGAATGCTCTTGTGATGGCAGATTCATTGCAACAAGTTGGTGTCGATACGCGTGTACAAACAGCTATTGCCATGCAACAAGTGGCAGAGCCTTACGTACGTGGACGTGCCCTTCGTCACCTTGAAAAAGGCCGTATCGTTATCTTTGGTGCTGGAATTGGTTCACCTTACTTCTCAACAGATACAACAGCGGCCCTTCGTGCAGCTGAAATCGAAGCGGATGCCATCCTTATGGCTAAAAATGGGGTCGATGGTGTTTACAATGCCGATCCTAAGAAGGACAAGACAGCCGTTAAATTTGAAGAATTGACCCACCGTGATGTTATCAATAAAGGTCTCCGTATCATGGACTCAACAGCTTCAACTCTCTCAATGGATAACGACATTGACTTGGTTGTCTTCAACATGAACCAACCAGGCAACATCAAACGTGTCGTATTTGGTGAAAATATCGGAACAACAGTTTCAAATAATATCTAAGAAAAGGAATAAGAAAGATTATGGCTAACGCAATTATTGAAAAAGCTAAAGAGAGAATGACCCAGTCTCACCAATCACTTGCTCGTGAATTTGGTGGTATCCGTGCTGGCCGTGCCAATGCAAGCTTGCTTGACCGTGTACATGTAGAATACTACGGAGTCGAAACTCCTCTTAACCAAATCGCTTCAATTACCATTCCAGAAGCGCGTGTTTTGTTGGTAACACCATTTGACAAGTCTTCATTGAAAGACATCGAACGTGCCTTGAACGCTTCTGATCTTGGTATCACACCAGCTAATGACGGTTCTGTGATTCGCTTGGTTATCCCAGCTCTTACAGAAGAAACTCGTCGTGACCTTGCTAAAGAAGTGAAGAAGGTCGGCGAAAATGCTAAAGTGGCTGTCCGCAATATCCGTCGCGATGCTATGGACGAAGCTAAGAAACAAGAAAAAGCAAAAGAAATCACTGAAGACGAATTGAAGACTCTTGAAAAAGACATTCAAAAAGTAACAGACGATGCTGTTAAACACATCGACGACATGACTGCCAACAAAGAGAAAGAACTTTTGGAAGTCTAAAAATAAAAAACAGAAAAACTCAGTTGGCATTGCTGGCTGAGTTTTATTCGAAAGAAGGAAATATGAATACAAATCTTGCAAGTTTTATCGTTGGACTGATTATCGATGAAAACGACCGTTTTTACTTTGTGCAAAAGGATGGTCAAACCTATGCTCTTGCTAAGGAAGAAGGTCAGCATACAGTAGGGGATACGGTTAAAGGTTTCGCCTATACAGATATGAAGCAAAAGCTCCGCTTGACCACTCTAGAAGTGACTGCAACTCAGGACCAATTTGGTTGGGGCCGTGTCACAGAAGTTCGTAAGGACTTGGGTGTCTTTGTGGATACAGGTCTTCCTGACAAGGAAATCGTTGTGTCACTTGATATCCTCCCTGAGCTTAAGGAACTCTGGCCAAAGAAGGGGGATAAACTCTACATCCGTCTAGAAGTGGACAAGAAAGACCGTATCTGGGGCCTCTTGGCTTATCAAGAAGACTTCCAACGTCTGGCTCGTCCTGCCTACAACAACATGCAGAACCAAAACTGGCCAGCCATTGTTTACCGCCTCAAGCTGTCAGGAACTTTTGTTTACCTGCCAGAAAATAACATGCTTGGTTTTATCCATCCTAGCGAGCGTTACGCAGAGCCACGTTTGGGGCAAGTATTAGATGCGCGCGTTATTGGGTTCCGTGAAGTGGACCGTACCTTGAACCTTTCCCTTAAACCACGTTCTTTTGAGATGTTGGAAAATGATGCTCAGATGATTTTGACTTATTTGGAAAGTAATGGCGGTTTCATGACCTTGAATGACAAGTCATCTCCAGACGACATCAAGGCAACCTTTGGCATTTCTAAAGGTCAGTTCAAGAAAGCACTTGGTGGTTTGATGAAGGCTGGTAAAATCAAGCAAGACCAGTTTGGTACAGAATTGATTTAGGGAGACTTATGAGAAAATCATTTTACACTTGGCTCATGACCGAGCGCAATCCTAAAAGTAACAGTCCCAAAGCTATCTTGGCAGACCTAGCTTTTGAAGAGTCAACCTTTCCAAAACACACAGATGATTTTGATGAGGTGAGTCGCTTTCTGGAAGAACATGCCAGTTTCTCTTTTAACCTAGGAGACTTTGACGCTATCTGGCAAGAATACTTAGAACACTAGCATGATTCATTGGGTTTGGGCTAGTAATTTCTCCACCCCTTTGCTATAATAAAAAGAAATAAAAGGATTAGAGAGGTTCTTTATTTGAAGGAACATTCAATAGACATTCAACTGAGTCATCCAGATGACTTGTTTCATCTTTTTGGTTCCAATGAACGCCATCTTCGTTTGATGGAAGAAGAGCTGGATGTGGTGATTCATGCCCGTACGGAGATTGTCCAGGTTTTGGGAGAAGAGACTGCCTGTGAGGAAGCCCGTCAGGTTATTCAGGCTTTGATGGTCTTGGTGAACCGTGGGATGACCGTTGGTACGCCAGATGTGGTGACTGCAATTAGCATGGTCAAAAACGATGAAATTGATAAGTTTGTCGCCCTTTACGAAGAAGAAATTATCAAGGACAATACAGGGAAGCCTATCCGTGTCAAAACACTGGGTCAAAAACTTTATGTGGATAGTGTTAAACAGCATGATGTGACCTTTGGAATCGGACCAGCAGGGACAGGGAAGACCTTTCTTGCAGTGACCTTGGCAGTGACAGCCCTTAAACGTGGGCAGGTTAAGCGGATTATCCTAACACGCCCGGCAGTGGAAGCTGGAGAGAGTCTAGGTTTTCTTCCGGGTGATCTTAAGGAGAAGGTAGATCCTTACCTTAGACCTGTTTATGATGCCTTGTATCAGATTCTGGGGAAAGACCAAACGACTCGTCTCATGGAGCGTGAAATTATTGAAATTGCGCCCCTTGCCTATATGCGTGGACGAACCTTGGATGATGCCTTTGTCATTCTCGATGAGGCGCAAAATACGACCATCATGCAGATGAAGATGTTCTTGACGCGTTTAGGTTTTAATTCTAAGATGATTATCAATGGAGATATCAGTCAGATTGACTTGCCACGCAATGTCAAGTCAGGTTTGATTGATGCCCAAGAGAAACTCAAGAACATTCACCAGATTGACTTTGTTCATTTTTCAGCCAAGGATGTGGTTCGTCATCCAGTTGTCGCTCAGATTATCCGAGCCTATGAACCAGTACCAGTTAAAAAAGCAGAGAGTGAAGAATTAGATCCTCAACCTCTATCTGAAGGATAGTTCTTTTGTATTTTAAGTTATCTCAATGCAATGTTTCATTCAATATCCTTATATTAGTTAGAAACTTTTCAAGTGGTGGAAACCTATGGAATCAATCTTTTTAAAACTATCTCAGTATCCCATAGTGGAGACTGAGCGTTTATTGCTTAGACCTGTAACTTTGGATGATGCGGAAGAAATGTTTGACTATGCCTCGGACATAGAAAATACGCGCTACACTTTTCCAACCAATCAAAGCTTGGAAGAAACCAAAAATAATATTGCTCAGTTCTACTTGGCTAATTCCTTGGGACGTTGGGGAATAGAACTAAAAAGCAATGGCAAATTTATCGGAACAATTGATTTGCACAAGATTGATCCTGTTCTTAAGAAGGCAGCTATTGGTTACATTATCAATAAAAAATATTGGAATCAAGGATTGACGACAGAAGCCAATCGTGCTGTGATTGAGCTAGCTTTTGAGAAGATTGGAATGAACAAGTTGACCGCCCTTCACGATAAGGACAATCCTGCATCTGGAAAGGTCATGGAGAAATCAGGAATGCGTTTTTCCCACGAAGAAGCTTATGCTTGTATGGACCAGCATGAAGAAGGTCGAATCGTGACAAGAGTTCATTATGTCTTGACTAAGGAAGACTATTTTGCAAATAAATAAGCAGTTGAGAAGAAATTTTCAACTGTTTTTTCTTCCTCTTACGAATAATTTAAGAGAGGAGAAAATATGGAAGTAATTATCGAGAAAATCAAAGAGTATAAAATTATTGTCATCTGTACTGGTCTGGGCTTGCTTGTAGGCGGATTTTTCCTGCTAAAGCCAGCTCCACACACACCTGTCAAAGAAACGAATTTACAGGCAGAAGTTGTAGCTGTTTCCAAGGGTTCATCGACCGAAAAGGAAGTGAAGGAAGAAAAGGAAGAACGCCTTGAACAAGATCTAATTACAGTAGATGTGAAAGGTGCTGTAAAATCACCAGGGATTTATGATTTGCCTGTAGGTAGTCGAGTCAATGACGCTGTTCAGAAGGCTGGTGGCTTGACAGAACAAGCAGATAGCAAGTCGCTCAATCTAGCTCAGAAAGTTAGTGACGAGGCTCTGGTTTACGTTCCCACTAAGGGAGAAGAGGCAGCTAGTCAACAGACTGGTTCTGGAGTGGCTTCTTCAACAAGCAAAGAAAAGAAGGTCAATCTCAACAAGGCCAGTCTGGAAGAGATTAAACAGGTCAAAGGACTAGGTGGCAAACGAGCTCAGGACATTATCGACCATCGTGAAACAAATGGGAAATTCAAATCGGTTGATGAACTTAAGAAGGTCTCTGGCATTGGTTCTAAAACGATAGAAAAGCTAAAAGACTATGTTACAGTGGATTAAGAATTTCCCCATTCCCCTAGTTTACCTGAGTTTTCTGTTACTTTGGCTTTATTACGCTATTTTCTCAGCATCCTATCTTGCTTTGTTGGGCTTTGTTTTTCTGCTAGTCTGTCTCTTTATCCAATTTTCTTGGAAATTAGCAGGCAAAGTTCTAGTGATTTGTGGAATCTTTAGTTTCTGGTTTCTGTTTCAAACTTGGCAACAGAGTCAAGCTAGTCAAAACCTAGCGGGCTCTGTTGAAAGGGTACGGATTTTGCCTGACACTATTAAGGTTAATGGTGATAGTCTATCCTTTCGTGGTAAGTCTGATGGACGCATTTTTCAAGTTTATTATAAACTCCAGTCCGAGGAGGAAAAAGAAGTCTTTCAAACCTTGACAGACCTTTATAATATAGAACTAGAAGGGAAGATTTCGGAGCCAGAAGGGCAGAGAAATTTTGGTGGATTTGACTACCAAGCCTATCTGAAGACTCAGGGAATTTATCAAACTCTCAATATCAAAAAAATCCAGTCACTTCAAAAGGTTGGCAGTTGGGATATAGGTGAAAATCTATCCAGCTTACGTCGAAAGGCTGTAGTTTGGATTAAGACACACTTTCCAGATCCAATGCGTAACTACATGACTGGGCTCTTACTAGGACATCTGGACACAGATTTTGAGGAGATGAATGAGCTTTATTCTAGTTTAGGAATTATCCACCTTTTTGCTTTGTCTGGCATGCAGGTAGGTTTTTTCATGGATGGCTTTAAGAAACTTCTCTTACGATTGGGCTTGACTCAAGAAAAGTTGAAATGGCTGACTTATCCCTTTTCTCTTATCTATGCTGGGCTGACAGGATTTTCAGCTTCGGTCATTCGCAGTCTCCTGCAAAAGTTACTGGCTCAACATGGTGTTAAGGGCTTGGATAATTTTGCCTTGACGGTGCTTGTATTCTTTATCATCATGCCAAACTTTTTCTTGACAGCAGGAGGAGTCTTGTCCTGCGCTTATGCTTTTATCTTGACCATGACCAGCAAAGAAGGGGAGGGGCTTAAGGCTATTGCCAGAGAAAGTCTAGTCATTTCCTTGGGCATATTGCCCATTCTATCCTTCTATTTTGCGGAATTTCAGCCTTGGTCCATCCTTTTGACTTTTGTCTTTTCCTTTCTTTTTGACTTGGTCTTCTTACCGCTCTTGTCTGTCTTATTTGTCCTTTCCTTTCTCTATCCAGTCATTCAGCTGAATTTTATTTTTGAATGGTTGGAGGGGATGATTCGATTGGTATCACAGGTGGCAAGTAGACCTCTGGTCTTTGGACAACCCAATGCATGGCTGTTGATACTACTATTAATTTCTTTGGCTTTAGTCTATGATTTGAGGAAAAACATTAAAAGGCTAATAGTATTGAGTTTATTGATTACAGGGCTCTTTCTCCTGACCAAGTATCCACTAGAAAATGAAATCACCATGCTGGATGTGGGGCAAGGCGAAAGTATTTTCCTACGGGATGTAACTGGGAAAACCATTCTCCTAGACGTAGGTGGCAAGGCAGAATCTGATAAGAAAATAGAAAAATGGCAAGAAAAGGCGACGACCAGCAATGCTCAGCGAAGCTTGATACCCTATCTTAAAAGTCGCGGAGTAGCCAAGATTGACCAGCTGATTTTGACAAATATGGACAAGGAACATGTTGGAGATTTGTTGGAGGTGACCAAGGCTTTCCATGTAGGGGAGATTTTAGTATCAAAAGGCGGTTTGAAACAGAAGGAATTTGTGACAGAACTACAAGCGACCCAAACAAAAGTTAGAAGTATAACAGCAGGAGAGAATTTGTCAATTTTCGGAAGTCAGTTAGAAGTCCTATCTCCAAGGAAAATTGGAGACGGAGGTCATGAAGATTCCCTGGTTCTGTATGGGAAACTCTTGGATAAGCACTTTCTCTTCACGGGAAATTTGGAGGAGAAAGGAGAGAGGGACTTGCTGAAGCAGTATCCTGACCTAGAAGTGGATGTTTTGAAAGTTGGCCAACATGGCTCTAAAAAATCATCAAGTTCAGCCTTTTTAGAACAGCTCAAACCAGAGATGACTCTCATCTCAGTTGGAAAGAACAATCGAACGAAACTCCCCCATCAGGAAACCTTGACACGACTGGAGGGTATCAATAGCAAAGTTTACCGAACTGATCAGCAAGGTTCTATACGCTTTAAGGGGTGGAATAGTTGGAAAATCGAAAGCGTTCGATAGGAAGAACAAATGTTGAAAAGGTGTTAGATTTCTATTCCCACTTAATTATTACTTCATGTAATCAAAAATAAGAATGAAAATCTTTTAATAATAAAACGCATAATATCAAGTTTTTAGATAACTGATACTATGCGTTTTTACTGATTTTAAAGAATTTTTGTCTAGCCTTGAAAAAATTTTTTAATGTGAATTTGATGGTTATCATTGTAGATGATACTTTTATATAACAAAACAGACTCAATAGAAATCAAGGGATAAAATATAAAAATTAACAAGTTGAATATTATAGTTTTTTGGAATTTGAAAATGTTATAAAAACGTAATTTTTCAGACAATAGATATTTATTTGCATTAAATGTAATAATTATAAAACAAAAGCAGTAAATATCCGTATATATATATATATATATACGGATATAGTTCGTTTGGTGATATAAAATTTTGAAAATAATCTATTGATTTATTAGATGAAAAGAGTATTATAAAATATAATAAGATATTTAAAATGGAGGAAATCAGATGTTTTATAAAGATAATCACAATCGTGAAAAACAATTACGTTTTTCTATTCGTAAAGTAAGTTTTGGTGCTGCTTCAGTAGCTGTAGCGGCTCTTTTGATGTTTCTAGGAAATGGTGCTGTAGAGGCATCAGAGCAACAAAATTCTACGAACGAAGCTATTTTGGGAGTTACAAGCGCAAATAGAGATGAAAGTATATCGACTGACTCTAAAATAAAAGAAGGAAATAAGGAGGCTGATAAAAAAAATTCCGTAGAAGAAAACAAGCAACCTCTTGCTAAATCTGAAAAAGAAAATAGGGAATCAGTAATTCCTACTGATACTCCAACAACATTGAATACTGAGACAAATCAAGAGAAACCTGCGGTTTTGAAACGAGTTCGTAGATCAAATCCAGATAGTGGGATGGATAGTTCTACCACTAATGATGATCCTTCTGCAAATAAAGTATTTGAAGAGCCAGCAGAGGGAGCTAGTCTGGATGAATTGAAAGCAAAACTAAACGAATTGGAAAATTCAGTTGAAAATAATGACAAAATTAGAGATATGGACACTGTTGGTAACTCTAAACAAGTAGAAAAAGGAGCGGTTAATGAAATTAATGAATTTGGTGGCTGGAAAGCTGTAACAGATAATGGAGAAACAGGAAAATTTGCAATTGCAAGAAAAACAGAAGGTGGAGTTTTTCCATTAGAAACAGTAAATACTGTTCGTACAATCAAAGGAAATTACGAATACTATTATGACACATATGTTAGAGAACAAGCATTTGATCGAACTGGTGACTATATGCTATTTCTATCAAAAGTTAGAACTTTAGCGGACCGAGAGGAAAAAACATTTGATGGTCAACCGTATAAAGAAGACAAAGAAGGAAATGGTATTGCAAGAGGTGTTAAGGGATTTAATGGTATTGAAAAGACATTTAAAGCCTACTCCTCTGAAACTGGTTCTACAGTAAAAATTTCCTTTAAGACAGGGTATTCTGGTGATATCAATGGAGGAAAAGCAAAATATAAAGTAGAAGTTATGATTGATGAAAATGGGGTGAAGAAAACAATTTATACTAACACTTTTGCTCCAACGGATACTAGAGATGATAGTGAAGCAATTATAACACCGGCGAGAGACGGAAATAAGACAGAGTATATAAGAAGTGCATATAATAATAAGACACTAGATAAAAAGCAAGTTGAAGCAAAAATGGCAGAGGAGACGAACAAGCCAAACGGTACACCAGGGAAATTTACAAGTAAAAATATTGTTCTACCAAAAGGAGTAACAGATTATACTGTTCGTATTAGTTCTGCTGATAATCAACATTTAGGAATGGGATATCAATCGCCTCATAATCATTATGCACTTCCTATTTCTGGATTAGAATTTAGTATTAGTCAGGATACGAGTAACCTAGCTAAGAATCTCTTGCAGAGAATATATAATAAATTAAAAGAAACAGAGTCTACAGATAAAAGCCAAAAGACAGGTGATAGTGCTAGCAATTATGAAAATAAATTAAATGAGATCGATGCTTTATTGAAATCTAGTGATTTAAAAACAACAGCAGAATATAAAAGATTATCTTTGGATTTATTAAATGCTAAGGAACAGTTAAAAGAAGTTACGCCAGATGCGCCAGCTGTAGCAGTTGATTCAGATAAGGCACAAGTAACAGTTACCCCAAGTAACAATGCGGATCGTCTTGAAGTCAGTGTCGGTAATGACAAGGTAGTCGCAACGAAGACAGATTCAACATGGAGTCTAGCAACTCCTAAGGACGGCGTAAGCATCGATGCCAACACAGGTGTCGTGACAGTCGCTCATAACGCCGCAGATGCCAATACAGTGATTAGTGC
>NZ_CAMHZQ010000001.1 GCF_946190275.1 Streptococcus mitis | reverse complement strand
TTCTTCCGTCAATTTTATTTGCTCTTCCTCATTTTTCAAGCCTGCCTAGTTTGTTAGATATCTTCGTCTTTGCAACATCTGGCATCATCTTTGCTAGTTTGACCCGCTATACCAAGAGCATTTATCCTTCCTATGCGGTGCATGTGATTAATAATATTTTCGCGACATTACCATTTTTGATGACTTTTTTACATAGGGTATTTGGGTGAAATATTGGTACGAGAGTTAGGAATGATAGCTTTTCAATTTAAGGAGGAAAATAAGAATGACATCATTAAAATGGTTTGCAGGAGGAAGTGAAAGGCGTTGTGAAGCCATGATTATCATAGATCATCTATTGGAAGATATAAAGGATACGCCTCAACTGACTCCTTTGAAAAATCTGTTAGTAAGTTATAAAAGGCGATTAGAGGACGATGGGATCTCTACCCCATTTATATTGAGTCAAATGAATGTTGACCTTGCGCGCATATTGATTGATAACAAGCTAAGTTTGTCAGAAAGTCAATCCGAGCAGAACAAAAAATTGAGAGAATTATCTGCTATTCGCTATGGTTACTGATGAAGTGCAGGGATAAGCACCTTTCTACAATTTCCAGTCAAATAAATTGCATTCGCTTTCTCAAGCAGGTATACTAGTATAGTTAGATGAAAAATTCTGAAAATTTAAGAATAGAAAAGAGAACAAATCTTATGGCAAAAGATATTCGTGTCTTACTTTACTACCTTTACACTCCAATTGAAAATGCAGAGCAATTTGCTGCAGACCACTTGGCTTTCTGTAAATCAATCGGCCTTAAAGGTCGTATCCTAGTTGCTGACGAGGGAATTAACGGAACAGTTTCAGGTGATTACGAAACAACTCAAAAATACATGGACTACGTTCACAGCCTCCCAGGCATGGAAGATCTCTGGTTCAAGATTGACGAAGAAAATGAACAAGCCTTCAAGAAGATGTTTGTTCGCTACAAGAAAGAGATTGTCCACCTTGGTTTGGAAGACAACGACTTTGATAATGACATCAACCCACTTGAAACAACAGGTGCTTACTTATCTCCAAAAGAGTTCAAAGAAGCCCTTCTTGACGAAGATACAGTTGTCCTTGACACACGTAACGATTACGAGTATGATCTAGGACATTTCCGTGGGGCTATCCGCCCAGATATCCGCAACTTCCGTGAGTTGCCACAGTGGGTTCGTGACAACAAAGAAAAATTCATGGACAAGCGTGTCGTGGTTTACTGTACAGGTGGGGTTCGCTGTGAGAAATTCTCAGGCTGGATGGTCCGTGAAGGCTACAAAGATGTCGGCCAATTGCACGGAGGAATCGCAACTTACGGTAAAGACCCAGAAGTTCAAGGCGAGCTTTGGGATGGGAAAATGTACGTCTTTGACGAGCGTATCGCCGTTGATGTTAACCATGTTAACCCAACCATCGTAGGGAAAGACTGGTTTGATGGAACACCATGTGAACGTTATGTCAACTGTGGAAATCCATTCTGTAACCGTCGTATCTTGACATCAGAAGAAAATGAAGACAAGTACCTTCGTGGCTGCTCACACGAATGCCGTGTTCACCCACGTAACCGCTATGTCTCAGAAAATGAATTGACACAAGCAGAAGTTATCGAGCGCCTAGCCGCTATCGGTGAAAGCTTGGATCAAGCAGCTACTGTATAAGATCAAACAGTCCTTAGGGGCTGTTTTTCTATGCTTTTTACTCAAAAATCTAAAGTTTGTTTCTGTATCTTTCAGGAAAATAAGGTATACTATATGTAAACGATTTCAAAAGGAGTCCAGTTATGACGAAAACATTTTTTATTCCAAATAAACAGAGTATTTTAGGAGAACAGGAAATTTTGACTGCCAAGTCCATCTTGGCCTTGGTAGATGGTTTGGAGTCACATAGCTATGATGCCGTCTATCTCCGTCAGCCTCTTAACCGTCTCGAGTATATCGAGTGTGCGATAGTGGGGCAATCACAATTTCTCTTTAAAGTTAGTTATGATGATGGTCAAAAGGCTTATCGTGTCGATCTTCCTGACCTACTCACAAAGACAGACTGGGAGATTATCAAATCATTTTTAGATGCCCTGCTTGCTTACACAGGAACTGAGATTGACGGGCTAGATGGTTTTGACTTTGAAGCTTATTTCCAAGCAAGTATTCAAACTCATATTGCAGACACTGCGGCTCGTTTTACGATTTGCCAAGGAATTTTTAATCCTGTTTTCTTTAGTCATGAGGATTTGAAAAGCTTTTTAGAGGAAGACGGCTTAGCTCAGTTTGAAGCGCGTGTGCGTGCGGTTCAAGAGACAGATGCATACTTTGCAAGAGTTTCCTTCTATCAGGATGGAGAAGGGCAAGTGCATGGCGTTTACCATCTGGCGCAAGGAGTCAAGACAGTGTTACCGAGAGAACCATTTGTTCCTGCAGCCTATATTGAGCAATTGCTGGATAAGGAAGTCCAGTGGGAAATTGACTTGGTTCAAATCACAGGAGAGGGCTCTAAACCAGAAGATTATGAAGCCATTGCCCGCTTGGACTATGCAAAATTTCTAGAGGTATTACCATCAGCATCTTACCACCAACTAGATGCCAATCAATTAGAAATCCAACCCATCTTAGACAAAGATTTTAAAACATTAGCACAAGAAAAGTAAAGCAGAAGCAGGTCAATTGCTATTTAGCGTGCGAAATATGGTTTAGTCTTGTTAAGTTTTGTAATATAAAATTTTAAGAATTGCTTAGTTCAATAAAAAACAGCATAATATAAAAAATATAATATTATTCGGTAACTAATTATCAGGAGATTTTAAGATGGATATCAAGAAGGAAGTAGGTAAAAGAATCCGAATGTTGCGAGAGATGAAACATATCACTCGTGAAACTCTTTGTGATGATGAAACTGAGATAACGGTGCGCCAATTAGCACGGATTGAATCAGGCCAGTCTTCCCCGAGTTTATCCAAGGTAGAGTATATAGCTTACAAACTAGGCTGTTCAATTTCACATATAGTAGATATGGATCATATGATTTTACCCTCCGAGTACTTGATATTAAAGGATAAACTCATTAAGTTTCAAACTTATGGAGATGATGATAGAATCCAAGTTAAGGAAGAGTTGTTTGAAAGAGTTTACGAACACTATTATGACAGTCTACCTGAGGATGAGCAGATTGCAGTTAGTGCCTTACAAGCTAGTTTTGATGTCTTTGTAAGTGAAGATGCAGGTTTTGGCGATGCTTTGCTGGATGAATATTTTGAACAAGTAAAGATAAGGAAAAACTATTCGGTGAATGATTTGCTTCTTATAAAATTGTACTTTGTTTCGTGTTTAGCAAGACCGATGGGGTATAATCATGAACTGTTTTGGATGCTTTCTAAAAAACTTATAAGAGAAACAAATTCATCAGATTTAGAGACAGCTTATATGTTAAAGAGAACAGTGCTTGATTCTTTAGCTGTTCAATGGATGGAAAAATCTTACTCCACTTTTGAGCCTTATGTTAAGGCGATGAACAGGCTGATGATTTTATCGCAGGATTTTCAAAACAAGCCAATTGTTGATATGCTTGAAGCTATGTGTACCTTATTTCATAAACAGGATAAGGAAAAAGCCATCCGCTTATACGATAGAGCTATTATTTGTGCTCAAGCATTTGGGGACTCAGTATTAGAAGCGCGTATATTGGGAGAAAAAGAAAAAGATATAAAAACTTTTGAGGAAATGGAGAGCTAACATGACATTTTTGTCATGTTTTTTTATTTTTGAAAGCGCTATACTTTAATCATAAAGAACAAGAGATAAGGAGGAAAGAAAAATGTTTGGATTTGAAGTATTCTTAAGTCTTAGTTTTTGGTTTTATGGATAGGAGATGGAAATGGAAGATTTTAGTATCTCGCTAGAGACGTTTACACAAACTCGCCACAGTTTGCTGTTTCGAAATAACACGGCGGAGCAAAAGTTGGTACAAATAGAGTTGAATAAGGAACCATTCCGTTTAGCTATTTTAGATGCAGGCGAAGAGCGAATTGTAATTCTGCCTGAGGAAATTACAGATGTTAAGAATTTTGGGATTTCAGAGGTGGAGGATAATTCATGAAAGCAAAGGATATAATGAACGGAGAGAAACTATGAATCGTGTGATTTTAAGTCTTAAAAATATTGATAAAACATATGGGAAAGAACAGGTTCTACATAATATTTCCTTTGATATTGAGCAAGGGGAAATATGTGGTCTTATCGGAGAGAATGGTGCTGGAAAGACAACATTAATGAGAATTCTCCTAGGACTAATTCAATCTGATAAGGGAGAAATCGAGAGTGTTTCGCAGCATAAGATTGGCAGTATTATCGAATCACCTGCCCTTTATCCAAACTTGACTGGACGTCAACACTTGCAATATTATAAAACAAGATTTGGTTTAAAGACAGATATCATAAAAATGTTGGAATTGGTTCGCCTACCCCAAACATCATGGGATCGAAAAGTAAAAAACTATTCCCTTGGAATGAAGCAAAGACTATCGATAGCAATTGCTCTTTTGGATAATCCAGAGCTTATTATCTTAGATGAACCAGTGAATGGTTTAGATCCTCAAGGGATTTCAGATTTAAGAAAAATGATTTTGAATTTAAGGGATCAGTTGGGAGTTACCTTTTTGATTTCAAGCCATATCCTATCGGAGTTGGAGTTTATAACAGATAAGTATATCATTATGAAAAAGGGGAAAATTCTAAATGTGATGAGTTCAAAAGAGCTAGCAAATGATTTGTCGGAAAAGCTCTTTCTTAAGACGAGTGCTAATCAGATTCTAAAAACGTTTTTAAAAGAAGAGGGAATTGTTCATTTTGAGCAGGAGGACTATCTGGTTGTGCTAGAAAAGGAAAAATTAATGGCTATCTTGGAATATAGTGTCGTGTCAAATCTAGTGATACAGGATATTTATATTAAGAAAGAACGCTTTGAGGACTACTATTTGCATAATATTATCTGATGATTTAAGAAAGGAGGAGAGTCATGAATTCTCTTAAAGCAGATATGTATAAATTTTACTGGGAAAAAAGAGGAGTACTTCCTAGTTTGTTGATAGGATTATTGATTTTGTTATTCTCCTTATTTTTTAAGTCATCGAATGGAGATGAACCAGAATTTCGAGTATTGATTTCAAATGTAAGTGGTTTTATTCCTTTGCTTTTCATCTCTACTAATTTATTTTTCTGGGGGGAAGATTATAGTTTTCGTACGATTAATATTCTACTCACAAAAGAAAACCAACGATGGAAGTTATTTTTATATAAAACTTTGGGAGCCTTTTGTTTGTCTTTCCTATATGTAACTATTTTTTATGGTTTAACAGCTCTTGTCTATTTGGAGGGAGACTTGGTGTTGATTGTTTCGACATTTTTACATCAATTACCATACTATTTGGTTATTATCAGTATCTCATTATTAATTTTTCAAATATTTGATAAGGTTTATGAATCATGTATGATTTATATACTCTATATTTTACTGTTTGATAACCTATTGGTTTATGTCCTTCCAAACTCTGGTGAGAGTGTGAGAGACTATTTACTTATGACTTTAAATTTGAAAGCTTCCCCTGGAGTAAGTCAATTTACCCTTACGAATGTAGGCTATCCTATATTGGTAAGTATAGCAGTGATTGTACTTGCGTTTGTTGTATTCAGTAAAAAAGAATTTAAGTAGGAGTACTAATGATGAAAAAAATAGGAATTGTAATTGGGCTGTTGTTACTGTTTGTAGTGGCTGGAATTTTATTAACCTTAAAACGAGGAGAGACGACAATCAGTGTGAAACAATCATGGGCTCTTTCTTCTAAAAGTATTAAAACGTTAGAGTTTTATGGTTCAAAGCAAGCAATTGATGTTAAAGTTGTCAAGAGTGAATCAGATGAAACAAGTGTTCAAATAGAAGGAAAAGTTTCCGAAGAATCAGTGAATAACATAACTAAAAACGTTAAAATGAGTTCAGATAGTCTATATCTACCATTTTCGCAACATGGCTTTAATTTGGCTTTGAGTTCACAAGGGAAAGACAAGTTATATGTAACCATTTCCTTAGGGAAAAATGCAACTTTCGAAAAAATTTTTGTAGATACTCTTGTTGGCGATGTATCTATTACAGTTCCTAAAGATTTTGATGGAATCTATACTTTGCATACAAATAATACAGGAGAAGTTTTAAAGGTTCCTACGACAAATCAAACTTCGAATAGCGTCATTGAAGTTGATGGTTATAGTAAGATAAGTGTTGAAAAAGGAGAAAATAATGGTTAGTCACTATAAACAAGCAACTTTGCTGGATTGTGGAATGGCTTGTGTAAAGACAATCATTTCTTACTATTTCCCAAAATTAGAACATTTAGATAGTCTACAATTTGATAACAATAACCACCAAGGACTGTCTTTGTTTGATATAGAAGATATACTAAAAAGCTATGGTATTGATGCGGATTCTTATCAAATTGAGACTCCTAGTTTGTTAAACAACGTATCATTTCCTTATTTACTGGTAGTAGAAAGAGCTAGCTTGCCTCATTATATCGTCGTGTTGGATGGAGACAGTAGTTCATTGATTGTTTCTGATCCTGCAAATGAGGAAATTGAGAAAATTTCAAGATTAGAACTTTTTAGTCAGAGTGTAGGAATTGTTTTAATTCCTCAAAAGAATGAGAATGTTAATTCAGAAGATAGAAAAGATATTGTTACGATAAGCTATGCAGATAAGTTATATCATAGATTTCTAGCTTCACTTGGTTGGAAGAGAAAATTGGCAATCTTTTTCTTGGGATTAGCTAAAATTAGTTTACCTATTGCTATTGCTTTTTTACTACAAATAACAATGTCTGGTCTACTTAACATTCAGTTTAGTATTCAACTATTTACCCTAGCTTCAATAATATTAGCTTCATATTTGTATTGGCAGTTCTCTATATTAGAAACGAGATTAAAAGGAAAGATTGAGAATAATTTTTTAAATGATATTCTGTCCTCTTTTTATAAGAACCAATTAAATGATTTTTCTTTAACTAAAAATTATGAGTATGTGAGTAGTTATTTTTGGAATTTATTGTTATCAGCAACAGGTATTATGCAAAAATTTTACTTAAAGGTACAGCTTTTAGTGTTTTGTTTGCTACTGTTATTGCTATTAAAATTGAATATTATTATTTTCGCAGTTACATGCGTATCTATAGCTATTCTTGGTTTATATGTCAATTTTGAAATACGAAAAGTTGTAAAAAATCAGCGAGAATTTATTGCTAATAGTTCTAACTTTAGTTCTCTGGTAGAAAATACAATTTATGGTTTGCAAGATATTATAAGTTTCCAAAAATCTAGCGACTTCATCAAAGAATTTGATGAAAGACTCAATGAACTATTGGGAACGAAACTAGATAGTACACATATTACCAATAGATTATTAGCTTCTACGCAGATATTTATTGGTTTAACTGGTTCATTTTTGCTTGCTACTGTAAATATTATTAGAGATTACGCACATATATCTGAGTATACAAATAGTATTTTGATTTTATTACTGTTATCCAGCATTTTAAATTCTTTAATTACATCTTGGGTAGCATTGAAAAAAAGTCAATATTCCTTTGAGTTTATTGGACTAGAGGAAGTAGGGATGGAAAGTAATCTTGCTACCATTCCAGTATCTAAAATTGAACAATTGTCATGCCGGAATTTATGTAAAAAATGGGATGAAAGATTGGTGTTTAATAAATTAAATTTCGAGTTTAATAGTGGTGAATTAACCATTATTACAGGCGGTAATGGAACTGGGAAATCATCCCTTTTGAATATTATTCAGGGATTATCTTCTCCAACAGAGGGTGATATTGTACTGAATGGAATGGAAAGTTTTTCTACTTTAGAGGAGACTAATATTTTGGATTATTTAAGCGTGTATTCATCTGAATTTCATGTATTCCCTGGAAGTGTTTCAAAAAATATTAATTTCACCCTATTTAATAAGGAAAACTATGAATCAAATAATCTTGATAGTCTGAATCTCAATATAGCTCTAAGTCATCAGATTGATGGGAAAGCCACAAATATTTCGCAAGGTCAGAAACAAAAAATTCTACTCATGAGGAGTTTATCGCAAGAAAAGGATATATATTTATTCGATGAGCCTACAGGAAATTTGGACAGAAATTCAACGGAATTATTTCTAAATGAGGTTGAGAAATTAGTGAACGAGGAAAAGATTGTTATTGTCGTGACTCATGATAAGGATGTTATTGCTAGAGCAAGCAAAGTTATTAATATGGATGAATTTCATTAAAAGTTAAAAAATGGAGATTGGTGGTTTCTAATCTTAATTTTACATATAACTAGTTTGCATATTATTTGGAATAACAAACTTCATAGCAACGTTATCATACTACTAAACTATAGAAATCCAACCCATCTTAGACAAAGATTTTAAAACATTAGCACAAGAAAAGTAAAGCAGAAGCAGGTCAATTGACTTGCTTTTTGATATATAAAAAATCCTGCCATGAAAGACAGGATTAAAGTTTAAAGAAAGGCCAAGATACGAAGATAATCCCCAATCAGTGCTACTTCAGCTACAAAGAAGAGGAGGATAATGACTCCGTTCACAAGGACAGACAAGAATAATTGATAGAAGGAGTCTGTTTCACTTGTTTGACTTGGTCTTGTAATGATATGGAGACTAGCAAGCAGAATGATTCCAATGCTAATCACACACAAAAGGGCTGAAAATCGTAGGCTGTCAAAGAAGGCAAAGAAACTAGCAATGGCAGTGAGGAAGATTGGAATTGCCAAGAGTTGACTATATTGTTGGAGAACCTTTTCTAGCGTCCAGTCCTTTTCTTGGTAGATAAATCGTCTCACGACGAAACTACCCAAGAGGAATGAAAAGAAGAAGAGTGTTGTCGCTACTAGGATAGAGATAATCGAAAAGAGAGTTAATGAAGCAAATTGTTCAGGGAAGTGGCTGTTTATAGTTGCTATATGTCCATAGTAAGCATGTTTGATGTGGTAGATACTAAAGAAAAAGGAAGATGCAGAACACAGAATGAGCAAGAGAAAGGCTGTGTAGCTGTGTGTGCTACTTGTTTCAAGCTTGCTTGTAGGAGATTTGAGAGCCTCCACTAGCCAAGACCAAAAATCAAGCACTTGCTCTTTCCATTTATCCGTAGATTTTGGAGCTTGGTCGGGAATATAAGGACTTTCTAAGGATTTACTGAGAAGAAGGGGCTCTTTCGTAGTTGTTTTTTGCTGAGGAAGTGCTTCTTGACTCTCTTCAGCTATAGTGACTTTTTCTGTTTCTTTAGAAAGGTCTTGCTCTTCCTCAGTAGAATCTAATGCTTTCTTTTCTTCTATTTCTGTTCTCGCTTCACTGTCTTCAGGCGTTTCAATTTTCTCTTCTTGCTGGCTTTCAAGTTCGACTTCAGCTTGAGAGACTTCCTCCTCTACTTGAGTATTTTTTTCAATTGGTGTATCGAGATCGGCTATCGTTTCTTCAGCCTTGTCTGCAACATCTTGAGCTTGCTCTTTAGGCTTGTTCTTGCTTGTTGTTTTTACAAAATCATTACTTTCAAACCATTCTTGTTTCATGGTAGAACCTCCTTTTTAGTTAGATAAATATGCTTCCATAGTAGCAGATGTAAGCGCTTTTGTCAACGTCTGTTTGGTGTGGATATTAGTTCAATATCATCATCAGATCTCGCAATGAGTTGATCCTTGACATCGGTTTTTTCAGTTTTGTAAGGGTTGCTTAATTCCGTGCCTCTTGATTCAGGCTTTTCTCTTGTGAATTGGTGGATAGAACCATAGTTGCTTGAGATGTCCCAGTTAATTCGTTGGCTCTCTTTCTGGTCTAGGATGATTCTGAGATAATATTTGGCAGTCAGTTCAACCCTACCATGGACTTGGATATTTTCAGCGTGGAAGTGATGTTCTGTTGACTCTAGCTGACTATCTGTAAGGTCTGTATCAAAGATATTAATGATATTAGGGGTTGTGACTTTACTGTTTTTGATACGACTTCCTTCAATTCGGAGGAGATAGGCATTATTGGTATTGAGGGTCGCATTTTCAAGGCTGGCATTGGTGATACTGGTTTGACCGCGATTTGCTGAGATGTTGATTCCTTTTAGAGTTCTCCCTTTTGGCAATTGGAGAATAACTTCTTCAAAACGACGAGAGTAGCTGCTTGCGATATGGAGAATCCCGCCAATTCCAGAAGAGAGAAATGGAGTTTCAGACAGTTTCTTATCAGTGAGGCTCAGCGTTTTATCGTTTTGATTTGTGATAAGATCATGGTGAGCAGAAATAGATGGATGGTAAGAAATGTGGATTTGATCATCGAAAGAGTCTGTGATGGTCAGTGCGTGTTGATGGAGAGTAATCTCTAGGTTTTCGACTTCCTTGCCAAAGGTCAACTCTTCCATCCGACTATCATAGACAGGTTCCTTGGACATGGCAAGCAGACTCTTAATCCCGTCAGCTTGGATCCCTACAAAGAGAAGGATAAAGCCGATAATGGTAGTCACCACACCAAAAATGAGAAATCCTTTTGTCAATTTACGCATGCTGGTCACCTCTCTTTCCTTTTTTGAGAACAAATTGCACCAGGCGAACAATGAGTAGGCCGAAGAAGCGGGCTACATAGGAAATACCTAGTAAGACTAGTGAAGAAGCACCGATAGCCAGTAAACCAGCACCAAAAATCAAGATAAAGGCTGATTTAGCTTGGGCTAAGACAGTGAAACTTTCAACTAAAAATAGGAATCCGCCGATGATACCAAGTATGGAAACCGCAAAGAAAGCTAGAATGACAGTCAAGGCTGCCACAAAGATTGCGAACAGGGACACGAGGATGGCGATTCCCAGAGGAATACCGATGGGTGCTGCAAGGAGAGCTAACAAGGCGATATGCAAAATTTGTCGGTTATTTTTTTGAGCGGGTGCTTCATTGATTTTTTTATCGAGGAGATTAGAGAGAACTTCGTGAGCTGCTTCTTTGGGAGTTCCTAAGCTAGCGATGAGTTCTTCCTCTCCTTCGACTCCAGCATCGTCAAAGAGTTCCCTGAAATAGTCCATGGCTTCAATTTGGTCAGCCTGAGGCAGTTTTTTGAGATAGAGTTCTAGCTGAGTCAGGTATTCAGTTCTTGTCATGGCGGATACTCCCTTCTATGATGCCATTGATGGTGTCTGTATAGAGTGTCCATTCATCTTTTAGGGTCAAGAGCTGCTCTACACCACCGTTTGTCAAGGAGTAGTATTTACGCATGCGACCTTGGAACTCTCTAGAATAGGTTGTCAGAAAGCTATTGCCCTCCAATTTTTTTAGGATAGGATAGAGTGTGGATTCTTTGATATTAGCGATGAGCTTAATGGTTTGGCTAATCTCATAACCATAAGAATCCCCTTTTTCCAGTACGGCCAAGATGAGAAATTCAATCAAGGCAGAGGATGTTGGAAAGTACATGGGAAACCTCCTTGTCTAATGTGTAAGATTTTTATATATAATTTTTCTACACATACATTGTACATCTAAAAGAAAGCCCTGTCAAGAGAAATGTGTAAAATTTTTATATATAAAAAACTTCTAGGAAAAACTAGAAGTTTAGAGGATTTTATCTGTCTTTATCTAAATTTTATCGTAGATTTTTTATAATCAATATTTTCATCCAATAGTTTTAGTAAAGGAGTTACATACTCAGGATTCGGAAACTTAGGACCGAAAATGACTTCACCGATTTGAATTGAATTTTTTCGTTCTATATAAAGTTTACCTACTCCAGAGGTTTTGTCAATTTTGATTTCCTTATTACTTGGGTCTAGATTAGCATAGCGTAAGATACGAAGTTCGTTTTCATATTTGTAATCGACAGATTTAAATAAGTAGCGAATTTCTTCGATACATTCAGAGATGGCATCTTGATAATTCTTCTCCGTGATTTTTGAACCGATATCTAGTTTTTCTTTTAAACTATTCAACAATTTTTCTAATTCTTCTATTTCCGACTTCTCAAATAGTTCAGTTCGTTCTAGTTTTAAATTTTCCTCTGTATGCCTAACATAGGCAATTCGGTAGAGATAATCACTATTCCTTTTTGAATCACTATCTTTTTCTACAGAATTCGGTTCAGTTCCTTCATCATTAACAGTATCGACTGAATTTTCACTTTCACTCCGAAAGATAGATTTTTCAAAACCACTATTTAATTCAGATTTCAGTAAATACATCTTATCAGAGAATTCTAAAAAGTTTTTTTCTTGACGCCAAGAAACATCATTGAAGGAAGTAAATCTAGAAAAATCATCTTCTCGAAGTACCAGACAAACACCTTTGGCATCATCACCATACTGGGACCACATGGCCAAATCATCCGTTTTGTTTGTAAAACTCATTAAAAACCATGAGCTTGGTTCCAAAATATCTCGTCTATCTAAGCCCAATATCTGTTCTATGACGATTCCTTCTTCAGGATCATTCATATAATTAGCATTATATAAGCGAGTTTTTCCAGATACTGAAAAATCCTTCTTATCATTCCCCTCTTGATTTAACATAATTTGGAGAGTGCTTCCCTTGGTGTAGTGGCCGAATTTAAGCATCTGATTTTTATCTTCGTCTTTTAGTCCCAGTTGATACTTAATTTTTTGAACAAGTTGATAAATTGATAGCAAGTTCTTTAGTTCACTCGAGTTTTCTTTATAACGCTCTGCCCATGTTTGTAAAATAGCATATTTAGTATTCTTTAAAAGACCTTCTTTTAGGATAAAGTTGAATAGCTTGTACTCCTCTCTATAACAAACATTATCATCACGAAAAAATAGATCATCAAAATTTTGTAACATAAATTTGGAGAACTGTTCATAGAGTTTTTTAATTGTTTCTTTGGTTTGAAGACGTTCACCTAACTCCGTTTGATGATTGGATAAACTTGCTAAAAACATACCATATATAAAAGCAATTTCTTCAGACTCTTGGAATTGTTGTTGCAAGCCTTTTACTTTCTCAGCAGTAGTCTCCAGCTCTGCCACACCAGTCTGGTTGGTTGATACATTGAACAGAATCATGGCATACTTCAAAGCTATATCGTGTGAATCCAGGAATTGTTCCTGGATTTCTTGCAATTTTTCAGCAGTAATCTCCCGATCTTCAACTTCGGTTTGTTTAGCTGATAAATTGACCAAAAATGAAGAGAAGATTTCCGCTATATCATGTGAATTAGAGAACTGCGTGAGTAATTCCTGTAATTTTTCAGCAGTAGAGTTTAGTTTGTTGATTTCAGTATACTCGATTGATAAATTGAACAACATTCTAGCAACTGCTACTGCTATATTATGTGAATTCGGGAACTGTTTGAGTATCTCCTGTAAATTCTCAGCAGTAACCTCCCGATCTTCGGCTTCAGTCTGCTTGACTGATAAGTTGACCAAGAACATAGAAAATGCTTCTGCTATATTATGTGAATCTGGGAACTGTTTAAGTAGTTCCTGTAATTTCTCAGTAGTGGCCTTCAGTTCGTTGATTTCAATCTGCTTGATTGATAAATTGAACAAAATCTGAGCATATTGTAAAGCTATATCAGGGGAATCATGGAATTGTTGTTGCAATTCCTGTACTTTCTCAGCAGTATCTTTTAGTTCGCTGATTTCAATCTGTTGGGTTGATAAATTGACCAAAATCATGGCATACGGTAAAGCTATATTAGGGGAATCATGAAATTGTTGTTGCAAAACTTGTACTTTCTTAACAGTAGTTTCTAGCTCGTTCAATTCAGTCTGCTTACTTGATAAATTGATCAAAATCTTAGCATAACGTAAAGCTATATCGTGTGAATCATGGAATTGATGTTGCAGGCCTTGTACTTTCTCAGCAGTAGCCTCCAGTTCTTTCAATACAGTCTGCTGGGTGGATAAATTGAATAAAATAATAGCGTACTGCAAAGCTATATCGTGTGAATCTTGGAATTGATGTTGCAGGCCTTGTACTTTCTCAACAGTCGCCTCCAGTTCCTTCAACACAGTCTGCTGGGTGGATAAATTGACTAAAATCTTAGCATACTGTAAAGCAATATCCTTAGAATCAGGAAATTCTTTATATAAAGTTAGTATCTTTTCGATGGTAAATACTAGGTCCTTTTCGGTAGTTTGCATAGCTGATAGCTTCACCAAAACTCTAGCACATGCCTCTGCAAGTTTTTCAGATTCTGGGAAATTCTCCTGCAATGCTTTAAGCTTTTCAGTAATAAGTGTAAAATTAGGGGAGTCTGTTTCTTTAGTTTCGACATCAATGAGCTTATCTAACTCTGCTAAACTTTGATACAAATTGTATTTCTGTTCATCCATTCTGTGTACCTCGTTTAAAATAGTAGTCATCTTATAAACTAATGTATTTTTCGTATGACAATTAGTGTCTATACATTTTATTATATCAAAAATGTCATCTTTCTACTAACAGATGGATAGTACTTTTTGTTAGTGTAAGCACCAAAAAAGCTAGACTTTGTCTAGCTTTGCATTATTTATAGCTGTGATGGATTTTAGAAAAATTAAAGGATTTTATCGGCTCTGTCCACTGTAAAGAGGGCCACAGTCATCAGGATATCGACGAGCAAGAGGGCAGCTACAGCTGGCACCCAAGAATGGAACAGGTCAAAACTGTAACCAAAGAGAGTCGGTCCAAAGGCTGCCAGGATATAGCCTCCTGTTTGAGATAGACCGGACAATTGGGCTGTCTTTTCAGGGGCGCTTGTCTTGAGTGAAAAGTTGACCATGAGATAGGGGAAGAGGGCGCTGGTTGCGGTTCCGATGAGGAGATGGATGGTAAGCCAGTAAAAGAAATTACCGACTGGGAAAAAGAGCATGGAAATGCCGACAACACCAGCCAGTGAGACCAGAGTAAGCATGAGCTGACGGTTGCGAGTAGATAAGCTGGTTGTCAGGCTTGGGATGGTCATTGAAAAAGGAATGCTAATCAGAGAGAAGATAGAAGTCAGCAATCCAGCTTCGTGACTGGATAGGCCTGCATGGATGGCCATGGTAGGTAGCCAGGTCATAGCGGTGTAAAAGAGCAAGGATTGAAAACCTGCAAAGACAATCACTGCCCAGACCTGTTTATTATGCATGACCTTTGCTTTGCTTTTTTGTTTGGTTTGTGGAGCCAGTCTGTGATTATAGCGGTGATTAGGCAGCCAGACCAAAAAAGTTGCTAGACAGAGTAGGGTGAGGAGGATGATAAGTCCTTTCCAAGAACTGGCTTGTGTAATAGGCACGGCTAGATAGGAAGCCAGAGCCGTTGCAATCCCCATAGAAGTTACATATAAGGTTGTCAGAAATCCAATCTTCTTTGGTTGATTGGCTTGGATGAGACTAGGAAGCAGAACATTGATGACTGCGATACTTGCCCCAACCATCAAGGTTCCTAGATAGAGCAGGGGCAGATTGATTAGTCGAATGAGAGAACCGATGGTCAAGAAGAAAAGGCTGTAAGTGAAGAGATGCTCCAAGCCGATTTTTTGAGCCAGTCGGGTAGAAAAGAGCGAGAAGAGGGTAAACATGAGGAGAGGAAGGCTGGTCAAGACACCAAGCGAACTAACTTCTACTCCCAACCCTTGCGAAATATCTCCCAAAATAATGGGTAAAACAGTAAAAGGAGTCCGCAAGGAAACACCAATCAGGATAATACCTGGAACAAAAAAGAGTGATTGCTTTTTCATATAATACCTCTTCTAGCTGATTTTAATAACAGCTTATTTTAAGGCTTTTTCACTATAATGTCAAGTAAGGTTTCTGGCTTTCAAGATAAAAATGGGAAAGTCTTGAAAATTATGATAAAATAGTGGAAGGAAATCTATACATTGGAGAAAAACTGTGTCTGAAAAGCAAAAAATCAGCGTATTGATGTCGGTCTATATCAAGGAAAATCCGACATTTTTAAAGGATGCTATTGAGAGTGTTCAAAATCAGACCCTGAAACCGAGCGAATTGGTTCTGGTTGAGGATGGGCCTTTGACACCTGAGCTCTATCAGGTATTAGACCAGCTTGAAGCTGAGTCTGATATTCCAGTGAAACGCTATCCTCTTGAGCAGAATCAAGGTTTGGGTCTGGCTCTTCGACAGGGTGTTTTGCAGTGTCAGTATGATATCATCGCTCGTATGGATACAGATGATATAGCTGTTCCAGATCGTTTTGAAAAACAGGTTCAGCTAATGGAGAAGGACAAGCTCGACCTATTAGGTGGACATATTGCAGAGTTTATTGATAATCCTGATGAGATTGTTTCTTACCGTCGTGTTCCGACTCAACATGCAGATATTGTGGCTTATCAAAGGATGAGAAGTGCCTTTAACCACATGACTGTCATGTTCAAGAAGGACATGGTTCTCAAGGCAGGCAACTATGAGGATGGACTTTATATGGAAGATGACCTCCTCTGGCTCAATATGATTGCTGCAGGAGCCAAGACTGGAAATCTGGATCAAATCTTGTGTCAGGTTCGTGTCGGAGCAGGGATGTTTGAGCGTCGTGGGGGACTGCGTTACCTCAAACTCTATCGTCAAGCTCGTCAGCGCATGCTGAAGAGAGGGCAAATTTCTTACATGGAGTATGCCAAGAGTGTTGCCATTCAGATGGTTGTTGCTCTTTGTCCAGGATTTGTCAGACAGTTTATTTTTATGAAACTGTTACGAAAAAGCAATTAAAAGATTGTAGTAAATCGTAAACTGGATAAAAAGTGTTATAATAACAATATAAATATCCAGCTCTTTTAAGGAGGAGTAGATTGACATGAATAAAAAACTAACAGATTATGTGATTGATCTGGTGGAAATTTTAAATAAACAACAAAAACAGGTTTTCTGGGGAATATTTGATATTTTGAGTATGGTGGTTTCCATCATTGTATCTTATATCTTATTCTACGGCTTGATTAATCCAGCACCTGTTGACTACATTATCTATACGAGTTTGGCCTTCCTGTTCTATCAATTGATGATTGCATTTTGGGGGTTGAATGCTAGTATTAGTCGTTACAGCAAGATTACGGACTTTATGAAAATCTTTTTTGGTGTGACTGCTAGCAGTGTTTTGTCTTATGGAATCTGCTATGCCTTCTTGCCACTTTTTTCAATCCGTTTCATCATTCTCTTTATCTTGTTGAGTACCTTCTTGATTTTATTGCCACGGATTACTTGGCAGTTAATCTACTCTAGACGCAAAAAAGGAAGTGGCGATGGAGAACACCGTCGAACCTTCTTGATTGGTGCTGGTGATGGCGGAGCCCTCTTTATGGATAGTTACCAACATCCAACCAGTGATTTGGAACTGGTCGGTATTTTGGATAAGGACGCTAAGAAAAAGGGCCAAAAACTTGGTGGGATTCCTGTTTTGGGTTCATATGATGAATTGCCTGAATTAGCTAAACGCCATCAAATCGAGCGTGTTATCGTTGCGATTCCGTCGCTGGATCCGTCAGAATATGAGCGTATCTTGCAGATGTGTAATAAGCTGGGTGTCAAATGTTACAAGATGCCTAAAGTTGAAACTGTTGTTCAAGGCCTTCACCAAGCAGCTACTGGCTTCCAAAAAATTGATATTACGGACCTTTTGGGCCGTCAGGAAATTCGTCTTGACGAATCGCGTCTGGGCGCAGAACTTACTGGAAAAACAATCTTGGTTACAGGTGCTGGTGGTTCAATCGGTTCTGAGATCTGTCGCCAAGTTAGCCGCTTCAATCCTGAACGCATCGTCTTGCTCGGTCATGGGGAAAACTCAATCTACCTTGTTTATCATGAATTGATTCGTAAGTTCCAAGGAATTGATTATGTACCTGTGATTGCGGATATTCAAGACTATGACCGTCTCTTGCAAGTCTTTGAGCAGTACAAGCCAGCTATTGTTTATCATGCGGCTGCCCACAAGCACGTTCCTATGATGGAGCGCAATCCAAAAGAAGCATTTAAAAACAATATCCGTGGAACCTACAATGTTGCTAAGGCTGTTGATGAAGCTAAAGTACCTAAGATGGTTATGATTTCGACAGATAAGGCGGTTAATCCACCAAATGTTATGGGAGCAACCAAGCGCGTGGCGGAGTTGATTGTCACTGGCTTTAACCAACGTAGCCAATCGACCTACTGTGCAGTTCGTTTTGGGAATGTTCTTGGTAGCCGAGGTAGTGTGATTCCAGTCTTTGAACGTCAGATTGCTGAAGGTGGTCCTGTAACGGTGACAGATTTCCGCATGACCCGTTACTTCATGACCATTCCAGAGGCTAGCCGTCTGGTTATCCATGCTGGTGCTTATGCCAAGGATGGAGAAGTCTTTATCCTTGATATGGGCAAACCAGTCAAGATTTATGACTTGGCCAAGAAAATGGTACTTCTAAGTGGACACACCGAAAGTGAAATTCCAATCGTTGAAGTTGGAATCCGCCCAGGTGAAAAACTTTACGAAGAACTCTTGGTATCCACCGAACTGGTTGATAACCAAGTTATGGATAAGATTTTCGTTGGTAAGGTTAATGTCATGCCTCTAGAAGCTATCGACCAAAAGATTGAAGAGTTCCGCACTCTCAGCGGAGATGAGTTGAAGCAAGCTATTATCGCCTTTGCTAATCAAACTACCCACGTTGAATAAAAAAGAAAAACGCATATTATCAGGACTTGAAAACCTTGGTAATATGCGTTTTGTTATGTATAGATTTACTTCATTTTCTTCTGAAATGGGGTTGTCGCCCAGTCTATGTTATTGAAAATACTCCAAAACTTCTAAGGGTTTGTGGGCGATATAATCAGGTTGATAGTCTAGTAGATCTGCCTTCTCTCCAAATCCCCAAGTGACGGCCAATTTCTGAATGCCTGTTTCTTGAGCTCCCAGCATATCAAACTTGGTATCTCCGATGATGATAGCTTGTTCCGGTGCTAGTTGATGTGTCTGCAAGGCTTGGCGAATGACATCTGCCTTATGGGGAGCTTCAGGGCTAGAACCATAAATGTCCTCAAAGAAATGATGGATTCCCAAATTTTTAGTCATATCCTGAGCGGTTGGTGTATTCTTTGTAGTGGTGATGTAGAGAGGATAATTGCTTGATAATTCCTCAAGCAATTCTACAATCTGAGGGAAGAGCTGAGCTTCATGGATGCCTTTTTCCTTATAGTAAGAACGGTATATCTGCACAGCTTCAGATATTTGTTCTTTGGGCAGGCAGGTCGCAAAACTACTTTCGAGAGGCGGTCCCATAAAACCACGAATCGTTTGGGCATCAGGGCTAGGCACGCCTAGCTCCTTAAAAGTATAGGTAAAGGCATTGTGAATTCCGATAGAACTATCAACGAGGGTTCCATCTAGGTCGAAAAAGATAGCTGAGATAGAGGTCATAGTTTCTCCTATTTGATAAGCTTATTCTCCGAAAATTTCTTTTTGGAGACGACGACCAGTAGGGGTGGCAGCGAGACCACCTTCAGCTGTTTCACGGAAGGCAGTTGGCATGCTTGCTCCTACTTGGTACATGGCATCGATAACTTCATCTACAGGGATTTTAGATTCGATACCCGCCAAGGCCATATCTGCTGCGATGAAGGCAAAGCTAGCTCCCATAGCATTGCGTTTGACACAGGGAACTTCAACCAAACCAGCAACAGGGTCACAGATGAGGCCCAGCATATTTTTAATGACAAAGGCAATGGCTTGACTGGCCTGATAAGGTGTCCCACCAGCAGCTAGAGTCAAGGCGGCAGCGCTCATAGCAGAGGCCGAACCAACCTCGGCCTGACAGCCACCCTCAGCACCTGAGATAGAGGCATTGTTTGCGATGACTAGTCCAAAGGCACCAGCAGCAAAGAGGAAATCCAGCTGTTGCTCGTGGCTGAGGTCTAACTTTTCAATAGCAGCAGTGAGAACTGAGGGCAAACAGCCAGCACTTCCTGCGGTCGGAGTGGCACAGACCAAGCCCATTTTGGCATTGTGTTCATTGACTGCGATGGCATTTCGGGCAGCTGAGAGTATCGTGTAATCTGACAAGGTTTTTCCGTTTTTGATGTAGTGGTCTAATTTGGCAGCATCTCCACCTGTCAGGCCACTACGAGATTTATTTTCATTGAGGCCAAGTTGGACAGAGGCTTTCATGACTTCCAGATTGCGTTCCATGAGAAGGAAGACTTCTTCACGTTCGCGACCGGTCAATTCAAACTCTGTTGTAATCATGAGTTCTGCGACATTTCCTTGAAAGTCCAGATCTGCTTGCTCGACCAATTCTTTGATAGAATAAAACATGCTTCCTCCTATTTAAAGAAATTGACATTGTGGAGATGAGGGATTTTTCGAATTTCTTCGATAGCCTCATCACAGTTGCGACTGTCAACTTCGATAATCATAATGGCTTTTTCACCAGCTTTTTCACGAGTAACATTCATCTGGGCGATATTGATACCATAGCGGGAAAGGGCCTCTGTTACGAGGGCAATCATACCTGGAATATCTTGATGAACAATGATGATAGTCGGTGTATTCATATTGAGAGAGACGGCAAAGCCATTGAGTTCGGTTACCTGAATATTTCCTCCACCGATAGAAATACCAGTTACGCTGATGGTCTTGTGAGCATTTTTAACGGTAATTTTAGTGGTGTTTGGATGAGGAGCATTACTGTCTTTCTGAATGGTCCAGACAATTTTGATGCCACGCTTGTGGGCAATTTCCAGGCTGTTTGGGATTTCAGGATCATCTGTATCCATGCCCAAAATACCTGCAACAAGGGCTAGGTCTGTCCCGTGACCACGATAGGTCTTGGCAAATGAGTTAAAAAGTTGGAATTCGACTTCTGTCGGAGTATCATCAAAAATGGAAGAGACAATCTTCCCAATACGAACAGCACCAGCGGTATGACTACTAGATGGGCCAATCATAACTGGTCCGATGATATCAAAGACAGATTGAAAACGAAGTGATTTCATCAGTTTCCCCTTATAAAAATTCTTATCTCTATTATATCAAAGAATAAAGGTCTTGACTTTAATTGTGGATGAAAACCTTTCTAATACCTCAAATAGCATAAAAATAGTATCTTTTATGACAAAAAACACATTATTTAGGGAAATAAAAAATAATTTTGTAATATTTCTACATAAAAGTGTCAAGAAACGGTAATATTTAAAGGGTATCATAGAACTATAGAAAGAAGGAGAATTTTCAAATATGAAATCAACAACTAAAAAGATTAAAACAACTCTTGCAGGAGTAGCTGCCTTGTTTGCAGTATTTGCTCCATCATTTGTATCTGCTCAAGAATCATCAACTTACACTGTTAAAGAAGGTGATACACTTTCAGAAATCGCTGAAACTCACAACACAACAGTTGAGAAATTGGCAGAAAACAACCACATTGACAACATCCATATGATTTATGTTGGTCAAGAGTTGGTTATCGACGGTCCAGCAGCGCCAGTAGCATCAGCTTCAACGACTTATGAAGCTCCAGCTGCCCAAGATGAAGCTATTTCAGCTACAGTGGCAGAAACTACAGAGGTAGAGGAAGAAACTCCAGCAGTAAGCGAAACAGTAGCAGAAGAAACTGTTGCTTCAACTGTCAGCGGATCTGAAGCAGAAGCCAAAGAATGGATCGCTCAAAAAGAATCAGGTGGTAGCTACACAGCTACAAACGGACGTTACATCGGACGTTACCAATTGACAGATTCATACTTGAACGGTGACTACTCAGCTGAAAACCAAGAACGTGTAGCAGATGCCTATGTTGCAGGACGTTACGGTTCATGGACAGCCGCTAAAAACTTCTGGCTTAACAATGGCTGGTATTAAGAAATTGGGGAAGAGCTTTTAATAGCTCTTTTTTCTTACATTTTGAGAAGTCTGTTCACTCTTTGTAGACAATATGACATAATCTTCTCAAAAAAGTAGTATAATGTTTTTATAGAATATAAATAGTGGTGGATAGCATGCATGCATTATTAGCAACAAGATTAAAAAATAAGCGAAAAGAGCTGGGTTGGTCGCAAAAAGAATTGGCAGAAGGAATTTGCCAACAAACTCAGATAAGTCGCATGGAACAAGGCAAATATATGCCAGGAGCAGATTTGTTATATGAATTATCTGAAAAAATGGGCTTAAATATGGACTATTTCTTTTCAGGAGAAATTTCGAAAGAGTTTCTAGGCTTGTTTGCTTTCAAGAGGTTGTCTGAAACATTGTTGGAAAATCAAGATTATGCCTCTCTGAAATATGCTTTTGAGGGAGAGAGAAAGCAACAGACTTCTTTATCTTTTGATGAAAAGATTTATCTGGACTGGATAGATGCCATTCTAACCTATCAATGTGAACATCAATTAAAACTAGCTATTTCAAAAATAGAGGACATCCTCAGTAGGATTAGTATTGATAAAGTGGATTATTTGTATATTTTGAATACCCTGCTGATTTTCTTAGGCTATGATGAGGATAAGGAGAAATTTGAACAACTATATGAACAGGTTTCCGTAGCTCTTTCAAAAATCGATACCAGTGTGCGTGAACAAATTGAGTTGTATATCAAAATAAAATACAATTATTGTTACCACCTTTGGAAACAGGAGGAGATGGACAAGTCCAGAGCGCTATTATTGGAGATGATTGAATTTTGTAACAAGTATCATAGTAGCTTTAGGCTAGCAGATTTATATTGTTTGTTGGGAAATGTAACAGAGGATCTTGATATCTCTGTTGCTAAGGACTATTATATGAAAGCTAAGGTGCTCTATCTAATTGAAAATAATGAAGTTATGGCACTCAAGGTGGAACAATATCTGATGGATAAGCAATCAGAGAATGTATGAGGATAGCAGAAGCTATCTTTTTTATGCGCAAAAATATAACTATAATTCTTCTTTTTAAAAATATTTAGATTATTGCTTAAATTGCTTGACAGTTTATATATGTTGATTTATAATATAGGTGAAATGGGGTTGTGCGAGCGTTGACAAATTCAGTGCCCTTAACTTTGTATTTATTCGAGAATTATGATGTAGCTAGAAAAGAAAGAATTCTAGCTTGATACAATGTTACCAGTCTTATTTAAAGTTGTTATGGAACTATTTTCAAAATAAATAGGCCTCTGTTTTAGGCAGAGGCGTGAATCAGGAGGTTAAGTGATGAACTACAATTTAAAATATCTTTTATTTAGAAGTTAGTTTTTTCTAATCCCTTTTTATCTTTCCTTCGGTTGATAATAGGTTTCTACTTCTTTTTTGAGATGAGACAGCATAGAAGTTTCCTCGGTCAGCTCCAGAAGGGAGACCCCTTTTTGAATCAATTTAGCATCATCCCTACAAATCCCGATACGGACATAGCAGATAGCAAGCCTATCGTAGCTTTTCTTGTTCTTGGCGTCCTCTAGTAAAGTATAGCAGATTTGTTGACACATGTTTTTGTCTTGATGGTATAAGTAAATGGTGGACAGATTGAGTAGGATTGCCATTCGTAAGTCATATAAATGTTGGTAGTTTTTATAGACTTCCAAGCGTTGCAGGATTTTTCCAGTAATGAGATGGAGGTGATCAATGGGAAAGCTGAAAAGGATGGTATTGAGGATTTTTAGATCATTTTCATACCATGTATCTTGTTTTTCAATTTTTTCCCAAAGTTTTTTGACAGTCTGTTTCACTTGGTCTGACAGTTGCTCTGTACCATGTTGACGGATATGAATGACAATTTCCAGCATATCCCTTATTTCTTCTATAGGCAGGTCGTGGTGGGTCTTGAGGTAGTCTTGGCATGTTTCAAAAAAATCAACTAGACTACTGCTGCCAATGATAGAACTCATATTGAGATAAGTTTGCATGATTTCTGTTCGTTGGCTCGGTTGATAGAGATGGCAGATGTAGTCAAACTCTTCAAAACTCATATTGATTTGCCGGAGAAGAAATTCCATGTTTTCATATTTGGGAGTTACCTTACCGCTTTCAATCTTTGATAGGCTGGTTCTTGAGAGGACATTTCCACAGACCTCTTCTTGGGTCAATCCTTTTGATTCACGTATGTCTTTATAGACTTTTCCGAAATCATAACGCATGGGCTTTCTCCTTTTCGTGAAAAAAGTTAACAAAGAATAAAATTCTATTAAAAATATTGTATCATAGTAATATAAAAAGTAAAAAAGAAAGCTAAAATAAGTTTGGTGTAATTTTAATATGGGGTTAATGAGTACTATGATGTAGCTAGAAAAGGGGTGGAAAAATGTTTAAAAATAAGGAACTTTTTCGAGTAGTCATGATATTTGTGATAGGAATTATCCTAATTTTAATGACACCAGTCTTATTTAAAGTTGTTATGGAACTATTTTCAAAATAAATAGGACTCTGCTCTAGGCGGAGTAGTGAATCAGGAGGTTAAGTAATGAACTACAATTTAAAATATCTCTTATCAGGAATATTTGTCCTAGCCTTTATAGGTTTCCTAGTCTGGATGCGTTATTTTAATCAGAAGAAGGAAGAAGAGCATTCAGATGTGTCTTTTGAAGCGAGGTTAGATAGTGAGGTCAAGGACTTATATAAACAACTAGGATTGGGTGAGGGGCCTCACTATTTCTTAGCTTATCGTTACCTACATCCCTGGTTTAATTTGGCGATTTTACCACCAACAGTTGAAATTTTCTTAACTAAAATAGCGTTGGTGATGGTAACTCCAGACGAACTGCTGATAAGAAATCTTGGGAATGGGATGACTTTCACAAGTGAGCATCATCGTGATTTGCGGCAAGGACTTATCCGCATTCCAAAATCAGAGATGAAAGAATTTGAGATTCGTAACTGGAAAAAATTTTTTATATTTGGCGATTTTTTGACAATTAAAACAAGCCAACATAGCTATTATTTACAGGTTAGAGATGATGGACTTCAAAAAGGAAGTCTTTCAACCCAACATTTCTCCGACTTGAAACGACAAGATTTTCTCGGATTATTGACAGATAAAAGAACATTCTGATTGACAATTGCCCTAGTTGTTTATTGTAAACTTTACAAATGAGCTGTAAACACTAGAATCTATTCAGAAAGGCAATTCCTATGCAAAATAAAATTCTAATTATTGTCTATCTTTTAGCCTCGCTAATCATCAGTTTTATAATCTTTTCACTTTTGAATATTGATTTTAAATGGTGGACAACTCTGGCTATAAGTGCAGGATTTATTTACACCTACTTAAAATTTAGTAAAAAATGAAAAGTACCTGCACCTATCTCGCTTTCGTCTCTTCACGGGAGGTATCTCTATGAAAAAAATCAGTCATCTTTGTATGCTCCTGCTCTTGCTGTGTACTACATTTTTTGTCCTGAATGTAAATGTTACACGAGAAATAGTGCGGATTCAGGAGATGGGCAAGACAACTTATTCATTTGACTTGTACTTGAAAGATGTCACTAAACCGACAGAAACTATTCTCCAGTTTTTTGAAGAGGTTGCAAGCCAAGACAAGGTCTCTATTATCAAAGTAGATAATGGAGATGAGGCAGTCAAGGCTGGTGTTTTTGATAAGGAAACCTTCCCCTATCAGGAGTTCGGTTTGACTTCTCTTGATTTTTCAAAGAATGAGAAGGGAGTCTACAGCAACCAGGACCTTCCCAATAATCTAGGAACCATTCCCACCTTTTTAAATGTGAAACTCATTCGACTCCAGACCTTCCAATCCTATATTGAGGATAAATCCCATACTGTAAATGGGCGCTACATGATTACCTCCAGCAAAGAGATAGATCGCGATACCATTCTACAAAAGTGGAGTGATTTTTTCCAGATAGATAAGACGATTTTATTAGAACCCACTTACCGAAGTCAGGTTGGAGTGCTAAATCAAGAGTTGTTACTATCTATCATTATCTTTATCTTGGCAATCTTGCTTGTGATTTTAATGACAGTTTATCAGCCGATGATGGAGATGAAACGAGTGGGGGTTCAAAAGTTACTTGGTTTTCAAAGTAGGGCGATTTTAGCTGGTTTTGTAAAGACTAATTTTTATCTTCTCTTGGGTGGAAGTCTTATCATTGACTTGGGACTATTTTTAGTGCTGGACTACAGACCAAAACTTTTGTTTCCAAGTTTACTCTTATCCCAATTCCTGCTTTTACAGTTGTATTTGTTCATCAGTTGGCTGACCTATCTGATGATTCAGAAAATGACAGTCAGTTCCATGTTGAAAGGTTTTTCATCTGTCAAACTTGGTCTCATTTTCAATTATGTGATGAAAATAGGGACAACTATTTTACTGACGGCCTTACTGATTGGGGTGGGCAGAAGTTTAGAACAAGAAAACAAAGAACTTGCTTATCAGCAACAGTGGGTAAGCCAAGGTAATTACCTGACCTTAGAAACCTTCAAACTCAATGATAATCTGTGGCAAGAAGAGCTAGCAGGGTCAGGGAAATCTACAGATTATTTCTATCGATTTTATCAGGATTTGGTAGAAAAAACGCAGGCGGGCTATGTGCAGAGTAGCAGTCTTCCTGTAAAAAATTTTGTCCAATCAGAACAGATTCAGCAATATCAGTTAACAGATAAGGTAGATGTTTACTATGCTAATAGCAATTTTCTAAAGAGCAAGGGATTCAAGCTACCAGATACCGGTATTAAAAAAGTTATTTTGATGCCAGCAAGTACGAAAGGTGAAGAAGATAAAAATCAGCTCTTGGGGAAGTTAATTGCCTTTCATTCGATGAAGTATGAAGAGCAGCAAAAACGAACGATAGAGGAGATGGATGTCGAGATTGCCTATTATGAAGGAGATTGGTCTTTCTTCCCTTATAATAATGAGCGAAAGGAAAATCTCCACAATCCAATCATTAGTCTGGTAAATGATCAAGACATGATGTGGGAAGAAAAGACTCGCTTGTCAACGACAGGTTTAAACAATCCGATGAAAGTTGAAAATACAGAACAAAATCAAAAAGTGATTACGGAGTTAGTTGAGAAATTATCAGATGGGAATTATTTAAAATTTTCATCGATTCAAGCAATTCAAGAGGGGATGGTTGATACCTATCGGGATTCTGTTCGTAATTTTAACGTTCTGTTTGCCTTATTTGCTCTTCTCAGTATGATTGTCTCCTACTTTTTACTCGTTACCACTTTCTTGTTGAAGCGCAGGGATATCATTACCAAGAAGTTTATGGGGTGGAAACTGGTCGATCGCTATCGCCCTCTTCTAGTTCTGCTCTTGCTGGGCTATAGTCTGCCTCTTCTAGTCTTGATTTTCTTTGCCCATGCGTTCTTGCCACTTCTGCTGTTTGCAGGCTTTACATGTCTGGATATACTATTTGTGCTAGCCTTGGCTTCTAGGATGGAGAAAAGAAGTTTAGTAGAGTTATTGAAAGGGGGCATCTTATGATTGAGTTGAAAAATATTACCAAAACCATTGGGGGGAAAGTGATTTTGGATCACTTGTCTCTCAGGATTGATCAGGGGGATTTGGTTGCCATCGTTGGAAAAAGTGGTAGTGGTAAGTCGACCTTGTTAAATTTATTAGGTTTGATAGATGGTGATTATAGCGGACGGTATGAGATTTTTGGTCAGACAAATCTAGCGGTTAATTCTGCCAAGTCGCAAACAATAATCCGTGAACATATCTCTTATCTGTTTCAAAATTTTGCCCTGATTGATGATGAAACGGTCGAGTACAATCTCATGCTGGCGCTGAAATATGTAAAATTGTCTAAGAAAGACAAGCTCAAAAAGGTGGAAGAGATTTTAGAGAGAGTAGGTTTGTCAGCTACTTTGCATCAAAAGGTCTCCGAGTTGTCTGGTGGGGAGCAACAACGAATTGCAGTTGCTAGAGCCATCTTAAAACCTAGCCAGCTGATTTTAGCCGATGAACCTACAGGTTCGCTGGATCCTGAAAATAGAGATTTGGTCTTGAAGTTTCTCTTAGAGATGAATCGCGAGGGGAAAACAGTTATTATTGTGACCCACGATGCTTATGTAGCCCAACAATGTCATCGGATCATTGAATTGGGCGAGGGGAAATGAGTTCGTCCAGCTACTTTTGACTGACTGAATACTCATGTTTTCCAAAGATAAATAGCATAAATACGCCTAGGAATGACATTTTTATGTATTATTTCTAGGTTTTTTTGTTTCAAATTGAAAATTTTTTCAATTTAGGCTTGACAAATGATGAGGATAGGAGTATTATTTATACAACCAAAAAGAATAAACATAAAGGAGGCTTTGTTATGAATAAGATGAAGAAGGTGTTGATGACGATGTTTGGTTTAGTGATGCTCCCCCTACTATTTGCTTGTAGTAACAATCAATCGGCTGGAATTGAAGCCATCAAGTCCAAAGGAAAATTGGTTGTAGCCCTCAATCCAGATTTTGCTCCATTTGAATACCAAAAAGTGGTTGATGGGAAAAATCAGATTGTGGGTTCAGATATCGAATTAGCCAAGGCTATCGCAACAGAACTAGGTGTCGAATTGGAACTATCTCCCATGAGTTTTGACAATGTACTGGCTAGTGTTCAATCAGGAAAAGCCGATCTTGCCATATCTGGTGTTTCTAAGACAGATGAACGGAGTAAGGTATTCGATTTTTCAACTCCCTACTATACTTCAAAAAATAAGCTCATTGTCAAAAAATCTGACTTGGCTACTTATCAGTCTGTAAACGACTTAGCGCAGAAAAAGGTCGGAGCGCAGAAAGGTTCGATTCAAGAAACGATGGCGAAAGATTTGCTACAAAATTCATCCCTCGTATCTCTGCCTAAAAATGGGAATTTAATTACAGATTTAAAGTCAGGGCAAGTGGATGCCGTTATCTTTGAAGAACCAGTTGCCAAGGGATTTGTGGAAAATAATCCTGATTTAGCAATCGCAGACCTCGATTTTGAAAAAGAGCAAGATGATTCCTACGCGGTCGCCATGAAAAAAGATAGCAAGGAATTGAAAGAGGCGGTCGATAAAACCATTCAAAAGTTGAAGGATTCTGGGGAATTAGACAAACTCATTGAGGATGCCTTTAAAGCGTCCATTGAAAAATAGAAAGAAGGAAAAGAACATGAGTAAAGAAAAAGTAATTTTGGCCTATTCTGGCGGTTTGGACACATCAGTTGCTATTACCTGGTTAAAGAAAGACTATGATGTTGTTGCAGTTTGTATGGATGTGGGTGAAGGGAAAGACTTAGATTTCATCCATGATAAGGCTCTCAAGGTTGGGGCAGTCGAATCTTATGTCATTGATGTTAAGGACGAATTTGCTACAGATTATGTGCTAGTGGCTCTTCAGTCACATGCCTACTATGAACAAAAGTACCCCTTGGTATCTGCCTTGAGCCGCCCTCTGATTTCTAAAAAATTGGTTGAAATAGCGCATCAGACAGGAGCGACTACAATTGCTCATGGTTGTACAGGTAAGGGGAATGACCAAGTGCGTTTTGAAGTATCGATTGCAGCCTTGGATCCCAATTTAAAAGTGATTGCGCCAGTTCGTGAATGGAAATGGTCTCGGGAGGAAGAAATTCATTATGCTAAGGAAAATGGGGTACCTGTTCCTGCTGACCTTGACAATCCCTACTCTGTCGACCAAAATCTTTGGGGACGTGCCAATGAGTGTGGTATTTTGGAAAATCCATGGAATCAGGCTCCAGAAGAAGCCTTTGGCATCACATCTTCTCCAGAGCAAGCTCCAGACACGCCAGAATACATTGATATTGAGTTTAGTGAAGGCGTTCCAGTTTCCCTCAATGGAGAAGGGCTAAAATTGGCAGATTTGATTCAAAAACTCAATGAAATAGCTGGAAAACATGGGGTCGGACGGATTGACCACGTGGAAAATCGCTTAGTTGGGATTAAATCAAGAGAAATCTATGAATGCCCAGGGGCAGTGACCCTGCTGACAGCTCATAAGGAAATTGAGGATTTGACACTTGTGAGAGAAGTGGCTCATTTTAAACCAATCATAGAAAATGAATTATCAAATCTCATTTATAATGCTTTGTGGTTTAGTCCGGCTACACAAGCCTTGATTGCTTATATTAAAGAAACTCAAAAAGTTGTCAATGGGACTGCAAAAGTTAAACTGTATAAGGGGAGTGCTCAGGTCGTGGCTCGGAAATCACCAAATTCACTTTACGATGAAAATTTGGCGACTTATACCAGTGCGGATACCTTTGACCAAGATGCGGCTGTTGGCTTTATTAAGTTGTGGGGACTTCCAACCAAGGTTCATTCTGAGGTTCAAAAAAGCGCCAAATAGGACGATTGGATAGAGAGGTGGATGTGATATGGCTAAGAATACAAAATTATGGGGTGGTCGCTTTGAAGGGACTGTCGAAGACTGGGTAGAGCGCTTTGGTGCGAGTATATCTTTTGACCAGAAATTAGCTAAATTTGATGTGATTGGTTCCTTAGCCCACGTTCAGATGTTGGGCCAGACGGGCATTTTGAGTTTGGAGGAGTCAGAAAAGATTCAAGCAGGCTTGAAAGAGCTTTTAGAAGAGCTAGAGGCGGGTCAACTTGACTTTGATATCGCAAACGAAGATATTCATATGAATATGGAAGTATTACTGACAGAAAAAATTGGTCCCCTTGCAGGAAAGCTACATACGGCTCGTTCTCGAAATGACCAAGTTGCAACAGATATGCACTTATATCTCAAGGAGCAACTAGGCCATGTCCTAGATAAATTGGCTCATCTCAAGGGTGTTTTATTAGACTTGGCGGAAAATCATGTGGAGACGATCATGCCAGGCTATACCCATCTGCAACATGCCCAACCTATTAGTTTTGCCCACCATCTGATGGCTTACTACAATATGTTTCAAAGAGACAGTGAACGTTTTGAATTTAACCAGCAGCATACAGACCTATGCCCTCTAGGTGCGGCAGCTTTGGCAGGAACGACTTTCCCCATTGATCGCCAATTATCTAGCGATTTGCTGGAGTTTAAGCAACCTTATACAAATTCTTTGGATGCTGTTAGTGACCGCGATTTTATCTTAGAATTTCTATCCAATGCCAGCATACTCATGATGCATATGAGCCGTTTTTGTGAAGAAATGATCAATTGGTGTAGTTTTGAGTATCAATTCATTACCTTGTCAGATACATTTACAACAGGTTCCTCTATTATGCCCCAAAAGAAAAATCCAGATATGGCTGAGTTGATTCGAGGAAAGACTGGTAGAGTTTATGGGAATCTGTTTGGACTATTGACAGTCATGAAGTCCTTGCCTTTAGCTTATAATAAGGATTTGCAAGAAGATAAGGAAGGAATGTTTGACACGGTCGAAACGATTTTAAATTCCCTCGATGTATTGGCAGGTATGTTATTTAGCTTGCAGGTAAACAAGGAAAAAATGCAGGAATCGACAGAGAAGGACTTTTCAAATGCAACTGAGTTGGCAGATTATTTGGCAGGGAAAGGCTTGCCATTTAGAGAAGCTCATGAGGTTGTGGGAAGATTAGTGCTAGACTCTATCAAGTCTGCTAAAAATATTCAAGATTGGACTTTGGAGGAATTACGAACCTATCATTCCCTCATTGCCGAGGATATCTATGTCTACTTGCAACCTAAAACTGCTGTTCAAAGACGAAATTCCTTGGGAGGTACAGGGTTTGACCAAGTGAAATACCAAATTGCAGTTGCTAAGAAAGCGAATGAAGCTAGAAAGTGATAGATTGATAGGTTCAGAATAAGAGGTTGGTCGATTGACAGCCTCTTTCTTGTCTTCTCCAACCAAGCATGTTATAATGAATACTGCTCAAGCGACCTTCAATCGTTAAAGCACACACGACCTTCAATCGTGAATAAACGAATAGATGGGAGACTTACCATGAGTGATAACTCTAAAACACGTGTTGTCGTGGGGATGAGTGGTGGTGTTGATTCGTCGGTGACGGCTCTTTTGCTCAAGGAGCAGGGCTACGATGTGATCGGTATCTTCATGAAGAACTGGGACGACACAGATGAAAACGGCGTCTGTACGGCGACCGAAGATTACAAGGATGTGGCTGCGGTGGCAGACCAGATTGGCATTCCTTACTACTCTGTCAATTTTGAAAAAGAGTACTGGGACCGCGTTTTTGAGTATTTCCTAGCGGAATACCGTGCAGGACGCACGCCAAATCCAGACGTTATGTGCAACAAGGAAATCAAGTTTAAGGCCTTTTTGGACTATGCCATGACCTTGGGGGCAGACTATGTAGCGACTGGGCACTATGCCCGAGTGGCGCGTGATGAGGATGGCACTGTTCACATGCTTCGTGGCGTGGACAATGGCAAGGACCAAACCTATTTCCTCAGCCAACTTTCGCAAGAACAACTTCAAAAAACCATGTTTCCACTGGGACATTTGGAAAAACCTGAAGTTCGCAGACTCGCAGAAGAAGCAGGCCTTGCGACTGCCAAGAAGAAAGACTCGACAGGGATTTGTTTTATCGGAGAAAAGAACTTTAAAAACTTTCTCAGCAACTATCTGCCAGCTCAGCCTGGTCGCATGATGACTGTGGATGGTCGCGATATGGGTGAGCATGCAGGCCTTATGTATTATACAATTGGTCAGCGTGGCGGTCTCGGTATTGGTGGCCAACACGGCGGTGACAATGCCCCTTGGTTCGTTGTCGGAAAAGACCTAAGCAAGAATATCCTCTATGTCGGCCAAGGTTTCTACCATGACTCGCTCATGTCAACAAGCCTAGAGGCCAGTCAGGTCCACTTTACTCGTGACATGCCAGAGGAATTTACGCTGGAATGTACGGCTAAATTCCGCTACCGTCAGCCTGATTCTAAGGTGACCGTCCATGTCAAAGGAGACAAGGCAGAGGTCATCTTTGCGGAACCGCAACGCGCTATCACACCAGGACAGGCAGTTGTCTTTTACGACGGCGAAGAGTGTCTAGGTGGCGGTTTGATTGACAATGCTTATCGAGATGGACAAGTTTGTCAGTACATTTAGATTGACAAATTTTCTCAATTTGCTACAATAATAAGAGCAATAGAAATGATGGTCAAAGCTCATGGATGTTGCAGGCTTTTTTGTCCTGCACTTCTTTGGAGTTTTGACTGTTTTTGTGTCGTTTAGAGGAAAGGATAAAAATGACTCAACAAGACTTTCGGACAAAAGTAGACAATACGGTTTTTGGTGTTCGGGCGACAGCTTTGATTCTTCAAAATCGCAAGCTTCTAGTCACCAAAGATAAGGGCAAGTATTACACAATTGGTGGTGCGATTCAAGTCAATGAAAGCACGGAAGACGCGGTAGTCCGTGAAGTGAGGGAAGAACTGGGTGTCAAAGCTCAAGCTGGCCAGCTAGCTTTTGTTGTTGAAAATCGTTTTGAACAGGACGGTGTTTCCTATCACAATATCGAGTTTCATTATCTGGTGGACTTGCTGGAAGATGCCCCATTGACCATGCAGGAAGATGAGAAAAGGCAGCCCTGTGAGTGGATTGACTTAGACAAGCTTAAGGGTATCAATCTAGTTCCAGCCTTTCTAAAAACAGCCCTACCAGATTGGGGCGGCCAACTAAGACACATTCATCTTGAGGAATAGGAGAGAAAAGGATGGTTAAGCTTATTGCCCATGTACTTGTTCATAGTGGTGGTGATTATTTGCTCATTCAGCGTTCGGAAATTAAAAGAGGAGAACCCAACGTTTATCCAACTTACTGGGATATTCCTGGTGGCGGGGTGGAAAAGGGTGAACTTCCGCGAGATGGTGCTCTTAGAGAATGCATTGAAGAAGCGGGAGTTAGGCTAGATAGCAGTTCGCTCAAACTTCTTCACGAAGATAGTCAACTGGATACCTCTAAGGATACGGTCTTTACTCGCTTAGTTTATAAAGCAGAGTGGATTGGGGAGAAGCCGATTATCAGATTAGATCCTGAAGAGCATACACACTTTAAATGGGTTACTATGGATCAAGCTCTAGAGGAGGAGAAGTTAGTTCCTTATTTGCGAGAAATTTTTGAAAGGTTAAGAAATGACTTATAATTTTACTGAAGAATACGATATTATTGTAATTGGTGCGGGACACGCGGGGGTGGAAGCATCCTTAGCTGCTAGCCGTATGGGCTGTAAGGTCTTGCTTGCGACCATTAACATTGAAATGCTGGCTTTCATGCCTTGTAACCCCTCTATCGGTGGTTCTGCCAAGGGGATCGTTGTGCGTGAAGTTGATGCCCTCGGTGGCGAGATGGCCAAAACCATTGATAAGACTTACATCCAGATGAAGATGCTTAACACAGGGAAGGGGCCAGCTGTCCGTGCCCTTCGTGCGCAGGCTGACAAGGAGCTTTACTCCAAGGAAATGCGCAAGACGGTTGAAAATCAAGAAAATCTGACCCTTCGTCAGACCATGATTGATGAGATTTTGGTGGAAGATGGCAAGGTTGTCGGTGTTCGTACAGCGACCCATCAAGAATATGCTGCAAAGGCCGTTATTGTGACGACAGGGACTGCTCTCCGTGGGGAAATCATCATCGGAGATCTCAAGTACTCATCAGGACCAAACCACAGCCTAGCTTCTATTAACCTTGCTGACAATCTCAAGGAACTGGGCCTCGAAATCGGTCGTTTCAAGACAGGAACCCCTCCACGTGTCAAGGCTTCTTCTATCAACTACGACGTGACAGAGATTCAGCCAGGAGATGAAGCACCTAATCACTTCTCTTATACTTCACGTGATGAGGATTATGTCAAGGATCAGGTGCCATGCTGGTTGACCTACACCAATGGTACCAGTCATGAGATTATCCAAAATAACCTCCACCGTGCGCCTATGTTTACAGGTGTGGTCAAGGGAGTAGGGCCTCGTTACTGTCCATCAATTGAGGACAAGATTGTGCGCTTTGCGGACAAGGAACGCCACCAGCTCTTCCTTGAGCCAGAGGGACGCAATACAGAGGAAGTCTATGTTCAAGGACTTTCAACCAGTCTGCCTGAGGATGTCCAGCGTGACTTGGTTCATTCCATTAAAGGTTTGGAAAATGCTGAAATGATGCGAACAGGTTATGCCATTGAGTATGACATGGTCTTGCCTCACCAGTTGCGTGCGACTCTGGAAACCAAGAAAATCTCAGGTCTTTTCACTGCTGGTCAGACAAATGGAACGTCAGGTTACGAAGAAGCTGCTGGCCAAGGGATTATCGCTGGGATCAATGCGGCTTTGAAAGTCCAAGGCAAGCCTGAGTTTATTTTGAAGCGCAGTGACGGTTATATTGGGGTGATGATTGATGACTTGGTGACCAAGGGAACGATTGAGCCTTATCGCCTTTTGACCAGTCGTGCTGAATATCGCCTCATTCTCCGCCATGACAATGCTGATATGCGTTTGACAGAGATGGGGCGTGAGATTGGGCTTGTGGATGATGAACGCTGGGCTCGCTTTGAAATCAAGAAAAATCAATTTGATAATGAGATGAAGCGCCTAGATAGCATCAAACTCAAACCAGTCAAGGAAACCAATGCCAAGGTTGAGGAGATGGGCTTCAAGCCGTTGACCGATGCAGTGACAGCCAAGGAATTCCTTCGCCGTCCAGAAGTGTCTTACCAAGATGTGGTAGCCTTCATCGGGCCAGCTGCTGAGAATTTGGATGATAAGATTATCGAATTGATTGAAACAGAAATCAAGTACGAAGGCTATATTTCCAAAGCTATGGATCAGGTTGCCAAGATGAAACGCATGGAAGAAAAACGCATTCCAGTCAATATTGATTGGGATGACATTGATTCTATCGCGACAGAAGCCCGTCAGAAGTTCAAACTCATCAATCCAGAAACCATCGGCCAAGCCAGCCGTATTTCGGGAGTAAACCCAGCAGATATTTCTATTTTGATGGTGTATTTGGAAGGTAAAAATCGTAGTATTTCTAAAACTCTTCAAAAATCAAAATAATACGTCGTCGGCTTCGGCTCACCTAACTCAAGTTATGCTTTCGCCTAGCCTTCTAGTCTGATTTCGATTTTTATTGAGTTTCAATCTCAAAAGAAAGTATAGAGAAAAACAGCTCCGAAAAATCGGGGCTGTTTTATGATTTATTCTTCATCTGGTGTGAGGATCATCGGGATAATAATCGGTTCACGTTCTGTATTTTCATAAAGGAAGGGGCGAATAGCGTTGACAATAGCACCATTGACAGATTGCACGCTGGCGTCCTTGTTTTTCAGTGCGATACGAATGGCATTGAAGAGGATGCGCTGGCTTTGGCGAATCAAATCACCAGACTCTCTCATGTAGACAAAGCCTCGGCTGAGGATATCTGGACCAGACAGAATCATCTGCGACTTGAAGTCAACAGTTGCGACTGCTAGAACGACACCGTCTTCAGATAAATCACGACGGTCTTTGAGGACAGCAGCACCGATTTCACCGATACGATTTCCATCGACATAGATGTCTTGGGCATTGAAATGGCCTGCGATACGAGCTGATTCAGCAGTAAGGGCAAGCACATCACCATTGCTCATGATAAAGATATTGTCCTTCTCGACACCAGTATCCACCGCTAGTCCAGCATGGACTTTCTGCATGCGGTATTCACCGTGGACAGGCATGAAGTATTTTGGCTTAATCAAGCGGAGCATAAGTTTTTGCTCTTGCTGACCACCGTGTCCAGATGTATGGATATTGTTCACTTTACCGTGGATAACTTCGACACCAGCTTCAGAAATGATGTTAATCAGCTTGTTGACGCTAGTCGTGTTTCCAGGGATTGGACTTGAAGAGAAGATAACGGTATCACCTGGTTGGAGTTGCACCTGACGGTGGGTTCCGTTGGCGATACGAGAGAGGGCTGCCATCGGCTCGCCCTGACTACCTGTACAGAGGATCAGAACCTCGCCTGCAGGGTAATCTTTGATTTCATTTGGCTCGATAAAGGTTCCCTTAGGAGCTTTTATGTAACCAAGCTCAATTCCGTTGACAATGGCCTTTTCCATCGAACGACCAAAGACTGCAATCTTACGTCCAGTCTTAACAGCGGCTTCTGTTGCTTGCTGGAGACGGAAGATATTTGAGGCAAAGGATGCAAAGATGATACGTCCTTCGATGCCTTGGATAATCTTCATGATGGACTGGCCAACGACTTTTTCAGAGTTGGTAAAGGTTGGCACTTCTGCATTTGTTGAGTCAGACAGGAGACAGAGCACGCCTTCTTCACCAAGCGCAGCCATACGGTGCAAATCTGCTGGTTCACCAACTGGTGTTAAGTCAAACTTGAAGTCACCCGTACAGACAATTTTCCCTTGAGGAGTATGAATGACAATCCCCAAAGGCTCTGGAATAGAGTGAGTCGTTCTAAAGAAAGTTGCCTTGAGATTTTTAAAGGTCAACTCAGTGTTGTGGTTGATTTCGTAAAGTTTGGCGTTGCGCAAGAGGCCGTGTTCTTCGAGTTTTCCACGGATCAAAGCCAAGGCAAGCGGTCCAGCATAGATAGGGACATTTGCTTGCTTGAGCAGGAAAGGAATCCCACCAATGTGGTCCTCGTGTCCGTGTGTAATCAAAACAGCCTTGACGCGGTCGATATTGTCCACGATGTAAGAGTAGTCAGGGATAACATAGTCGATACCTAACAAGTCATCTTCTGGGAATTTAATCCCAGCATCGACGATGATAATCTCGTCTTGGTATTCAATTCCGTATGTGTTTTTCCCGATTTCTCCCAGACCACCGATGGCAAAAACGCCAACTTCTTCAGGTTTAAGAGTATAGGCCATATTAGAACTCCGTGATTTCGAAGGCGCCAGTTTCTTTTTCGTAATCTAGCAATTTGTCAGACAAGAGTTCGATATACTCGATATTGTACTCTGGGCGATTTTCTTCGACAAGTTGGCGAGCAGCGATGCGACCCTCAAGTTCTGAGCTGGCATCGATGTCTAGGTAAAGTGCGCGTGTTGTTTCACGGCGTGGGCTACGTTCTTTTGTTTCTTGATAAAAAACTTTGTAAATCATATAGTTCCTTTCTATATTACAGGTCAGCTTATTCCAAACTTTTAGCAGATATTTGCTTGATTTCATTCCATTTTGTGTCTAGATTGACCTTGATTCGTTACAATTATTTCAATTATACCACAAAATGAAAAATTAGTAAAAGACAGAAACGAGAAAGTCAGGGGACGATTTCTTTAGTAAGCGCTTGCAAAAACAAAGAAAATGTGCTATTTTGATAATGGAAGTGAAATTTATCGCTTGTCATAATTCCATATAGATTTTAAGTCAAGGAGGTTGCCCTATGTATAACTTATTTGCTTTTGCTATCGGAGCTCGCTTGGTAGCTTTTATCGTTTTTGTTGCTTGTGTTTATGGAGGGAATCTTCTATTTGCCAAACTCGAACGCCGACAAACCAAGTTCTTGTGGAAAATTACCTTTGTGACTCTCTACTCGCTTTTTCTCCTCCTCGTAACCTATGTCGTTTGGTTTGTATTTTACTTTGGATTAAATGCTTAGATGCCCTGCTTATGTTGGGGCATTTTTGTTTGGGGATATAGAGATAGTAGATTTACGACACGAAAATTCCACCCCATCTATCAAGATGAGGTGGTCTTTGCATTTTTCTAAAATGACATGACAACGGAATAAATGTTTGCTTTCAGAATTTACTCTTATTTTTATATTAACGATTCTTCTTATGTTCAAAAATAGAGTTGAAGCATAAAAATAAAACAATACAAACAGATAGATCAATTGGTAAAGGGATAGTAGTAATGTTTAAATCATTGAGAATGCTTAGCAAACTGTAAGAGATAAAGATAATAAAATTTATCCTTCTAAAAATGTGTCTTTTATCTAGCATGACTTACCAAACTTTTTACGGAGATCTTTCCCAATGGTATAACCTGCCATAAATAAAGCGATACCAACACCTACACCAAAACCACCCTTGATTTCTTGCAATTCCTTATTAGTAATTTCATGATAGTTGTTCAAATCTTTCATCATATTAATCTCCTCCTAAAAAATAACCAGCTGCCAAACCAGAACCTACAAGTGCTGTTCCACCTGCAATAGCTTTCCAAGATACTGCTACTCCAAAGATAACCAAGGGAGCGAGACCGCCATCAATATCTGATAATTCATTTTCAGATAGGGATAAAAATTGATTGTCAAGAACGTCAAAATTTGTCATTGAACTTTCCTCCTTTTTTCTTGTTCACTTTTATATTCGGAAAAGAAAAGGAAAAGTGAAGATTTTTTTGAATTTTATTTGCGAATTGTTTTTGGGCTAAGTATAGGCATTTTTGTTTGGGGGTAAAGAAAATTTCCATGTGCCAGCTTTTGTAGTATAATAGTAAGCAGACAAAAAGATAGGAATGTGTTATGAAAGTATTAGCTTTTGATACGTCCAGCAAGGCTCTTTCTCTCGCGATTTTAGAGGACAAGCAGGTTCTTGCCGAGACGACGATTAATATTAAGAAAAATCACAGTATTACCCTCATGCCTGCCATCGATTTTTTGATGGAAAGTTTGGACTGGACGCCCAAGGATTTGGACCGAATCGTGGTGGCGGAAGGGCCAGGTAGCTACACAGGCTTGCGAATTGCGGTAGCAACTGCCAAGACTTTGGCTCATACCCTGAACATTGAGTTAGTTGGTATGTCGAGCCTCTTGGCTCTGGTGCCCTACCAACAAGAAGGCTTGTTCGTTCCTTTGATGGATGCGCGTCGCAACAATGTTTACGCAGGATTTTATGAAAATGCTAAATCTGTCATGCCAGAAGCACACCTGCCTTTTGAGCGAGTGATTGAGTTAATCAAGGGGGCTAGTCAGGTAACCTTTGTCGGAGAAGTTGCCCCCTTTGTGGAGCAGATTCAAGAACACTTGCCAAGGACTAATTTCAAAGAAACCTTGCCAAATGCAGCTAATCTAGCTCTCTGGGCCTGGGACAAGGAAGCAGACTCCTTGCATGATTTTGTGCCGAACTACCTCAAGCGTGTCGAGGCTGAGGAAAACTGGCTCAAGAATCACACTGAATCTGGCGAGTCTTACATTAAACGCCTATGATAGAAATCAAACGAATCCAACAACAGCCTGACCTAGCTCAAGCCATCTACGCTGTTATGGCAGCTGTTTACCCAGTCAGTCCTTGGACGCTGGAGCAAATCCAAGCAGACCTAGCTCAAGACCAGACTTGGTATGTTCTGGCTTATGATGGGGCAGAAGTGATTGGCTTTCTAGCTGTTCAGGAGAATCTTTTTGAGGCAGAAGTCTTGCAAATCGCTGTTAAAGGAGCCTATCAGGGTCAGGGAATTGCGTCAGCCTTGTTTTCTCAATTGCCGACAGATAAGGAGATTTTCCTCGAAGTCAGAAAGTCAAATCACCGAGCGCAAGCATTTTACAAGAAAGAAAAGATGGCAGTCATCGCTGAGCGAAAGGCCTACTACCATGACCCGGTCGAGGACGCCATCATCATGAAGAGAGAAATAGATGAAGGATAGATATATTTTAGCATTTGAGACATCCTGTGATGAGACCAGTGTTGCCGTACTGAAAAACGACGATGAGCTCTTATCCAATGTCATTGCTAGTCAAATTGAGAGTCACAAACGTTTTGGGGGCGTAGTGCCTGAAGTAGCCAGTCGTCACCATGTCGAGGTCATTACAGCCTGTATCGAGGAGGCTCTGGCAGAAGCAGGGATTACCGAAGAGGACGTGACAGCTGTGGCTGTTACCTATGGACCAGGCTTGGTCGGAGCCTTGCTAGTTGGCTTGTCAGCTGCTAAGGCCTTTGCTTGGGCACATGGACTTCCGCTGATTCCTGTTAACCACATGGCTGGTCACCTCATGGCAGCTCAGAGCGTGGAGCCTTTGGAGTTTCCCTTGCTAGCACTTTTAGTAAGTGGTGGGCACACAGAGTTGGTCTATGTTTCTGAGGCAGGAGATTACAAGATTGTTGGAGAAACGCGAGATGACGCGGTTGGTGAGGCTTATGATAAGGTCGGTCGTGTCATGGACTTGACCTATCCTGCTGGTCGTGAGATTGACGAGCTAGCTCATCAGGGACAGGATATTTATGATTTCCCTCGTGCCATGATTAAGGAAGATAATCTGGAGTTTTCATTCTCAGGTTTGAAATCGGCCTTTATCAATCTTCATCACAATGCCGAGCAAAAGGGAGAAAGCTTGTCCACAGAGGATTTGTGTGCTTCCTTCCAAGCAGCTGTCTTGGATATTCTTATGGCAAAAACCAAGAAGGCTTTGGAGAAATACCCTGTTAAAACCCTTGTCGTGGCAGGTGGTGTGGCAGCCAATAAAGGTCTCAGAGAACGCCTAGCAACTGAAATCACTGACGTCAAGGTCATCATTCCACCTCTACGCCTCTGCGGAGACAATGCAGGAATGATTGCCTATGCCAGCGTCAGCGAGTGGAACAAAGAAAACTTTGCAAATTTGGACCTCAATGCCAAGCCAAGTCTCGCTTTTGATACGATGGAATAAGGAGTCAGCTTAAGGCTGGCTTTTTTGCTCTCTTAAATGTCAGAATATTTTGACAAAACCATAAAAATAATGATATAATATGCAAAATCTAGGAGGTGGTCAGATGATTGAGAGAATGGAATTGGGGGAATTTTACAAGGAATTGCGCTTGGCGAGAAAACTCAAGCAGTCAGATGTGGCCTGTGAGGGACTAACAGCTTCTCAGTTGTCCAAGTTTGAACTAGGGCAGTCTATGCTATCTGCGGACAAGTTGATCCTAGCCATCCAAGGGATCAATATGAATTTTGATGAGTTTGGTCATAAGCTAAACAATTATCAAGAATCCCTACATATGCAGATTGGTAGAAAGGTTGTGGATCGCTTTGCCCACCAAGATATAGCTGGTTTAGAGCAACTATTAGAGGAGGTCAAGCAAGAACAGATGGCGGAGACCTATCGTCGTTTGAATGCTATTGTAATTAAAAACGCACTCCATTCCTTAGATAAAAGCTATTCGCTAGCAGAGGAGGATAGCGAGTTTTTGACTACCTACCTCTACGCTATTGAGTCTTGGACCTGGTTTGAACTCTATCTTTTTTGCAATACTATGCCCTTCTTGAGCAATCAAGATCTGATCTTTTTATCAACCTCCTTACTCGAAAAATCCAAGGAATTTAAAGAGTTAGTACACAATCGATGGTATATGAAAAGTGGTTATCTTAATATCATCTCAGAACTTATGGAGCGCAAGCTATTTTCTTATATTCCAATCTTTGAAGCTGAGCTGGAGCGCATGCTCCGTCCATACGATGTTTTTGAAAAAGTATTGTGGCAGTTTTTAAAGAAAATGCAGATTTTTCTTCAAACCAAAGGAAGCAATCAAAAAGAGATTGAACACTTTATCCAATCTCTGCAAGTATTAGAAAATCCACAATTGACAGCCCTTTTTGAATTGCGTTTGCAGCAATACAAAGAGCTTATCGATTAGTTAGAAATGGGAAAAAGATAATAATATCAGCAACGATCGTCAATAATGTTAAAACTTGTTTCTTCATATTACTTCCCTCCTCATTAGTAATAACTTTATTATACCAGGGAAATAATCAAATCTACCAAAATCGCAAATGTGAAATTTCTATAAGAAAAAATATCAAATATGCGATTTACTAAAATGTGGTGATTTCCGTGTTATACTATCCTTATTTCATAGTATAGGAGAAAATAGAATGAAAAAGATAACCTCAATATATTACTTTATTATAGTTTTTCTACTAGTTATTGCTGATCAGAAGTTCAGTAGTATAGTTTTACGCAGCGATCTTGTTATTGGCCTATCTAACTTTGGCTATTATTTATCAGATATGATGTCGCACTTTCTTGTGGTTCTATTTGCACTTATTGCTATGATTTGGTCAGGTAAATGGCAGAAAATCAACAGTAGAAAGTTTAAAAGATCCTATCTTTTCTATTCCTTCCTAGCTCTGCTTGCTTTTGTTGTTTGGAATTTCGTCACCTTTTTTCTTTTCCCACCTACTCGAAATGAAATTTCTTATCAACATGCTGCTCCTACTTTTACAGGAGCTACGGCATTTTTGATGTATTTTTTTTATCCTGTGATTGCAGGTCCCATTTTTGAAGACATGATTTATCGTGGATTAGTGATGACTGCTCTGGAAAAAGGGAAGAAATGGGGACTGGATGTACTTGGTTCTGCTGCTTTGTTTGGAATATTGCATATTAGTAATCATGGTTGGGTATTGACAGACTTTGTCTTCTATATGGGTGGCGGACTCATATTTGCTGTCTTGTTTAGAGTGACAAAGTCTATTTATTGGCCTATTGGGCTGCATATAGTTTACAATGGCATTGGTCAGATTTTGATGCTACTGTAATTTTGGTTGTTAGTAGTATCGCGGTCTATCCTTGGGGAAAGATTCCCATTTGAATTTAAAAAGGAGTTGTGATGAAAGTATTTCTTCAAAATAGAGATTTTAGACAATTAACCATCAACCAGTGGATTTCAACGGTTGGGGATACGATTTTTTATCTGGCCTTTTTGAATTATGTGGCAGATGCGTCTTTTGCCCCTTTGGCGATTTTACTTATCACGATTTCAGAAACCCTTCCCCAAGTTCTACAAATCTTTCTGGGAGTTTTGGCGGATTTTCAACATCATCGTGTCTTGAAATACATAGTCATTAGTTTTACAAAATTTTTGCTTTACTCTATAGTGTCCTTGTCCCTCTCAGGGCAGTCCTTTTCCTTGCTATTAGTAGCATTTATTTGTCTGATCAACCTCCTGTCTGACACATTGAGTTATTTTTCAGGCGCCATGCTGACTCCGATTTTCATTAGAATTATTGGGCAAGACCATCTGGCAGAAGCTATTGGATTTAAACAGTCAACTGTTAGCTTAGTAAAAACAATCAGTAATATTCTAGGAGGAGTCTTACTAGGTATTCTATCTATCCAGTTTATTTCCTTACTGAACGCTCTTACCTTTTTAATCGCATTTTTAGGTATCCTCTTCATAAAAAATGATCTCTTGAAAGTAGAAAAAACGATTAGCTATCAAGAAGGACTCTCTGTAAAATCCTTTTGCCAGCATTTGCTCCAATCATCGAAATTGATATGGAATATGAATCAGGTGCTCTTGGTTTTGTTTATTATTTCTATTAGTCAAGCAGTGATAAATGTTACAGTTCCTGTTTCTACCCTGTTTTTGAGGAATCAGCCCTTTTTGAATTTACAAACAGGTCAATCTCTTGCCTTGTTATCCACTCTTGAATTAGCAGCCCTTATTGTCGGAAGTCTTGTGAGTGGCTATTTGAAAAATACGATTTCTATAAAAACAGCTCTCTATGCCTCACTTGTCATCCAGTTGCTTCTTCTAGTAGGATTTGCCACAGTTCGTTTTGACTGGATTCTCATCTTTAGTGCCTTGGATGCCTTTTTCGCAGGTGTCCTCTCTCCTAGATTACAGGAACTCATTTTTAAACAAATACCTGAGGAGTCAATGGGAGCAGTTCAATCCTCTATCGGTGCTATTACGGTTGTTTTACCTAGCTTATTTACAATAGCTTTGGTAACCATTGCTACTAGCTTTGGAACTCTGGCAGTTAGCTTTGTTTTATTGCTATTTCTTCTAGTTGCCTTTTTCATGCTCCTGAATATCCGTGAAAGTATCTAGCGGAGAATTTCTATAATATATGTTTGAGACTGGATTGCCAGTCTTTTTATGATGGTCAAAATCAGCAGACTTTTTTCTCTTTCCTGAATGTGTTATAATAGTCCATGCTGTGGCTGGAGCTTGTTCAGCCCACCTATTAAGACAATATGAGGAGAAAGATGAAAGAAAAAGGATTTTGGGAGGGGGCGCAGGCAGCCATGCCAACGGCCCTTGGTTATGTCAGTATCGGACTGGCCTGTGGGATTATTGGTGCGCCTTATGTGACACCTGTTGAGATGGGCTTGATGAGCCTCTTTGTTTATGCTGGGAGCGCCCAGTTTGCCATGTTAGCCTTGATTGCGGTTAAAGCACCTGTGGCGGCCATTGCCATGACGGTTTTTCTAATCAATTTGCGTCTCTTTTTGCTGAGCTTGCATGCGTCGACTTATTTCCGTCATACCAGTCTCTGGCAAAATATCGGTATGTCTAGTCTCTTGACGGATGAGACTTATGGCGTTTTGATGGGCGAGTTAGCTCATACAGACAAGGTCAATCCTATGTGGATGCACGGAAACAATCTCAACAGCTATGTGGCTTGGTTTGTGGGAACAGTTGTCGGAACGGCTCTGGGTGGTCTGCTGCCAAATCCAGAAATCTTTGGTTTGGATTTTGCCCTGGTTGGGATGTTCATCGGAATTTTTGCTTCGCAATTCCAGATTATGCAAAGACGGATTCCTGTCCGCAATCTGCTCATTATCCTAGCAGTTGTTGCGGTGTCCTTCTTTTTGCTCTTGACAGTGGTGTCTCAGTCACTAGCTGTTCTGTTTTCGACCTTGCTAGGTTGTACAATGGGGGTGGTCTTAGATGGTCAGTAAGTATCTTTTATTAGCAGTTATTTTCTCTGGCTTGGTGACTTGGATTCCCCGTATGATTCCCTTCATCTTGGTCAAGTATAAGGGCCTGCCTGCAATCGTTGAGCGTTTTTTGAAGTTCTTGCCCATCTCTATTATCTTTGCCTTGATTCTTTCAAGCGTAGTGACAGGTAAGGTCGGTAGTCTTCCTCAAATCAAATGGCTGGACTTCTTAGCAATCTTTCCAACAGCTTGGGTAGCCTTTCGCTACCGCAATCTAGTCGGAACGGTTCTCTTCGGAGTAATCTTGATTGCCGTCTTGCGTTTGGTCTTTTAAATCAGCCATAAAGAAAACTTATCACAGAGATAGATATCATATAATGGCGTAAATGCTCTTTTTCTGTTAAGATTATAAGGTATTCTATTTTGGAGGAAATGACATGAAAAAAATCGTTAAATACTCATCTCTTGCTGCCTTAGGGCTTGTTGCTGCAGGTATTCTAGCAGCTTGCTCAGGTGGTGCTAAGAAAGAAGGAGAAGCAGCTAGCAAGAAAGAAATTATCGTTGCAACCAATGGATCACCAAAGCCATTTATCTATGAAGAAAATGGCGAATTGACTGGTTATGAGATTGAAGTGGTTCGTGCTATCTTTAAAGACTCTGATAAGTATGATGTCAAGTTTGAGAAGACAGAATGGTCAGGTGTCTTTGCAGGTCTTGACGCTGATCGTTACAATATGGCTGTCAACAATCTTAGCTACACTAAAGATCGTGCGGAGAAATACCTTTATGCCGCACCAATTGCCCAAAACCCTAATGTCCTTGTAGTGAAGAAAGACGACTCTAGCATCAAGTCTCTCGCTGATATCGGTGGAAAATCGACGGAAGTCGTTCAAGCTACTACATCAGCTAAGCAGTTAGAAGCATACAACGCTGAACACACGGACAACCCAACTATCCTTAACTATACTAAGGCAGACTTCCAACAAATCATGGTACGTTTGAGCGATGGCCAGTTTGACTACAAGATTTTTGATAAAATTGGTGTTGAAACAGTTATCAAGAACCAAGGTTTGGACAACTTGAAAGTTATCGAACTTCCAAGCGACCAACAACCTTACGTTTACCCACTTCTTGCTCAAGGTCAAGATGAGTTGAAATCATTTGTAGACAAACGCATCAAAGAACTCTACAAAGATGGAACACTTGAAAAATTGTCTAAACAATTCTTTGGAGATAATTACCTACCAGCAGAAGCTGATATTAAATAATTTTGTGAAATCATCCATTCTGCATAAGGTGGGTGATTTCTCAGTTTTTAGGGATATAGTTTTAAACTATATGCCTGCCTATCTTAAAACAATTTGCTAAATCAAATAAAGTATGAGATACTATTACGGTATTATTTTTAAGGAGAAAGAATCATGAAAATCAAAAAATGGCTTGGTGTAGCAGCCCTTGCTACAGTCGCAGGTTTGGCTCTTGTAGCTTGCGGAAACTCAGAAAAGAAAGCAGACAATGCAACAACTATCAAAATCGCAACTGTTAACCGTAGCGGTTCTGAAGAAAAACGTTGGGACAAAATCCAAGAATTGGTTAAAAAAGACGGAATCACTTTGGAATTTACAGAGTTCACAGACTACTCACAACCAAACAAGGCAACTGCTGATGGCGAAGTGGACTTGAACGCTTTCCAACACTATAACTTCTTGAACAACTGGAACAAAGAAAATGGGAAAGATCTTGTAGCGATTGCAGATACTTACATCTCTCCAATTCGCCTTTACTCAGGTTTGAATGGAAGTGACAACAAGTACACTAAAGTAGAAGACATCCCAGCAAACGGAGAAATCGCTGTACCGAATGACGCTACAAACGAAAGCCGTGCGCTTTACTTGCTTCAATCAGCTGGCTTGATTAAGTTGGACGTTTCAGGAACTGCTCTTGCAACAGTTGCTAACATCAAAGAAAATCCAAAGAACTTGAAAATCACTGAATTGGACGCTAGCCAAACAGCTCGTTCATTGTCATCAGTTGACGCTGCTGTTGTAAACAATACCTTCGTTACAGAAGCAAAATTGGACTACAAGAAAGCTCTTTTCAAAGAACAAGCTGATGAAAACTCAAAACAATGGTATAACATCATCGTTGCGAAAAAAGATTGGGAAACATCACCTAAGGCTGATGCTATCAAGAAAGTAATCGCAGCTTACCACACAGATGAAGTGAAAAAAGTTATCGAAGAAACATCAGACGGTTTGGATCAACCAGTTTGGTAATAAGAAACAGGGAGGTGGGAGAGAAAATTCCACCTCTTGATTTTGTATAGAGCATGGATTGTCAGGAAGAGTAGTTCATAGAAAGGTAGAGAGAATATGGTTTTTCCTAGCGAACAAGAACAAATTGAAAAATTTGAAAAGGATCATGTGGCCCAGCATTATTTTGAAGTTTTGCGTACCTTGATTTCTAAGAAATCAGTCTTTGCCCAGCAGGTCGGACTTAAGGAAGTCGCAAATTATCTGGGTGAGATTTTCAAGCGTGTGGGGGCTGAAGTGGAGATTGATGAGACTTATACGGCGCCTTTTGTCATGGCACATTTCAAGAGTTCGCGTCCAGATGCCAAGACCCTGATTTTCTATAACCACTATGACACTGTGCCAGCGGACGGGGATCAGGTGTGGACAGAGGATCCCTTTACGCTTTCGGTGCGCAATGGCTTCATGTATGGGCGTGGGGTTGACGATGACAAGGGTCATATTACGGCTCGTTTGAGTGCTTTGAGAAAATACATGCAGCACCATGATGATCTGCCTGTCAATATCAGTTTTATCATGGAGGGAGCGGAGGAATCGGCTTCGACAGACCTGGATAAGTATCTGGAAAAACATGCAGATAAACTCCGTGGTGCAGATTTGTTGGTCTGGGAACAAGGGACCAAAAATGCCTTGGAACAGCTAGAAATTTCTGGTGGAAATAAGGGGATTGTGACCTTTGATGCCAAGGTGAAAAGCGCTGATGTCGATATCCACTCTAGTTATGGTGGGGTTGTGGAATCAGCTCCTTGGTACCTCCTTCAAGCCCTACAGTCTCTTCGTGCTGCAGATGGCCATATCTTGGTTGAAGGCTTGTACGAAGAGGTACAAGAGCCAAATGAACGTGAATTGGCCTTGGTGGACACTTACGCCCAACGAAATCCAGAGGAAATCAGCCAGATTTATGGTTTGGAATTGCCTCTCTTACAAGAGGACCGCGCAGCCTTTCTAAAACGTTTCTTTTTCGAGCCTGCTCTCAATATCGAAGGGATTCAGTCAGGTTATCAAGGACAAGGAGTCAAAACGATTTTGCCAGCAGAAGCCAGTGCTAAGCTAGAGGTTCGTTTGGTTCCTGGTCTAGAACCGCATGATGTTCTGGAAAAAATTCGGAAACAGCTAGACAAAAATGGCTTTGATAAGGTAGAATTATACTATACATTGGGAGAGATGAGCTATCGAAGCGATATGAGCGCACCAGCCATTCTCAATGTGATCGAGTTGGCCAAGAAATTCTATCCACAGGGCGTTTCAGTCTTGCCGACTACAGCGGGGACAGGGCCTATGCATACGGTCTTTGATGCCCTAGAGGTGCCAATGGTGGCCTTCGGTCTAGGAAATGCCAATAGCCGAGACCACGGTGGAGATGAAAATGTGCGAATCGCCGATTACTACACCCATATTGAATTAGTAGAGGAGCTGATTAGAAGCTATGAGTAGAGATATTATCAAGTTAGATCAGATCGATGTGACTTTTCATCAAAAGAAGAGAACCATCACAGCGGTCAAGGATGTGACTATTCACATCCAAGAAGGGGATATCTACGGAATCGTTGGATATTCTGGAGCAGGGAAATCAACCCTTGTACGGGTAATTAACCTCTTGCAAAAGCCATCTGCAGGGAAAATTACCATTGACGACGATGTGATTTTTGATGGCAGGGTGACATTGACGGCCGAACAGTTGCGTCGTAAACGTCAAGATATCGGAATGATTTTCCAGCATTTTAACCTGATGAGCCAGAAGACTGCAGAGGAGAATGTAGCCTTTGCCCTTAAACACTCTGGGCTCAGCAAGGAAGAAAAGAAGGCTAAAGTAGCCAAGTTGTTGGACTTGGTTGGCTTGGCAGACCGTGCTGAAAACTACCCTTCACAACTATCTGGAGGGCAAAAACAGCGTGTGGCCATTGCGCGTGCCTTGGCAAATGATCCAAAAATCTTGATTTCAGACGAGTCAACTTCTGCCCTTGATCCTAAGACAACTAAGCAGATTTTGGCCTTGTTGCAAGATTTGAACCAAAAATTAGGCTTGACTGTTGTCTTGATTACGCATGAAATGCAGATTGTCAAAGACATTGCCAACCGTGTGGCAGTTATGCAGGATGGGCATTTGATTGAAGAGGGCAGTGTCCTTGAAATCTTCTCAGACCCTAAACAACCTTTGACCCAGGACTTTATCTCAACAGCTACAGGCATTGATGAAGCAATGGTCAAGATCGAGAAGCAAGAAATCGTGGAACACTTGTCTGAAAACAGTCTCTTGGTGCAACTCAAGTACGCTGGAGCTTCAACAGATGAGCCACTTTTGAATGAATTGTACAAGCGTTACCAAGTAACGGCTAATATCCTTTATGGAAATATCGAAATCCTCGACGGCACTCCTGTTGGAGAATTGGTGGTGGTCTTGTCAGGTGAAAAAGCAGCGCTAGCAGGTGCCCAAGAAGCCATTCGTCAAGCAGGCGTACAGCTAAAAGTATTGAAGGGAGGACAGTAAGATGGAATCATTGATTCAAACCTATTTGCCAAATGTCTATAAAATGGGCTGGGCTGGTCAAGCAGGCTGGGGAACAGCCATCTATCTAACTCTTTATATGACAGTTCTTTCCTTCATCATCGGAGGGTTCTTGGGTCTAGTGGCAGGTCTCTTCCTTGTCTTGACAGCGCCAGGTGGTGTCTTGGAAAATAAAGTTGTTTTTTGGATTTTAGACAAGATTACCTCTATTTTCCGTGCGGTTCCTTTCATCATCCTCTTGGCAATCATGTCGCCACTCTCTCACTTGATTGTCAAGACGAGCATCGGGCCAAATGCAGCTCTTGTGCCACTTTCATTTGCAGTCTTTGCCTTCTTTGCCCGTCAGGTGCAGGTGGTCTTGGCTGAGTTAGACGGTGGTGTCATTGAGGCGGCTCAAGCGAGCGGAGCGACTTTCTGGGACATCGTGGGTGTTTACCTATCAGAAGGTCTTCCAGATTTGATTCGTGTGACAACTGTAACCCTGATTTCTCTTGTTGGGGAAACAGCTATGGCTGGTGCGGTTGGTGCTGGTGGTATCGGTAACGTAGCCATCGCTTATGGATTTAACCGCTACAATCACGATGTGACTATCTTGGCAACCATCATTATCATCTTGATTATCTTTGCGATCCAATTCTTGGGAGACTTCTTGACCAAGAAATTGAGTCATAAATAAAAAAGAGCCGCCTGGCTCTTTTTTATTGACTAGATTTTCTGAGCAAATTTTTTACTCAAGGCTTGTCCAATCAAGGCACCCACTAGGGCTCCGATGACAACACTTGCGACAAATAGAAGGATGGTTCCAGGATTTGGCGCAACCATGATACGGTCGATATATTCTTGGGATTTTCCTCTTGCCAGAAGGGTAGCCATATAGGCTTTGGGCGCAATCCACATAAGCAAGATTGGACCTGTTGAACTAAAGGCAAAAATAAGGAAAGAAAGGAAATTCTTTGTTTGGTCCTTGTATTTTCCGAGGCTAGCTACTGCATCTGCTAGGAGGCCACAGATAATTCCAGGAAGAAAGGCGCCGGCACCGTGTTTAGTTCCCAAGAAAAAGAGGGCAATAACAAGGCCGATAGTGGTAATGGCTCCAAAACGCGGAACTTTTGCGATTAGAATCATATAGGCGCTACCGCCGACAAGGGCAGTAAAGGCAGGCGCATAAAACATGTTTCCAGTTTGGTCAAGGAGATTGCCCAAAAGGACACCAATCCCCATGCAGAGGAAGTAAAGAACTGCAAAGAGCAGTGTAGTTAAGATAGATTTCTTCATGAATTGTCTCCTGATAATTTTTTCACAATTCTCATTGTACCACGGTTTGATGGGATTGTAAATGGGCACTAGAATTTTTTGAAAACGCTTGAAATATGATATAATAGTTTCATAGTTATTTTTAGGAGGATATCATGGGGAGATTTTTAGACTTTGTCTTTAATCGTTTCTTTTTAGGGATGATTGCGACAGCCTTCTTTTGGCTATTAACCTTGGTGGGAGGGATTATCCTTGGTCTAGCGCCGGCTAGTGCCACCTTGATGAGCTTGTATGCAGAACATGGTTATAGCTTTCGGGAATACAGTTTGAAGGAGGCGTGGTCTCTTTATAAGCAAAATTTTGTCTCAAGCAACCTGATTTTTTATAGTTTTCTAGGTGTGGATTTAGTTTTGGTCTATGGCCTGTATCTCTTGGTGCAATTGCCTCATCAGACTATTATTCATTTGATTGCGACCTTTTTGAATGTTCTAGTAGTTGCCCTGATCTTTTTGGCTTATACAGTATCTTTGAAACTACAAGTTTATTTTGACTTGTCCTATCGAAATAGTCTCAAACTATCCTTGATTGGCATCTTTATGAGCCTAGCAGCTGTAGCCAAGGTTATCCTTGGGACTGTGCTACTTGTAGCAATTGGTTATTATATGCCTGCCCTACTTTTCTTTGTAGGAATTGGGATGTGGCATTTCTTTATCAGTGATATGTTGGAACCGATCTATGAAAGCATCCATGAAAAATTGGCGACAAAATAGAATGAAGCAGTTTTGGCTACATACGCTTCTGCGAACCTACAGTTCAGTTATGATCATTATTATTGCGAGTTTTGCAATCTTACTTTCTTACGCTGACTGGGATTCACGGGAAAAGGAAGCTCAAAGAGTAGCCCAGCGTGTAACTACTCGAACAGTCGAAGAGGTGGAATATTATTATCGCGAGTCAGCCCAGCTAGCGCAAGATTTAGTAGCCAATCAAGACAGGATACAAGGGGTTTATAAGTACTTTAGTCTATCAACATCTGAGTATTTTTATTGGCTGTTGGAGCATCAAGCAGCTTCGTCAACTTCTATTTCTCTGTATGAAAATATTGATGACCTGTATGTTCAGAATGACTATATAACGGGTGTTGCAATCGTCTTGCAGGACTTTAAAGAAGTTTATGTTTCGAGCAGAAATGAGAGAGGTGGTCATACGGTACTTGCGGAAGGCTTTAAACCAGAGGCCAATAGTTTTGGAGTGCCTATTTTAGACCCAGCGACGGATCAATCGATAGGGGTTGTTTATATCTCCTTGGATCCAGAAATCTTATACCATGCTGTGGACAATACCCGAGGTCATATCCCGATGGCTGTGACTGTGACATCGCCTTTTGATACGGAGATTTTTCATATTGGTGAGAGGGTCAATAGGGAGCATGAAAACTGGTTTGTTGGTGTGACCTCTCATGGCTATCAGGTTCAGGTGGCAGTTCCCAAAAATTTTGTTTTACAAGGAACAGTGACTAGCTCTGCTTTGATTGTGGGTTTGAGCCTTCTCTTTATTGTCATTCTCTATCTGACTTTGAGGCAGACCTTTGCCAACTATCAAAAGCAGGTAGTGGATTTGGTAGATTCCATTCAAGCTATTGCTCAAGGTGAGGAAGGTCTTCGCATTGACACACTTGAAAAGGATCAGGAATTGCTCTTAATCGCGGAGACGACCAATGATATGTTGGATCGATTGGAAAAGAATATCCATGATATTTATCAGCTAGAGCTTAGTCAAAAAGATGCCAATATGCGAGCCCTACAGGCGCAAATCAATCCTCATTTCATGTATAATACGCTGGAATTCTTGCGCATGTATGCAGTTATGCAAAGTCAAGATGAGTTGGCAGATATCATTTATGAATTCAGTAGTCTCTTGCGTAACAATATTTCCGACGAAAGAGAAACTCTTCTCAAACAGGAATTAGAATTTTGCCGTAAATACAGCTATCTCTGCATGGTTCGCTATCCCAAGTCCATTGCCTATGGTTTCAAGATAGATCCAGAGTTAGAGAATATGAAGATTCCCAAGTTTACCTTGCAACCGCTGGTAGAAAATTATTTCGCGCATGGTGTTGACCACAGACGGACAGATAATGTGATTAGCATCAAAGCGCTTAAACAGGATGGTTTTGTAGAAATTTTGGTGGTCGATAATGGCCGTGGAATGTCGGTTGAAAAACTGACAAGTATTCGAGAAAAATTAAGTCAGAGACATTTTGAACACCAAGCCAGTTACAGTGATCAAAAGCAATCTATCGGGATTGTCAATGTCCATGAGCGTTTTGTGCTCTATTTTGGGGACCGCTATGCTATTACTATAGATTCTGCAGAGCAAGCAGGTGTTCAGTATCGTATTACAATTCAAGATGAGTAGAAAGGGAGAAAATGTATAAAGTATTATTAGTAGATGATGAGTACATGGTGACAGAAGGTCTGAAACGTTTGATTCCCTTTGATAAGTGGGATATGGAGGTCGTCGCAACAGCCAGTCATGCCGATGAAGCCCTAGAATATGTTCAGGAAAATCCTGTCGATGTGGTCATTTCCGATGTCAATATGCCCGACAAAACAGGGCTTGATATGATTCGGGAAATGAAAGAGATCTTACCAGATGCCGCCTATATCCTGCTCTCAGGTTATCAGGAGTTTGATTATGTAAAAAGAGCTATGAATCTTAGTGTGGTGGACTATCTGGTTAAGCCTGTTGATAAGGTAGAGTTAGGAATTCTGCTGGAGAAGATTGCAGGTCAGCTCGGCGAGAGAGGGAAGAAAAGTCAGACCCTCAGTCAAGATTTAGACGAGGCTGGATTTGTTAGTTATTTAGGGGATAAGGAGAATTGGTGGATAGGTCTATCCAAGGAAAAACAAGGTTCCTTCACCATTCCCTACTATGTATTGGGTCAAGACTGGCAGATTTTCATTTCTGACCAACCTCTAGATGGGTTAGTTGTTACACCTTTTGAAGCTCCCTATCAAGAACACTTTGAACGCTGGAAGCTGAATGCTGAGAAAGCCCTCTTTTACGGTTCTGTAAATCTACAACAGTCTCAGAGTCTCTTTGCCTATTACGAACCGATTTATAGGGTTATCATTCAGGGGAATCTCAATCAAATCGTGGAAGAGTTAAACCTCTTGGAGAAGGTGGTTCTTGAAAATACACCTCGTGTTCCGATTACCAAACAGCTTTTTATCCAGTTTGTCATGGATGTCTTTCATTTATTTGAACACCTCAAAGCTGATGATATGACGGACATTGTCAAAACGATTCATGCTATTCAATCCTTCGATGAATTGGTTTCTTATATCAAGGAAACTCTGATCAGCTTTTTCGGTCAATACCGTATGAATGAAAATGTGGTCAGTGTGCTGGAAGTCATTGGGCGTGATTATCAGAAAGAACTTTCTCTCAAGGATATTAGTAAGGATCTTTTTATCAATCCTGTCTATCTGGGTCAGTTGATTAAGCGAGAAACCAATTCGACCTTTGCTGAATTGCTCAATAAACAACGCATTAAGGCTGCCCAGCAGCTCTTGCTTTCGACTAGTGACAGTATAGAAGATATTTGTTATGCGGTTGGCTACAGTAATGTTGGATATTTCTATAAAGTGTTCCGAAAATTGTGCGGAAAATCACCAAAAGTCTACCGAAAACAGGTAGAAACGATACTATAAAATTTGTATCCCTTTACAAAAAGTGCTATAATATCAATAATAACATCAGGAGGTTCTATCATGAAAAAGAAACCAATTTATCTATGGGTCTTGCTAATCTTGTCTGCCCTTATTTCAGCTACGTCTCTGTTTGGAATGTTGAGTCCCTTGCCTAGCAAAGAAGCCCTTCGTGCCGCTGCCGCTCAGAAACAGGTTGCGGGACTTAGTGCCCAGCAATTAGAAGACAACATCAATTACACCTATAGAGTAGCAGAATCAACTCATTCTATTTTTAATATGGCCTTGATTGTGCTATCTGCTATTTTAGTGGTAGTAGCGATTGTATTCCTTATTCGTAAGAATTTGCAATATGCAAACTATACTTATGTCGGCTATGTTTTGCTAGCCATTATTGGTTCGATTTATGGCTATGTTAGTTTACAGGACGCTGTGCAGTTAGTTCACGATGAGACCATGCGTTTAGGGATAAGTGTTATTTCACAAGCCGTTAGCATTCTCTCTATTGTCATCAATGTTCTCTTCCTAGCCCTTGTCTTCTACAAGATATGGCGTCAACAAAAAGCCTTGGCAGAAGAAGCGGAAACAGAAGATCTTGCTTAAGTATTGACAAAAAAGAACTATCAAGATACAATCTTGGTAGTTCTTTTTCGATAAAAAATAAAATCATGGAGGTACATATGAAGACAATTTCTTTAGTTTATATTAGTCTGAGTGGCAATACTGAGAGTTTTGTGACGCGCTTGAAAGACTATCTCTTGTCCCAGTACGAGGGAATTGAGGTTCAAAAGATTCATATCAAGGATTTGGTCAAAGAAGGCCAAGATTTTTATGAAATGGACCATCCCTATGTCGCTTTTTTGCCGACCTACCTAGAAGGTGGGAATGGCGTGGATAATGGAGATGTTGAGATTTTGACGACACCAGTGGGGGATTTTATCGCCTATGGTGACAATGCTAGTAAGTGTTTTGGCGTGGTTGGCTCAGGAAATCGTAACTTTAATAACCAATACTGCCTGACAGCTAAGCAATACAGCCAACGCTTTGGTTTCCCTGTCTTGGCTGACTTTGAAATGCGAGGTATGCTGGAAGATATCAAACGTGTCGCAGCGATTATCGCAGATTTGTATGAGTTGGAAAGGGAGAATTAATACTCAATGAAAATCAAAGAGCAAACTAGGAAGCTAGTCGCAGGTTGCTCAAAGCACAGCTTTGAGGTTGCAGATAGAGCTGACGTGGTTTGAAGAGATTTTCGAATAGTATAAAGTTCTTATAAGAGGTGGTTGAAGTTGTTCAACTGTTTTTTGAGTATAAACAGTCTTTGAGAACGTAAAAAAGCATAAGTTCAGGTCTTAAAAACCTTGTTCTTATGCTTTTTATCATAGAAATATTTACTGAATTTTCTCTTGAAATGAAACCTTATCTTCATCTCGCGCTTTGTCGATTATCCTGCTTTTCCGATTGCGAGTGCGTAGATAAAGAAGATGGCGAAGCCAAAGAGGAAAATCAATCCTGCAATGGCAAGGTGTTTGAGCCAAGAAGGAAGATTTTTGTTTTCACGCGTTACCAAGGCGTAGTTCAAAAGAGCGAAGAATGGTGTTGTCAGGAAAGAACCAATCATGGCAAAGCGGAGCATGGTTGAAACCTGACCAGCGAAGAACTTGATAATGACGATACCGATGATAGCAGTGATGGTCATCCAGATGTTCAAAGATTTACTACTGTCTTCTTTTTGACTGATTAGCAGTCGGAGAGATTCCTGATTGACACGAGAGTAACCATCGATAACAGTAATAACTGTTCCAAAGATACACAGGAAGGCAATAAAGGTAATCAAGTAACGGGACCATTCGCCAAGAACAGAGGCATACATGCCCACGAATTGAGAGATGTATTTGGCTGAAGCAGCTTCAACTGCTTGCCCTGTAGGATATTGAATCAATGCTCCCAGTGCTACAAAGAACACAGCTAGGATGGCTGTTCCAATGTAACCAACGTTAAAGTCAAATAGAGCGTCCTCTGTGTTAAAGTTGACGGTCTTTTTCTTTTCAGCAGACCAAAGTGAATTGATAGCTGAAATTTCAATAGGAGCCGGCATCCACCCTAAGAGGGAAACGATGAAGGGTAGAGCTGCCATTTGCCAAGGTGTCTTTTCGACAAAATCAGAGCTGTATTCTGGATGCTTGATTGCCGCGATGATAACTGCAAGAACAGTTGCAATGGTCAAAGCTGACATGATCCATTTTGCCATGCCGTCTAAGAGTTTGTAGCCTCCAAAGAGTAACATAGCCCAAATGATGGCAACGAGAATGAGGGACCACTGAGTGATGCTAAGACCGATCATTGGGAAGGCGCTGGCGATGATAGCTGAGCACAGAATGGCGACACCAGCTGTGTTGACCATAGCCGAAAAGACATTGAGGATAAAGAAAATCCAGAGATAGAGTTTTCCTTTTTCGGCATAACCTTCAACCAAAGTCTTTCCAGTATCAGCGGTGTATTCAGCACCAAAACGGAAAAATGGATATTTAAAGACATTGGCTAAGATGACCAAGAGAAGTAGAGACCAACCGTAAGAACCACCAGCTTGAGTGGAAGATACAATGTGAGAACCTCCAACAGCAGCAGAAGCCATTAGGATTCCAGGTCCCATTGCTTTTAGTTTACTTGTCCAGGTTGATTGATTTAACGAAATAGCTTGCGACATGATAAGTACTCCTTTTTGAATTTTCAGAATAATCTGGATATGTAATCTATATTTTACAAAAAACTTTGGGAAAATGCAAGAATATTTTGAAAAAAGATAGAAAATTACAGAAAATTTACAAAGAAGATCTGAAAATAACCGCTATGATAGAAAGGTGCAGCAGGATAAAGAAAAACCGAGAAGTTTCTTTCTCGGATTTGCTTATTATGAGGTTCTTACTTTTTATGCTTCAAGAGTTGATTGATATGGTCTACTTTTTTTGATGCTCTTTTATAGGAAATAGTCCAAATGATGAGGTAGACAATTGAAAACTCGATAATGAGCTGGAGATAGAAGATCCAGTGGAAGGGGAACCAACCTGCTAGAGTTGCTAGTGGGATAAAGCCTACTAGCATGAGGAAGAAATGGGAAAGCGTCGCACGAAGCATGCTCCAGTCACGGCTGAATAAGCGGTTGCCAAAGTTGAAGAGCATACCGATGGCTGCCCAGATAAGAGTACAGTAGAGCAAGACCAGGGCACCGTGAACCTGATGTTGAGCCATCACTTGGCCGATGAGAGAGTCGGGACTTAACGGGGCGTAGGTACTTGGTGCATAAATGAGTGAAAAGATGATAGAGAGGATGAGGCCGATAAGAACACCAGTAGCTGCGTCGTGGAAGATTTGTTTTTTCATAGTTCTAATTTCTCCTTGATGGTTTTTAGATAACGGCGTGAAGAGTAGGTGAAGCTTTCGTTTTTCAAGAAAATTTCTACTAGGCCGTTGGGGGTGAGCTTGAGATGAGAGATGGAATCGATATTGATGATTTCTGATTGGGAAATTTGGATAAAATTGGTTGGCAAGAGTTCAAGGATCTGATAGAGTCGTAAGTCAATGCTGTAGGTCTGACTCGCGGTTTCTGCTAGAACCTTCCGATTCTCGATATAGAAGCGTTGAATCTTGCTAATCTTAACTAGATAGACCTGATCATCAATCTTTCCTTTGATTGTTTCTGTTCGGTCCAGATTTTCTGCGAACTCGATGACTTTTTGGACTTTTTCGGTTTCTTGAGGTGCTTGGACAATCAGCTTTTCCTCCTTGTAAGTTTCACTAATCTGTAGTTCTACTTTCATAAATTTCTCTCCTTTTCAGTTATACAAGGTTGTGATCACTTCTTGTACACTTTTATTAAACACTATTTTATAGCCTATGGCAAGGGACTTTGTCTATGTGGAGGGATTTGGCTTCTATGTGGTGCTAGCTTTTCTGTCCTTTCTGAAATATGGTATAATAGCACTAATCAATTTCTAGGAAAATAGATACGGAAAGGGGCTGAAAAATGTCTCATATTATTGAATTACCAGAGGTGTTGGCAAACCAGATTGCAGCTGGAGAGGTTATCGAGCGTCCAGCTAGCGTTGTTAAGGAGCTGGTAGAAAACGCCATTGACGCTGGCTCTAGTCAGATTATCATTGAGATTGAGGAAGCTGGTCTCAAGAAAATCCAAATCACAGATAATGGTCATGGAATTGCCCACGATGAAGTAGAATTAGCACTGCGTCGCCATGCGACTAGTAAGATAAAAAATCAAGCAGACCTCTTTCGGATTCGAACGCTTGGTTTTCGTGGTGAAGCCCTGCCTTCTATCGCTTCTGTCAGTGTCCTATCTCTGTTGACGGCGGTGGAGGGCGCAAGTCATGGAACCAAGTTAGTCGCGCGTGGGGGTGAAGTTGAGGAAGTCATCCCAGCGACTAGTCCTGTGGGAACCAAGGTTTGTGTGGAGGACCTCTTTTTCAACACGCCTGCCCGCCTCAAGTATATGAAGAGCCAGCAAGCAGAGTTGTCTCATATCATTGATATTGTCAACCGTTTGGGCTTGGCCCATCCTGAGATTTCCTTCAGTTTGATTAGTGATGGCAAGGAAATGACGCGGACGGCTGGGACTGGTCAACTGCGTCAAGCTATTGCAGGGATTTACGGTTTGGCGAGTGCCAAGAAGATGATTGAAATTGAGAATTCTGACCTTGATTTCGAAATTTCAGGTTTTGTGTCCTTGCCTGAGTTAACTAGAGCCAACCGCAACTATATCAGCCTCTTCATCAATGGCCGTTATATCAAGAACTTTCTGCTCAATCGTGCAATTCTAGACGGCTATGGCAGTAAGCTCATGGTGGGACGCTTTCCGTTGGCTGTCATTCATATCCATATTGACCCTTATCTAGCGGATGTCAATGTTCATCCAACCAAGCAAGAGGTGCGGATTTCCAAGGAAAAAGAATTGATGGCCTTGGTTTCAGAAGCTATTGCAAACAGTCTCAAGGAACAAACCTTGATACCAGATGCCTTGGAAAATCTTGCCAAATCGACTGTGCGCAATCGTGAGAAGGTGGAGCAAACTATTCTCCCACTCAAAGAAAATACGCTCTACTATGAGAATACTGAGCCGACAAGACCTAGTCAAGCTGAAGTAGCTGATTATCAGGTTGAATTGACTGATGCAGGACAAGACTTGACCCTGTTTGCCAAGGAAACCTTGGATCAATTGACTAAGCCAGCAAAACTGCATTTTGCAGAGAGAAAGCCTGCTAATTATGACCAACTAGACCATCCAGAGCTAGATTTAGCCAGTCTGGATAAGGCCTATGACAAGCTGGAGCGAGAAGAATCTTCAAGCTTCCCAGAGTTGGAATTTTTCGGGCAAATGCACGGGACTTATCTCTTTGCCCAAGGGCGAGATGGGCTCTATATCATAGACCAGCACGCGGCGCAGGAACGGGTTAAGTACGAGGAGTACCGTGAAAGCATTGGCAATGTTGACCAGAGCCAGCAGCAACTCCTAGTGCCCTATATCTTTGAATTTCCAGCGGATGATGCCCTCCGTCTCAAGGAAAGAATGACACATTTGGAGGAAGTGGGCGTCTTTCTAGCAGAGTACGGAGAAAATCAATTTATCCTGCGTGAACATCCTATTTGGATGGCAGAGGAGGAGATTGAGTCAGGCATCTATGAAATGTGCGACATGCTCCTTTTAACCAAGGAAGTTTCTATCAAGAAATACCGGGCAGAGCTGGCTATCATGATGTCTTGCAAGCGGTCTATTAAGGCCAACCATCGTATCGATGACCATTCGGCTAGACAGCTCCTTTATCAACTTTCTCAATGTGACAATCCCTACAACTGTCCTCATGGACGTCCTGTTTTGGTGCATTTTACCAAGTCGGATATGGAAAAGATGTTCCGACGCATTCAGGAAAATCACACCAGTCTCCGTGAGTTGGGGAAATATTAAAAGTGCAAAAAGTCTGGGAAAAATTTTCAAAATCAGAAAAACGCATAAAATCAGGTGTTCAAAAACCTTGATTTTATGCGTTTTATCATGGAAATATTTACTTTTTTTCTTCCGAATACTCGTAAAAAATCTCTATAAACCACGTCAGTTTTATCAGTAATCTCAAAATAGTGTTTTGAGCTAATTTTGTCAGTTTTGTCTGTAACATCGAAGCTGTGTTCTACCAATCTGCGACTGGCTTCCTAGTTTGCTCTATGATTTTCATAGAGTACTAAATTGTGATTTTACCAAGTTTCTTTATTCGTCTAAAAGTAGAGTCTGTTTTATGCGTCCAATGTACGAATTAGGTTGACCATTTCAATAGCTCCTTGTGCACACTCAGAACCCTTATTTCCTGCTTTAGTACCAGCTCGCTCTATGGCTTGTTCAATTGTATCTGTCGTTAGAACGCCAAACATAACTGGGATTTCGCTATTTAAACTGATTTGGGCGATTCCCTTAGATACCTCACTACATACATAATCATAATGACTTGTACTACCTCTAATAACAGCTCCTAGGCAGATGATTGCATCATATTTTTTACTTTTTGCCATTTTTGATGCAATCAGTGGTATTTCAAAAGCTCCTGGAACCCAGGCTACCTCGATATCTTTCTCATTTACATTCTCTCTTTTGAGATTATCTAGTGCTCCAGATAATAATTTTGAAGTTATAAATTCATTAAATCTCGCTACAACAATACCTATTTTAATATTGTTCGCTACTAAATTACCTTCATAAGTGTTCATTTATTTTTCCTCCATATTTAAAATGTGACCCATTCGATTTTTCTTTGTTTCTAAATAAAAACTATCGTAAGGATTGGCTTCTATTTCGATTGGTATTCTACTGGAAATGGTAATTCCATATTTTTCTAACTGTTCAACCTTGTCAGGATTATTTGTCAGTAAATGAAGTGACTGTAGTCCCAGGTCTTTAAGCATTTGTGCTCCAATATAATATTCTCTTAAATCACCTTCAAAGCCTAATGCAAGATTGGCATCGAGCGTATCCATTCCTTGATCTTGTAAATGATAGGCTTTTAATTTATTGATAAGTCCAATTCCTCGTCCTTCCTGTCGCAAGTAAAGTAAGACACCCGAACCATTCTCAGCAATCATTTTCATAGCTTTATCGAATTGCTGTCCACAATCGCACCGTAAAGAGCCTAAAACATCTCCTGTTAAACATTCGGAGTGGACCCGACATAATACATTGGCTTCATCCTCTATATTTCCCATAATAAGAGCAAGATGATGTTCCCCATTTAGTTTATCTATATAGCTAATTGCTTTAAAATTACCGTATCTAGTAGGCATATTGACAGTTGAAACTCGTTCTACCAGCTGATCATATACTTTTCTATATTCTTGTAATTCTTTGATGGTGATTAGTGGAATATTGTGTTTCTTAGAGAACTGAATTAAATCATCTGTTCTCATCATTTTGCCATCATGATTCATTATTTCACAACATAGGCCACACTCTTTTAGTCCTGCTAATTTTAATAGATCAACTGTTGCTTCAGTGTGTCCATTTCTTTCTAGAACACCACCGTTTTTCGCAATTAAAGGAAACATATGTCCTGGCCTGCGAAAATCAGAAGGTGTTATATCTTCAGCTACACACATACGTGCGGTCAGTCCTCTTTCCTCTGCAGAAATACCTGTGGTCGTTTCCTTATAATCAATTGAAACTGTAAAAGCAGTCTTATGATTATCTGTATTGTTTTCAACCATAGGTGAAAGCATTAATTGATTAGCTAAACGTTCGCTCATAGGCATACAAATTAATCCTTTGGCATAAGTAGCCATGAAATTAACATTTTCTGTTGTAGCTGCTTGTGCGGAACAAATTAAGTCTCCTTCGTTTTCTCTATCCTTGTCATCTATAACAAGAACAAGTCGTCCCTTCTGCAATGTTTCTAATGCTTCTTGTATTTTTCGATATTCCATTGACTGATCATCCTTTCTACTAAAATCCATTTTGATATAATAGTTCTCTAGATATTTCTGATTTTGGAGAATTATCCATCAGTTTTTGCACATATTTACCTAAGATATCATTTTCAAGATTTACTGTACTCCCGACTTGTTTACTCTTAAGAATGGTTTGTTCCAAGGTATGAGGGATAACAGATACTGAAAAGTTTAGTTTGGAGACTTTAGCGACAGTCAGACTAATGCCGTCAATTGTAATAGATCCTTTTTCAACTATTAAATCTAAAATTTCTTTTTGTGTGTTGATTTGATACCATACAGCATTATCATCTTTTTTTATTGACGAGATTTTTCCTGTACCATCAATGTGTCCTGTAACGACGTGACCCCCAAGTCGACCGTTGACAGATAAGGCTCTTTCTAGATTTACCTCACTTCCATGTTTTAATAGAGTAAGGGCTGTTCGACTCCATGTTTCATTCATTACATCAACTGTAAAGGCTTGATGATTGAAATGAGTAACTGTAAGACAGATACCATTTACTGCTATACTATCGCCTAAATGGATATCTGTTAATATTTTTGAGGCTTTAATTGATAGTTTGCAATTACGAGAGTCTTTCTGTATTCTTTCAACTTTTCCGATTTCTTCAATTATTCCTGTGAACATGGATAAATCACTTCACTTTCTATGAGATAGTCATTTCCTATTTGAGAAAAAGCATAAGGTTTCAATCTAATAGCGTCATTTGGCAAAGCAATACCTTCACCTCCAACAGGAAACTTGGCACTGCCTCCAAAAATTTTTGGTGCAATATATATTTTCAGCTCATCAACAATTTGTTGTTCCAAAGCACTCCAATTCATTAGACTGCCCCCTTCTAGAAGTAGGCTATCAATCTGCATGTTTCCTAGATGTTGCATTAAACTCGATAAGTCTATATGATTGCCTTTTTTCTTTATGGAAAGTATTTCACAGCCATGATTTTGATATAGCTTCATTTTATTTTTGTCTTCAGAGGAAGTGGCAATGTAAGTTTTAATATCATTTGCTGTTTTTACGATTTTAGAGGTAAGAGGAGTTCGTAAATGTGTATCGCATATGATACGGATAGGATTTTTCCCTTCCTCCAATCTACATGTCAGCAAAGGATCGTCTTGAATAACAGTATTGACTCCCACCATAATCGCACTAACCTGGTGTCGCAATTGATGTACATGCTTTCTTGCCTCTTCTCCAGTAATCCATTTGGATTGATTTGTTTTAGTGGCTATTTTTCCATCCATTGTCATTGCATATTTCATAAAAACATAGGGTACATGCTGAGTAATATACTTTCTAAAACTTTTTATTAAGTTAAGACACTCATTTTCTAAAACTCCAACAGTAACTTGAAGATTATTTTCCTCAAGTATCTTTACTCCTTTTCCAGATACAATAGGATTACAGTCTAGGCTTCCAATGACTACTCTTGTAATACCACTATCGATTATAGCATCTATACAGGGAGGTGTTTTCCCGAAGTGACAACAGGGTTCAAGTGTTACATAAAGCGTCGCTCCGACAGGGGATTCTCTACAGTTTTTAAGAGCATTTCTCTCAGCATGTGGGCCACCAAAAAACTCATGATAACCTTGTCCGATAATATGATTATCTTTTACAATAACTGCGCCGACCATAGGATTGGGATTGACGTAACCAGCCCCTTTTTGTGCCAGTTTTATTGCTAATTTCATATATTTTGAATCGTTCATCTCACTACCTCCAAAAAAATATACCTTGAATAGGGGACTACTCAAGGCATACAAAAGAAAACTTATGCGATTAACAAAAATACTCTGAAATGACAAGTAATCATTTCAGAGCACGCAAAAAGCACAAATATACTTTCATCTTCTTTCATCCAGACTATACTGTCGGCTTTGGAATTTCACCAAATCATGCCTTTCGGCTCGTGGGCTATACCACCGGTAGGGAATTACACCCTGCCCTGAAGATAGTTATTCAATTACAGATGATTATAGTACTTAATTTTAAATATGTCAACAGATAAACACAGATTATTTTTGATATATTTTGTTTGAGTTAATTTCTCCTCGCTCCTCGGATAAAGAAAATATGATATACTAGATAAACGAAATAAGAGAAAAGGAAAATTATGTACGAATATTTAAAAGGAATCATTACCAAAATTACTGCTAAATACATTGTTCTTGAAACCAACGGTATTGGTTATATCCTGCATGTGGCCAATCCTTATGCTTATTCAGGTCAAGTTAACCAAGAAGCTCAAATTTATGTGCATCAGGTCGTGCGTGAAGACGCCCATCTACTTTATGGATTTCGCTCAGAAGATGAGAAAAAGCTCTTTCTCAGTCTGATTTCGGTATCTGGGATTGGCCCTGTATCAGCTCTCGCTATTATCGCTGCTGATGACAATGCTGGCTTGGTTCAAGCCATTGAAACCAAGAACATCACCTACTTGACCAAGTTCCCTAAAATTGGTAAGAAAACAGCTCAGCAGATGGTACTGGACTTGGAAGGCAAAGTAGTAGTTGCAGGAGATGCTCTTCCTGCTAAGGTGGCAGTGCAAGCTAGCGCTGAAAACCAAGAATTGGAAGAAGCCATGGAAGCCATGTTGGCTCTGGGCTACAAGGCAACCGAACTCAAGAAAATCAAGAAATTCTTTGAAGGAACGACAGATACAGCTGAGAACTATATCAAGTCGGCCCTTAAAATGTTGGTCAAATAGGAGCAGAGCATGACAAAACGTTGTTCGTGGGTCAAGATGACCAATCCGCTCTACATTGCCTATCATGATGAGGAGTGGGGTCAGCCCCTCCATGATGACCAAGCATTGTTTGAGTTATTGTGTATGGAAACCTATCAGGCAGGCCTGTCTTGGGAAACGGTACTCAACAAACGCCAAGCTTTCCGAGAAGCCTTTCATGGCTATCAAATTCAAGCAGTTGCAGAGATGACCGATACCGAATTGGAAGCCTTGCTGGATAATCCAGCCATCATCCGAAATAGAGCCAAGATTTTTGCTACACGCGCTAACGCCCAAGCCTTTCTACGACTACAGGCAGAGTACGGCTCTTTTGATGCCTATCTTTGGTCTTTTGTTGAGGGGAAAACTGTCGTTAATGATGTTCCCGATTACCGCCAAGCTCCAGCTAAAACCGCTTTGTCTGAGAAAGTAGCCAAAGATCTCAAAAAACGAGGCTTCAAGTTCACAGGCCCAGTCGCCGTCTTATCTTTTCTACAAGCAGCAGGGCTGGTTGATGACCATGAGAATGATTGTGAGTGGAAAGGCAGGAATCAGTGAGTATAGGTAATTAGAATATCTGAGAATATAGAAAAAAGCTGAGAAACTTTTCCCAGCTTTATTTGTTATAGTCAAAGCGAATGACTTGTTCCTGTGCATTTACATGGGCATGGACTCCAAAGGGTACAATGGCTCTTGGAGTTGCGTGGCCGACATTTAGATTATAGATAATCGGGATATTACTGTCTATGGTATCCAATAGTGCCTCTTTATAGTCGTCATAGAAAGTTTCATCCATAGGTTTTCCGACCAGGAGTCCACTGATGGCCTCGAATATACCAGTGTTCTTTAAAGTCCGCAACATCTTTTTGAAGTCTTCTGGTTCAGGCTTTTCTTCGCTTGTTTCTAGCAAGAGGATTTTCCCTTCCCAGTCTGACAAGTCAGGGAAAAGTTTGTATTTTTGGCAGAGCTCCGTGCTATCTGCGTATCGAGAGTTGTCAAAGATATCGTAGAGGGATTCGAGGCAACCACCGAGGATTTTTCCCTCGAACTGGGCATTTCCTTGCAACAGCTCAAAACCAGTATTTGCATGACTGATACGAGGTGTTCCCAGAGCCTTGGGACTAAAATCAGTTCGTTCCTCATACCAAACGTCACTAGGGCGGATTTCTGAGATTCTTCCCGTCTCAATCAATTTTTTAAAGTAGTGAAGGCTATAGGCTAGCATTTCTTTGTCCAATTCACAAATGTCTGCTAAGAAGGATTGACCATAAAAAGTCTTGATTCCTAGTTTATGCAACATGAGATGGTTCATGGTTGTATCCGAGAAACCAAGAAATATTTTTTGTTTGATAACCTTTTGTAGTTGGTCATTTTCAAAAAGATAAGGTAGTAAGCGATAGGTATCGTCTCCACCGATGGCACATAGGATCATATCGATGCTATCATCAGAAAAGGCATGAATCAAATCCTCTGCACGAGCTTCAGGATGGTCCTTGATAAAGTCTAAACCTTTTAGAGAATGGGGCAAAAAGATAGGATTGAGTCCCAGGTTCTTGAGACGTTGGACGCCCAAGTCAACTTCGTATTTGACAAAGTCCTCTCCGATAATGCCACTAGATAAACTAACAATACCAATAGTAGAAACCATATTTTATCCTCCTAGAAATAGATTGAGCCTATTTTATCACAAAAGATTAGATAGAGCTATGTGGGATGTCAGAAGAATGCTTTTAAATCAAGAAAGCAAGAAAAAGCAACCGCACCTGCAGTTGCTTTTATCATTCTTCTTAATAGCGTGTTGGTCCTGCGCTTGCGCTACGGATATTCAAGCGTTTCTTGAGGTAGAAGCGAAGGGCTAGGAGGGCTGCTCCGATAATAGCCAGTGGCAATGGAGCAAGTACTGGGTTAAGGCTAACTGGTAGGAAGCTTGTTGCAAAGAAGACAAGCAACCAAAGGAACATAGATGCTAGGATAACTAGTACAGATTTCCAGAAAGGTGGACGTTGACTGCGGTCCATATCAGGCCCGTAGTATTGGTAAACAAAGTAGTACATCAAGTAGAAGGCAAATCCACCAACCAGTCCAACTAAGAGGAGGGTAATCAATCCATAGCCGAAAGCTTGATCTGCTGAGAAGAAGGTTGTGAGGGCGCTGACGAGGGCAAAGAGGCTAGTGATGAAAAGAGCTGAGTCCATAATCATGAGTTTTGGATCATCATTTTCTTTTGGATGCTCTTTTTCATATTGTTCCTTGACAGTGAAACTATGAGCCCAATGGGTTGGTGCACCATAGAGGGAACGAGCAGTCGTACCCTTGGCTTGCTCTTCAAGGATTTGAGGAATGACTTCCTCAAAAATAGTCTTGATTTCAGCGTCTGTTTTCCCATCTTTGATGAATTGTTGGGTAGCGATGTGGACAAACTCTTGGTTTTTCTTTGTTAATTTTTGTAGATCAATCTGAGACATAGGAACTCCTCTTAGAACCATTTTTTATGGATGAGATAGAGAGTGAGCGAGACACTCATAGCAAAGGCGATAAAGACGATTAACCAGAAAGCATTAGGCTCACCGTTTAGGGGGATTTCATTATCCTTAAAGTTCATCCCGTAGGCAGAAAAGACCATGGTTGGGATGGACATAACGATGGTCACAAGAGCCAAGGTTTTCATGATGTTGTTCTGGTTGTTAGAAATGATAGAGGCAAAGGTCTCTGTCATAGAATGCAAGACGTTTCCATAAATGTCTGCCATCTCGATGGCCTGTTGAGTTTCAATCAGGGTATCTTCAAGCAGGTCTTCGTCCTCAAGGTATTTCTTGATATTGCTGGTTGAGCTGGTCAATTTCTTAATCACACGCTCATTTGTTTTGAGGGAAGCCTTGAAATAGACGATAGTTTTTTCCAATTCCATGAGCTCAATCAATTCTTCATTACGAGTTGATTGATGCAGTTGACTTTCGATTTGTTCACTCTTACGGTCAATCGAACGAAGGGCTGTTAGGTAAAGCTCTGCATTGCGATAGAGAATCTGGAAGATAAAACGCGAACGCATGAAGGTATAGAAATTACGCAAACGGCGGTTGATAAAGACATCGAGGACCGGTAATGGTTCCAAACAAGTAGTGATAATGGTTTCCTCGGTGATGATAATACCAAGCGGGATGGTTACGTAGTAGGTGCGGTTATTTCTTTCTTCTGTGACTGGCACGTCAACGATAATCAGGGTGTACTCGTCTTCAATGGTAATACGGGACATTTCTTCCGCATCGAGCGGTGCTCGAAGGTCTGCAATATCGATATCGAAGGCGTTGGCGATTTCGAGTGATTCATTTTGAGTCGGATTGACGAGATTGATCCAAGTACCCGGTTCAAGCGTATCGATCTCTTTAAATTCAGTTGTTGTAGAGAGAAAAACTTGTTTCATATCCCTTATCCTTTCTCATTTTTCAGATTTTTTCACACCGTACTATTATACTACAAAATCGGCCTTTTGGGTAATAGAATCTCACTTTTTTTGGTATAATGGTAAGCAATAATGGACTAGAAAGAACAAAGATGCAAGATAAAATTGTCATTCATGGGGCGCGTGCCCATAATTTAAAAAATATTGATGTGGAGATTCCACGAGACAAGCTGGTTGTCGTGACTGGTTTGTCAGGTTCAGGGAAATCCAGTCTGGCCTTTGATACCCTCTATGCGGAGGGACAACGTCGCTATGTGGAGAGCTTGTCAGCCTATGCTCGTCAGTTTTTGGGAAATATGGAGAAGCCTGATGTAGATGCCATTGATGGTCTCAGCCCAGCTATTTCCATCGACCAGAAAACGACTAGTAAAAATCCTCGTTCGACGGTTGGAACGACGACTGAAATCAATGACTATCTGCGTCTCCTCTACGCGCGTGTGGGGACGCCTTACTGTATCAACGGGCATGGGGCTATCAAGGCTTCTTCTGTGGAGCAAATCGTTGATAAGGTTTTGGAGTTACCTGAACGCCAGCGCTTGCAGATCTTGGCCCCGGTCATCCGCAAGAAAAAAGGCCAACATAAGAGTGTTATCGAGAAGGTTCAGAAAGATGGGTATGTCCGTGTCCGTGTGGATGGGGAAGTCTATGATGTGACCGAAGTGCCAGAGTTGTCCAAGAGCAAGCAACACAATATTGATGTCGTGGTTGACCGTATCGTTATCAAGGAGGGTATCCGTAGTCGTCTCTTTGATTCCATTGAGGCTGCCCTTCGTATTGCAGAAGGTTATGTCATTATCGACACCATGGACGACTCTGAGTTGCTCTTCTCTGAGCATTATGCCTGTCCAGTTTGTGGCTTTACTGTCCCAGAGTTAGAGCCACGTCTCTTCTCATTCAATGCTCCTTTTGGTTCTTGTAGTGAGTGTGACGGCTTGGGCATCAAGCTGGAGGTGGATACTGATTTGGTGGTGCCAGATGCCAGCAAAACGCTACGCGAGGGAGCCTTGGCTCCTTGGAATCCTATCTCATCCAACTACTATCCAAACATGCTAGAGCAGGCTATGACGGCCTTTGGAGTGGATATGGATAAGCCTTTTGAGGACTTGTCAGAAGAGGATAAGAACTTGATTCTCTATGGATCTGATGGTAAGGAATTCCATTTCCACTATGAGAATGAATTTGGTGGCGTGCGCGATATCGATATTCCTTTTGAGGGAGTTGTCAATAATATCAAGCGTCGCTATCACGAGACAAACAGCGATTACACTCGCACCCAGATGCGTCTTTACATGAATGAGCTGACCTGCGGAACCTGTCATGGTTATCGCCTCAATGACCAGGCCTTGTCTGTTCGTGTGGGTGGTGAGCAAGGGCCACATATCGGAGAAATTTCAGACCTGTCTATCGCAGACCACTTGGACTTGGTGAACCAGCTGACCTTGTCTGAAAATGAAGCCATCATTGCTCGCCCAATCCTCAAGGAAATCAAGGATCGTTTGACCTTCCTTAATAACGTGGGACTCAACTATCTGACTCTGTCACGCTCAGCAGGAACCCTTTCGGGTGGGGAAAGTCAGCGTATTCGTTTGGCAACACAAATTGGTTCCAACCTATCAGGCGTCCTCTATATCCTAGATGAGCCGTCAATCGGTCTTCACCAGAGGGATAATGACCGTCTGATTGCCAGTCTCAAAAAGATGCGTGATTTGGGCAACACTCTCATAGTAGTGGAACATGACGAAGATACCATGCGTGAGGCGGATTATCTGATTGACGTTGGTCCCGGTGCGGGTGTTTTTGGTGGGGAGATTGTTGCTGCAGGAACTCCCAAGCAGGTGGCTCGCAACAGCAAGTCTATCACAGGCCAGTACTTGTCAGGTAAACGTGCCATTCCAGTACCAGAAGAGCGCCGTACCGGAAATGGTCGTTTTATCGAGGTGACAGGAGCGCGTGAGAACAACTTGCAAAATGTCACTGCTCGTTTCCCACTAGGGAAATTCATTGCGGTGACAGGTGTTTCAGGTTCAGGGAAATCGACCTTAATCAACAGCATTCTCAAAAAAGCCATTGCCCAGAAGCTCAACCGCAATTCCGATAAGCCTGGTAAGTTTAAAACGATTACAGGGATTGAGCATGTTGATCGTTTGATTGATATTGACCAGAGCCCTATCGGACGAACACCAAGGTCTAACCCAGCTACCTATACAGGAGTTTTTGACGATATACGTGACCTATTTGCCCAGACAAATGAAGCCAAGATTCGAGGCTACAAGAAGGGACGTTTCAGTTTCAATGTCAAGGGCGGTCGTTGTGAAGCCTGCTCAGGTGACGGGATTATCAAGATTGAGATGCACTTCTTGCCAGATGTTTACGTGGCTTGTGAAGTCTGCCACGGGACTCGCTACAACAGTGAAACCCTAGAAGTCCACTACAAGGAAAAGAATATCTCGCAGGTCTTGGACATGACTGTCAACGATGCGGTGGAATTCTTCCAACACATTCCAAAGATTCAACGTAAACTTCAGACTATCAAGGATGTGGGATTAGGCTATGTTACGCTAGGACAGCCAGCTACCACCCTTTCTGGAGGAGAAGCCCAGCGTATGAAGTTGGCTAGTGAACTCCACAAACGATCGACAGGAAAATCTTTCTACATTCTGGATGAGCCGACGACAGGTCTTCATACCGAGGATATCGCTCGCTTGCTTAAAGTCTTGGCTCGCTTTGTCGATGATGGCAATACAGTTCTTGTCATTGAGCACAATCTGGATGTTATCAAGACGGCAGACCATATTATTGACTTGGGACCTGAGGGCGGTGTCGGCGGTGGAACCATCATCGCAACAGGAACTCCAGAAGAAGTAGCGGCCAATGAAGCCAGCTACACAGGACAGTATTTGAAAGGAAAATTACATCATGAATAAACGCGTACAAGCATTTCTAGCTAAAATGCAAGAAAAAGAACTAGATGGTATCATCATCAACAACCTTAAAAACGTCTATTACCTGACTGGTTTTTGGGGCTCAAACGGAACAGTCTTTATCAGTCGTGACCGTCAGGTCTTGGTGACAGACTCTCGCTATATCATTGCAGCCAAGCAAGAAACCAGTGGCTTTGAAATCGTAGCAGATCGCGATGAATTGGCTGTCATTGAAGGAATTGTCAAGGACATGGGCTTGTCTCGAATCGGTTTTGAGGATGAGATTTCGGTCTCTTATTATCACCGTATGCAGGCAGCCTTTGAAGGAATTGACTTGCTTCCACAAACTCAGTTTGTCGAAGGTCTTCGAATGATTAAGGATGAAGCGGAGATTGCAGCTATTCGCAAGGCTTGTTCTATCTCAGACCAAGCTTTCCGCGATGCGCTTGACTTTATTAAGCCAGGAAAGACTGAAATTGAGATTGCCAACTTCCTTGACTTCCGCATGCGTGAGTTGGGAGCATCTGGCTTATCTTTTGATACGATTCTAGCTAGCGGTATCAATTCTTCTAAACCCCATGCCCATCCTATGCACAAACCAGTGGAGCTAGGAGAAGCCATTACAATGGACTTCGGTTGCCTTTATGACCACTATGTCAGTGATATGACACGGACTATCTATCTAGGGCATGTTAGCGACGAGCAAGCAGAGATTTACAATACGGTTTTGAAAGCCAACCAAGCCTTGATTGACCAGGCTAAGGCAGGATTAGGTTTCCGAGACTTTGATAAAATTCCTCGTGATATTATCATCGAAGCAGGCTATGGCGACTACTTTACACACGGTATTGGTCACGGTATTGGACTGGACATCCATGAAGAACCTTACTTTAGCCAGACTTCTACAGAAACTATTAAGGCGGGTATGGCCTTGACCGATGAACCAGGTATCTATATCGAAGGCAAATATGGCGTTCGTATCGAGGATGATATCCTGATTACAGAGACAGGTTGTGAATTGTTGACCTTAGCTCCAAAAGAGTTGATAGTTATTTAAGAGTTAAACAACTCAAATGATTGACTTTTAAATTTTAAAGGTTTATACTGAAAGATGAAAACGGTAGGTGAGGCTACCATAGGGATACGGATGACTACCGCAAAGCAGTGGAGACACTACTCGTTGGTCAACAGTCCTGGTCGCGAAGGCCAAGACTAAGCTCATTACATTGCCCTATGGAGTTAAAGCTTGAACGAAAAACAGATAATTAGTTTTTTAATCCTGCCATTTTATGGTGGGATTTTCTACTGTTTAAATCAAAGAAAGGAGATAGACGATGCAAATTGACGATCATCCGGAGCCGCACATACACAGCCAATCGCTGATTTGTGTCGTTCTGCCCTTATAAAGTGATTGGTCTCTGTGTATGAAACACATCATTCATACAGATAGGAGAAACCAATGAAAACTACAAAAGAAAGATTAGCAACAGCTATTCAAGTCCCTTTAGACGAGAGTCTAACTTTTTATCATACCAGTTTAAACGGCTTGACAGAGGAACAGGTCGAAAAAAATCGTGACCTCTATGGCGAAAATGTGATTACCAAAGGCCAAGAAGATTCGATTTTGAAAAAGATTTACGAATCGATTATCAATCCTTTTACAATCATCTTGCTGGTCATCGCCGTGATTTCCTTAGTGACCAATGTCTGGTTGGCAAAACCAGGTCAAGAAGATCCGACGACTTCCATTATCATCGTTGTCCTAGTCCTCATTTCTGGTGGCATACGCTTTGTCCAAGAACTCCGTAGTGATAAGGCAGCCACCAATCTTTCAAAAATGATTGTCAACACAGCGACAGTCATTCGTCAAGGAGAAATTCAAGAAGTACCTATCGATGACTTGGTAGTAGGTGACGTGGTTAAATTAAGCGCTGGAGATATGATTCCAGCAGATATTCTTTTATTTGAGTCGCGCGATTTCTTTGTCCAACAGTCGGGCTTGACAGGAGAAAGTGATTCTGTTGAAAAATTGGCCTTGACCAAGGCAACAGTTCAACAACCTGATAGTCTTCTCGAAGCCGAATCCTTGGCTTTTATGGGAACCAATGTCTTATCTGGTAGTGCCAAGGCCGTGGTTTTGGCGGTTGGTGATGCTACCATGATGGGGGCCATTGAGCAGACTCTGAACACCTATGACGAGCCCACTTCGTTTGAGCGGGAGATGAATAGTATCTCTTGGCTCTTGATCCGTTTGATGTTGGTCATGGTGCCCATCGTTTTCTTGTCCAATGGTTTAACAGATGGCGACTGGCTGGAAGCTGGCGTATTTGCTTTGAGTGTTGGTGTTGGATTGACACCTGAGATGCTTCCTATGATTATTACCGCTAGCCTAGCAAAAGGCTCCATTATCATGGCTAAGGAAAAAGTGGTTATCAAGAAACTCAATGCCATACAGGATTTGGGGGCGATTGATATCTTGTGTACAGATAAGACAGGAACTCTAACCCAAGACGAAATTGTCCTTGAATATCCCTTGGACATTCACGGACGCTTGGATTTGACTGTCTTGAGACGAGCTTATCTCAATTCTTATTTTCAAACGGGCTTGAAAAATTTGATGGACAGAGCCATCATCAAACGGACTGAAAAGGAAGCAAAAGAACACGATATCCTCCAAAATCTGGCTCAAACTTTTCAAAAAATAGATGAGCTTCCCTTTGATTTTGAACGTAGACGGATGAGTGTCATCGTCAAGGATGAACACGAAGTGGTTAGTTTGGTAACCAAGGGTGCTCTAGAGGAGATGTTGACGATTTCCAGTCATGCGGAATATCAAGGAGTGATTACTCCCTTGACAGATGCTATTAGAGAAGAAATTTTAGCAGAAGTCCGACAACTCAATCAACAAGGTTTGCGTGTCTTGGGAGTGGCCTATAAGTCAGGTTTGAGGGAAGGTCATGCCTATACAGTTGATGACGAAGGGGATATGATTCTAACTGGTTATTTAGCCTTCCTAGATCCACCAAAACCATCTGCAGCACCAGCAATTAAGGCTCTGTTAGAACATGGAGTTCAAACAAAGATTTTGACGGGAGACAACGAAAAGGTTACCCAAGCAGTCTGTGAAAAGGTTGGTTTGGATATCAATCAGATGCTGTTGGGATTTGAAATTGATCAGATGAGTGATCAAGAATTGGCTCAAGTCGTAGAGGAGGTAACAGTCTTTGCCAAACTTTCTCCTGACCAAAAAGCACGGATTATTTTGCAATTTAAGGCTAATGGTCATGCTGTCGGCTATATGGGAGATGGAATCAATGATGCTCCTTCTATGAAAGTTGCAGATGTGGGGATTTCTGTTGATACAGCGGTAGATATTGCTAAAGAAACAGCTGATGTTATCCTGCTTGATAAGGATCTCATGGTGCTTGAAAAAGGACTTGTTGAAGGTCGTAAGGTCTATGCCAATATGACCAAATATATCAAGATGACAGTGAGTTCTAATTTTGGAAATATCTTATCCCTATTGGTCTCTGGAATCTTTTTGCCATTTTTACCAATGGCACCAGTCCATTTGATTATCCTAAATCTAGTCTATGATTTGTCTTGTATTGCCTTGCCTTTTGACAAGGTGGATAAAGATTTTTTGAGAAATCCGCATACCTGGGAAGCTAAGTCCATCACACGTTTCATGATTTGGATGGGACCTATCTCTTCTGCCTTTGATATTTTGACCTTCAGTTTGCTTTATTTTATCATTGTACCCATGACGACAGGTCAAGCCTATGTCCATGGAGCGGAGTCTGCCGTAGGATTTATTGTCTTGTTTCAGACAGGTTGGTTTATCGAGTCCATGTGGTCACAGACCATGGTTATCCATATGCTGCGTTCAGCCAAAATTCCCTTTTTACAAAGTCGTCCAGCTTGGCTAGTCCTTGTGACAACCTTATTGGCTGCAGCCTTTGTGACCTTCCTTCCCTACAGTCCACTAGCTAGCCTTCTCCATCTAACTCCTTTAAAACCGATTTATTTCATCTTTTTACTTTTCATCATTATTTTGTATATGATTAGCGTGACAATTGTGAAAAAAATCTATATCAAGAAATATCAAGAATGGCTGTAAATTTCATTTTGTCAAGAAAAAAGTACGAAAATGACGAAAAAAGTCAAAAAAATTTAAAAATAGGTCGCAAGTCGGATGTTTTTTATGGTATAATAGACTAAACTGATAGTAACATGTAGCGAAAGGGGTAGGTACATGATTAAAATTTATACAGTCTCAAGTTGTACTAGCTGTAAAAAAGCAAAAACCTGGCTCAATGCCCACCAGTTAAGTTATAAAGAACAAAACCTTGGTAAAGAAGGAATTACGAGGGAAGAATTACTGGATATTCTGACAAAAACAGATAACGGAATAGCCAGCATCGTTTCGTCTAAAAATCGCTATGCCAAAGCCCTTGGAGTGGATATTGAAGATTTGAGTGTCAACGAAGTCCTCAATCTGATTATGGAAACACCGAGAATTTTAAAGAGCCCAATTCTTGTGGATGAAAAACGCCTGCAAGTTGGCTACAAGGAAGACGATATTCGTGCCTTCCTACCACGCTCTGTCCGTAATGTAGAAAATGCAGAAGCACGTTTGCGTGCAGCTCTATAAACATCAAGACTGGGAGCAACTCCCAGTCTTATTCTATTTTAATTTCAAAAAGAAGGAAGAAAGAAATGAAAAAAATAGTTCTTGTTAGTCTAGCTTTCCTTTTTGTCCTGGTTGGTTGCGGACAGAAAAAAGAAACTGGACCAGCTACAAAAACAGAAAAGGATACGCTTCAGTCGGCATTGCCAGTTATTGAAAATGCTGAGAAGAATACAGTTGTAACCAAGACTTTGGTCTTGCCGAAATCAGATGATGGTAGCCAGCAAACCCAAACCATTACTTATAAAGACAAGACTTTTTTGAACCTAACCATTCAACAAAAGCGTCCAGTCTCAGATGAGTTGAAGACCTATATTGACCAACATGGTGTGGAAGAAACTCAAAAAGCTCTTCTCGAGGCGGAGGAGAAGGATGAGTCCATCATAGAAGCTCGTAAATTGGCAGGATTTAAGCTTGAAACTAAACTATTGAGTGCAACCGAACTTCAAACAACGACTAGTTTTGATTTTCAAGTTTTGGATGTCAAGAAGGCTTCTCAGTTAGAATATTTGAAGAACATTGGTTTAGAAAATCTCTTGAAGAATGAACCAAGCAAATATATTTCAGACAGATTGGCAAATGGTGCGACAGAACAGTAGAAAATCCAAATAAATAGACTGCCTGAATTGTAGAACGTAAGGAATTATGCTATAATGGTACTATTCTAAGGAAAGAGGGTGTTAGAATGGGATTTACTGAAGAAACAGTACGTTTTAAATTGGACGATTCCAATAAAAAAGAAATTAGCGAAACTTTGACTGATGTCTATGCTTCGTTGAACGATAAGGGCTACAACCCAATCAACCAAATCGTAGGTTACGTATTGAGTGGAGACCCTGCCTACGTTCCTCGTTATAATAATGCACGAAATCAAATCCGTAAGTATGAGCGCGATGAAATCGTTGAGGAATTGGTCCGCTACTACCTTAAAGGACAAGGAGTCGATCTGTAACCTATGAGAATTATGGGATTGGACGTCGGTTCAAAAACGGTAGGGGTAGCTATTAGCGATCCGCTCGGTTTTACAGCTCAAGGGCTTGAAATCATCCAAATCAATGAGGAGCAAGGCCAATTTGGTTTTGACCGCGTTAAGGAGTTGGTTGATACTTACAAGGTGGAACGATTTGTAGTGGGCTTGCCTAAAAACATGAACAATACAAGCGGACCGCGCGTGGAAGCTAGTCAAGCATACGGAGCAAAGTTAGAAGAGCTTTTTGGTTTACCAGTAGACTATCAAGATGAACGCTTGACAACAGTTGCCGCAGAGCGCATGTTGATTGAGCAAGCAGATATTAGCCGTAACAAGCGCAAGAAAGTCATTGATAAGTTAGCAGCTCAGCTGATTTTACAAAATTATTTAGATAGAAAATTTTAATATAAAGGAGAGGCTATGTCACACGATCATAACCACGACCACGAAGAACGTGAATTAATTACACTAGTAGATGAACAAGGAAATGAAACCTTGTTTGAAATCCTTTTGACGATTGATGGAAAAGAAGAATTTGGGAAAAACTATGTTCTTCTAGTACCAGTTAACGCAGAAGAAGACGAAGACGGACAAGTTGAAATCCAAGCTTACTCATTCATCGAAAACGAAGATGGAACAGAAGGCGAATTGCAACCAATTCCAGAAGACTCAGAAGACGAATGGAACATGATTGAAGAAGTCTTCAACAGCTTTATGGAGGAGTGATACAGTCTGGGAGACTGTATCAGCCCAACTCCCAGAAATTGGGAAGAGTTGGAACATCCAGTGGATGTTTTTAGCCCAAGTGAATATTCATAGTTGCTAGTGATTAGCTAACCAGGTAAGAGGTCGGGACGAAAATCCTGACCTCATTTTTTTGTTATCTACGGAATTTTGCTAGATAATTGATTAGACTTTTGTCAAGGAGATGTGTATGTTTGAAGTAGAAGAATGGCTCCATAGTCGGATTGGTTTGAATTTTCGATCAGGTTTGGGCCGAATGCAACAAGCGGTGGATTTATTGGGGAATCCCGAGAAGTCTTATCCTATTATCCATGTAACCGGGACTAATGGAAAAGGATCTACCATTGCTTTTATGAGGGAGTTATTTATGGGGCATGGCAAAAAAGTTGCGACCTTTACTTCCCCTCATATCGTCTCTATCAATGATCGAATCTGCATTAATGGACAACCAATAGCTGATGCAGACTTTATCCGTTTGGCTGAGCAGGTCAAGGAGATGGAAAAAACGCTTCTGCAAACCCATGACCAGTTGTCCTTTTTTGAATTGCTGACCTTGATTGCTTTTCTTTATTTTAGAGAGCAAGAGGTGGACTTGGTTTTACTAGAAGTGGGAATTGGTGGCTTACTTGACACAACCAATGTGGTAACTGGAGAGATTGCTGTCATCACCTCCATCGGACTTGACCATCAGGAGACTCTGGGTGACAGTGTAGCAGCAATTGCAGAGCAGAAAGCAGGTATTTTTAAGGCTGGTAAAAAGGCAGTGATTGCTAAGTTGACTTCAGAAGCTAGGCTTGTTTGTCAGAAAAAAGCAGACTCTTTAGCTGTTGACCTTTATCAGGCAGGTCAGGATTTTTCAATGCTGAATGGGGATTTTTCAAGCTCTTTGGCTAACCTTTCACAGTTGAAAATAGGTTTAGAAGGAGCTTATCAGCAGGAAAATGCGGCCTTGGCGCTACAAACGTTTCTTCTCTTTATGAGGGAAGGAAAGGAAGTTGTTGATGAACAGGCAGTAAGACAGGCATTGGAGAAGACCTGTTGGGCTGGCCGTTTGGAGCGTATTCGTCCTCAAATTTACTTGGACGGTGCTCATAACCTCCCTGCCTTGACTCGCTTGGTTGAATTTATTAAAGAAAAAGAGCAGGAAGGATATCGTCCTCAAATCCTATTTGGAGCCTTGAAACGGAAGGATTATCGAGGGATGTTGGCTTATCTGACTGAGAATTTGCCTCCGGTGGAACTCAAGGTGACTGGTTTTGACTATCAAGGTTCTCTGGACGAGACAGATGTAACAGGTTACGATGTAATTCCCTCTTACCGAGAATTTATCAGCAGTTTTGAAGAAAGAGCCGATACCAAGGACTTGTTATTCATTACAGGGTCTCTCTATTTTATCTCAGAAGTACGGAGCCACATACTGGAACGTGAGCAGATAAATTGACCTCTCTAGCAAGTCTTAGTCTCTTAGTAGCTTGTTCGCAAAGGACTCAACAGTTTCAACAGCCAGCAGCTCAACCGCAAACACAACAAACTCAGCAATCACAATCTGCTGCTTCATCTTCTACAGAAAATATCAACCAGGCAACAACAAGTTCTTCACAAAATGCGCCTGAGGCTCAACCAACCAATATTGATGGAACTTATACAGGTCAGGACGAAGGAGACCGTATCACTTTAGTGGTAACTGGAACAACTGGCACCTGGACACAGGTAGAAACTGATGGGGAACAAGAACTCAAGCAGGTCAGCTTCGATGCAGCCAATCAACGCATGATTATTGGGGATGATGTCAAGATTTATGCAATCAATGGCAGTCAGATGATTATCGACGATATGGATAGAGAAGCGTCTGATCGCATAGTTTTATAAAAATAGACTAGGAGGAGACTGGAATTTTCGGTCTCTTTTGCTTTTGCTCAGAAAAATGATTATAAATACTTGCCTTCTGTCGAATACCTGAGTTATACTAGTATCAATTACCTGTTTTTAGCATTCAAAATATCAAGGAGGGGATATGAAATATAGAAAATTTCAATTATTAATGTCCAAGTATGGCTTTAGTCTTTCGATTATGCTGCTTGAACTGTGTCTTGTTTTTGGTCTCTTTCTTTATTTAGGGCGTATGGCCCCTATTCTTTGGGTTATTCTCTTAATCTTTATGAGTATGGCGACTATTGTCGCAATTGTCAATCGTTCCATGGCGCCTGAAAGCAAAGTGATGTGGTTAGTGGTGACTTTTGTTCCTGTCATTGGCCCCTTGCTCTATCTGATGTTTGGTGAAAGACGATTATCCAAAAAAGAAATCAAGCAGTTGGACAAACTTGGTTCTATGCATTTTCGGGAGGATAACAGTAAAGCTCTCCGCCAGAAATTGAAGGAAGATGATAAGGCGGCTTACGGAGTTATCAAATCTTTGCTAAGTATGGATAGCAATGCCGATGTCTATGATCGAACAGATTCACAATTCTTTTCTTCGGGTGAAAGCATGTGGCAATATATGTTGGAAGACCTCAAGAAAGCTGAGAAATTTATCTTTCTAGAGTACTATATTGTTGAAGAAGGTTTGATGTGGAATAGCATACTAGACATACTAGAGCACAAGGCAGCTCAGGGTGTAGAGGTCAAGATGCTCTATGATGATATCGGCTGTATGGCGACTTTGCCTGGAGACTATACTATTCAGCTTCGTAGTCGAGGAATTGAAGCCCATAAGTTTAACAAGGTGATTCCTCGTTTGACGGTGGCTTACAACAATCGGGACCATCGTAAAATCCTTGTCATAGATGGTCAGGTAGCCTATACAGGAGGCATCAACTTAGCCGATGAGTACATCAATCATGTAGAACGCTTTGGCTATTGGAAGGATAGTGGGATTCGCTTAGATGGCCCTGGTGTCAAGGCTCTCACCCGTCTCTTTTTGATGACTTGGTATATCAATCGTGGGGAAATCAGCGATTTTGATCAGTATCACTTGGAAAATCAGCCTTGTTCTGGCCAAGGGCTCTGCATTCCTTACGGTAGTGGGCCCAAGCCCATCTTCCGTACCCAGGTAGGGAAAAAAGTCTATCAAAGTTTGATTAATCAGGCCACTGATTCAGTCTATATTACAACGCCCTATTTGATTATTGACTATGACTTAACAGAGAGTATTAAAAATGCGGCCATGAGGGGTGTTGATGTCCGCATTGTGACCCCTTTCATTCCGGATAAAAAATTAATCCAGCTCATAACAAGAGGAGCCTATCCGGATCTTTTGTCAGCAGGAGTCAGGATTTTTGAGTATAGTCCAGGCTTTATCCACAGTAAACAAATCTTAGTTGATAAGGACTTTGCTGCAGTTGGAACGATTAATTTAGATTATAGAAGTTTGCTTCATCACTATGAAAATGCAGTTTTGCTATACAAAACGGCATCAATCACAGAGATTCAAAAAGATTTTCAGGAGATTTTTTCAGTATCTCAAGAAATTTTCCCTCATACGATAAAAAATAGCTGGTATCAGAAATTGATTAAGGAAATTGCCCAGTTATTCGCCCCTATCTTATAAGAAATCTAGGACTGAGGACACAAACCAGTCCTATTTTTCTTGCCTTTTACGAATAAGAAGATATAGGAGGAACGATGCTGACTCAGAAAGAATTGGATTATATCATGTCATTTAAACAGACGCATTTACACCGATTTCGGGAAATTGAAACCTTTGTGAAACTATGCAAAAAATCACTCAAACAGCCATCGCAAGCTGACAATCCTAGGACTTTTTGATATACTAAGACAGATAAATTGAATAGGAGAAACGATATGAGTGTGTATGGTAGAGTAGAAGAAGTTCATCAGGAGAATCGTGAACCTCTAGAATACCAAATCGAACAAGAATCGCATCATCGTGAATCAAGTCGTCTTCCTTTGGTAAAAATCTTACTATGGAGTACGCTTGTAACAGGGATAACTCTAGGAGTACCGCTATTACTCGATTTAATGAGTGCACAGGAAGTGCAGGATTTTTATGTAGGTTGGGCCCTTCATCAGACAGGGAAGATTTACAGCGACTATTATGGAAGTCAAGGTTTGCTTTATTATTTGCTGACTTACGTGACTCAGGGCGGATTTTTCTTTGCCATTTTTGAGTGGTTAGCCTTGGTAGCAGGCGGATTTTTCCTCTTTCGATCGGCAGACACCTTGACAGAGCAAGGAGACCAAGCTGGACAACTGGTGACTATTTTTTACATGCTAGTTACAGGTCTTGCGTTTGGTGGAGGTTATGCGACTCTTTTAGCGCTTCCATTCTTATTTGCGGCCTTTAGTTTAGTTGCGACTTATCTAAGCAATCCAAGTCATGACAAGGGATTTGTACGGATTGGGCTGGCTTTGGCGGGCGGATTTTTCTTTGCTCCCTTGTCATCGCTCCTGTTTATTGCTGTAGTGAGTTTAGGCTTGTTGGTCTTTAACCTTGGACATAGACGCTTTGCACATGGATTTTATCAGTTTCTTGCAGTAGCTTTAGGTTTCTCACTGGTCTTTTATCCAACTGCCTACTATAGTGTTGCAACAGGAAGTTTTGAGGATGCGATTAGTGGAATTTTGTATCCAATTCATTCCATTCGTTTGACTTCTGTTTCGGCATTGTTAGAAAACGTTTTGTTTTATGGGTTGTTGGCTCTTGGCATGGGAGTTTTGGTTTTTGTCTTTTTAGGTCTCTTTCAATCTAAATCCTCTAAACTATATGTCATCTCAGTGCCTGCGAGTTTGTTCCTGATTTTAGGTTTGGTAGTGATTTTCTTTACACAGGATCCCCTACATGCATCCCGTTTGATGCTCATTTTCCCTGTCTTTCTTCTGCTTTTAGTGTCCAATATCAAGGGACAACAGAGTGGTCGTAGTGTTAGAAGAAGACGCAGAGAAGAGCCTGTTAGTCTCTGGCATCGCTATACTAAAGGGAATCTTTACCTACCGATTTTAACTTTGTTATATCTTTTGGCTGTTCCTTTTTTGATGAGGTTTGTCCTTTATCCAGTACCTTATCAAGAACGTGAGCGTCTTGCTGATTTGGTGAAAGAGGAGACAAGTACGGAAGATGCTATCTATGCATGGGATGATACTGCAACTCTTTATCGTAAGAGTGAGCGCTTGTCGCCATCGGCTATTTTGTCCCCGTTGCACTATACAGCAACTGAGGAAAATCGGAATAAGCTACTCAATGACTTGAAAGAAAAACAACCCAAGGTGATTGTGGTAAACGATAAGGTGGCAGTCTGGTCTGAAGTAGAAGCAATCTTGAAAGAAAATTACCAACCAGTAAAGACAGATTACTCAGAATTCAAAGTCTATAAAATTAAATAACCAAATCAATATCTTGTGTATTTTTAAAAATTTTAGGATTTTTAACACAAGATATTGATTTTTCTTTTTAGAGTGGTATAATACTTTTTAGAAAGAACATTTTAGAAAAGAGCATGCATATGATTGCACTAGAAGAAAAAATTACAATTTTGCCAACTCTCTTCGTCGAGAAACGAGATGGGAGACGTGTTGTATTTGATGTGGACAAGATTGACAAGGCTCTCCACAAGGCGGCTGACAAGGTTATGGATGTGACACCCTTGGTTGAAAAGCGCCTAAATGCTCTGACCGAGCGAATTGTCACAGAAATTCATAGTCGCTTTCCACAGGGGGTTAAGATTTACGAAATTCAAAATATCGTAGAACATGAACTGCTTGAAGCCAAAGAATATGCGCTAGCTGAGGAGTATATTACTTATCGAACGCAGAGGGATTTTGAGCGCTCAAAAGCGACAGATATTAACTTTAGTATCCATAAGCTTCTAAATAAAGATCAGGCAGTTGTCAATGAAAATGCTAATAAAGACAGCGATGTCTTCAATACCCAGCGTGATTTGACAGCAGGGATTGTTGGGAAATCAATCGGACTGCAAATGCTTCCTAAGCACGTAGCCAATGCCCACCAAAAAGGGGATATCCACTATCACGATTTGGACTACAGTCCCTATACACCTATGACCAACTGCTGTTTGATTGATTTTAAAGGTATGTTGGAAAATGGTTTTAAGATTGGAAATGCGGAGGTAGAGAGTCCCAAGTCTATCCAGACTGCGACAGCTCAGATTTCCCAAATCATTGCCAACGTTGCATCAAGTCAGTATGGAGGCTGTTCAGCTGACCGTATCGATGAAGTCTTGGCGCCGTACGCAGAGAAGAATTACCAAAAACATCTCAAAGATGCAGAAGAGTGGGTTTTGCCTGACAAACGGGAAGATTACGCTTGGAAGAAAACACAAAAAGACATCTACGATGCCATGCAATCTCTTGAGTATGAAATCAATACTCTCTTCACTTCAAATGGTCAAACACCTTTTACTTCACTAGGTTTTGGTCTGGGAACTAGTCGTTTTGAACGGGAAATTCAAAAAGCTATCTTGACCATTCGGATCAAGGGGCTTGGTTCAGAACATCGAACAGCTATCTTCCCAAAACTTATCTTCACGCTTAAAAGAGGTCTTAACTTGGAAGAAGGGACTCCCAACTATGACATCAAACAGTTGGCCCTCGAGTGCGCAACCAAACGGATGTATCCAGATGTCTTATCTTATGATAAGATTGTTGACTTGACTGGTTCTTTCAAGGTACCTATGGGCTGCCGTTCTTTCCTTCAAGGATGGAAAGACGAGAATGGTGTAGAAGTCAATTCAGGTCGTATGAACCTGGGTGTTGTGACAGTTAACCTACCTCGTATTGCTCTTGAGTCCGAAGGTGATATGAATAAGTTCTGGGAAATCTTCAACGAGCGGATGAATATCGCTGAAGATGCTCTTGTTTATCGTGTCGAACGCACTAAAGAGGCGACACCAGCCAATGCTCCTATCCTTTATCAGTACGGTGCTTTTGGTCATCGTCTAGGTAAAGAAGAAAGTGTTGACCAGCTCTTTAAGAATCGTCGTGCCACAGTTTCGCTAGGCTATATCGGTTTGTATGAAGTAGCGACTGTTTTCTTTGGTAATAGCTGGGAAAGCAATCCAGATGCTAAGGAATTCACGCTAGACATCATTCGCGATATGAAACGCCGTGTAGAAGAGTGGTCTGACCAATATGGCTACCATTTCTCTATCTACTCAACACCGTCTGAAAGTTTGACAGACCGTTTCTGCCGACTAGATACAGAGAAATTCGGCTCTATTCCTGATATTACAGATAAGGAATACTACACCAATTCTTTCCATTACGATGTTCGTAAAAATCCAACACCGTTTGAAAAATTAGACTTTGAAAAGGTCTATCCAGAAGCAGGTGCGTCAGGTGGTTTCATCCATTATTGTGAGTATCCAGTCCTTCAGCAGAATCCTAAAGCTTTGGAAGCTGTCTGGGATTATGCCTATGACCGTGTGGGTTATCTGGGGACTAATACTCCAATTGACCGTTGCTATAAGTGTGACTTTGAAGGGGATTTTGAACCAACTGAAAGAGGATTTGCTTGTCCAAACTGTGGCAATAACGACCCTAAAACAGTAGACGTTGTTAAACGGACTTGTGGCTACCTAGGTAATCCTCAAGCGCGTCCGATGGTTAATGGACGTCACAAGGAAATCGCTGCGCGTGTCAAACACATGAATGGCTCAACGATTAAAACAGCTGGTCACCAAGTAACCAATTAGAAAGAAATGAAATGGGAAAATATCAATTAGACGATAAGGGGCGTGCACAAGTGACCCGTTATCACGAGAAACACTCTAAAGGTGGAGATGGTAAGAAAGAACGTTTGCTCAACCTCAAAGAACAATTTTTAAACAAGAATAAGAAAAAAAGTGATACTCAATGAAAATCAAAGAGCAAACTAGGAAGCTAGCCGCAGGTTGCTCAAAGCACTGCTTTGAGGTTGTAGATAAGACTGACGAAGTCAGTTACATATATCTACGGTAAGGCGACGCTGACGTGGTTTGAATTTGATTTTCGAAGAGTATGAGAGTCAGCTCTCGCTTTTCTCATAGTGGGAGGTAAGGATGGAACTACGCAGACCAAGATTAACAGATAAAGAAACAGTTTTAGAGATGATGGCAGAGTTTGAAAAGAACCAATCAGCCCATGATGGAGGATTTTGGGATACAGAGAACTTTGTGTATGAAGAGTGGTTGGAAACAAATATGCAAAAAGAGATGGGAATAAACTTGCCTGAAAATCGTGTTCCTTCTATTCAATTTGTATCATTTGATGATGTAGGTCGTGCTCTAGGATTTTTGAATCTGCGATTGAGACTGAGTGAGGGTTTACTGAATTATGCTGGCCACATTGGCTACTCCATTCGTCCATCAGAAAGAGGCAAGGGTTATGCTAAGGAAACTCTCCGTCAGGGCTTGCAAGTTGCTAAGGAAAAGAACATCAAGAGAACTCTTGTGACCTGTAGCGTGAATAATCCTGCTAGCAGAGCAGTTATTTTAGCAAATGGTGGGCTCCTTGAGGATGTTCGTAATGGAGTCGAGCGTTATTGGATAGAGGTAGCGAATGAATAATCCAAAACCACAAGAATGGAAAAGCGAGGAGCTCAGTCAAGGTCGCATTATTGATTACAAGGCCTTCAACTTTGTTGATGGCGAAGGCGTGCGTAACTCTCTCTATGTATCAGGCTGCATGTTTCACTGCGAGGGATGTTATAATGTTGCGACTTGGTCTTTCAATGCTGGCATTCCCTATACAGCAGAATTAGAAGAACAAATCATGGCAGACCTTGCCCAGCCCTATGTTCAAGGATTGACCTTGCTGGGAGGGGAGCCCTTCCTCAATACGGGCATTCTCTTACCTCTCGTTAAGCGCATTCGGAAGGAATTGCCAGAAAAAGACATCTGGTCCTGGACGGGCTATACATGGGAAGAAATGATGTTGGAAACTCCAGATAAACTGGAACTCTTATCCCTGATTGACATCCTTGTCGATGGACGATACGATCGAACTAAGAGGAATCTTATGCTCCAGTTTCGAGGTTCGTCCAATCAACGCATTATCGATGTGCAAAAATCACTCAAAAGTGGGCAAGTAGTGATTTGGGACAAGCTCAATGATGGAAAAGAAAGCTATGAACAGGTGAAGAGAGAGTAACTTTCTTCTATAAAGTACTTAAATAAATGACCTGCCAAAAAAGAAAACAGTTTCATTGTAAAAAAAACGAAAAAACAGCAACAAATCCCTTGCAATCGCAGGGGTTTTGTGTTATTCTATTATGGTGCTGTAAATTACAGCCTTAGCTTTGATGCAAGAGGTTGCGACACGCTCGGTTGCATTGCCACGCAACGCCGCGTCGGTTTTCTTGTGGAGCTAGCCTATTATCTTAAATAGACGAAAAGGAGAAAAAGATGGCAAACAAAAAAATCCGTATCCGTTTGAAAGCTTACGAACACCGTACGCTTGACACAGCGGCTGCAAAAATCGTAGAATCAGCTACTCGTACAGGTGCACAAGTTGCGGGTCCAATCCCACTTCCAACTGAACGTAGCCTCTACACAATCATTCGTGCGACTCACAAATACAAAGACTCTCGCGAACAATTTGAAATGCGTACACACAAACGTTTGATCGATATCGTTAACCCAACTCAAAAAACAGTTGATGCCTTGATGAAATTGGATCTTCCAAGTGGTGTAAACGTAGAAATCAAACTTTAATCTAAAGCTTGATACCTTGAGCATAAAAAACGCTCGTTAAAAACTTTTTGAATAAAAAATATAGAAAAGGAACTATTTTCTCATGACAAAAGGAATCTTAGGGAAAAAAGTGGGAATGACTCAAATCTTCACTGAAGCTGGCGAATTGATCCCTGTAACAGTTATTGAAGCAACTCCAAACGTTGTTCTTCAAGTTAAAACTGTTGAAACAGACGGATACAACGCTATCCAAGTTGGTTTCGATGACAAACGCGAAGTATTGAGCAACAAACCTGCTAAAGGACATGTAGCGAAAGCTAACACGGCTCCTAAGCGCTTCATTCGTGAATTCAAAAACGTTGAAGGCTTGGAAGTTGGTGCTGAAATCACAGTTGAAACATTCGCAGCTGGAGACGTTGTTGACGTAACTGGTACTTCTAAAGGTAAAGGTTTCCAAGGTGTTATCAAACGCCACGGACAATCACGTGGACCAATGGCTCACGGTTCTCGTTACCACCGTCGTCCAGGTTCAATGGGACCTGTTGCACCTAACCGCGTATTCAAAGGTAAAAACCTTGCAGGACGTATGGGTGGCGACCGCGTAACAATTCAAAACCTTGAAGTTGTACAAGTTGTTCCAGAAAAGAACGTTATCCTTATCAAAGGTAACGTACCAGGTGCTAAGAAATCTCTTATCACTATCAAATCAGCAGTTAAAGCTGGTAAATAATAAGGAAAGGGGAATACAGTCAAAATGGCAAATGTAACATTATTCGACCAAACTGGTAAACAAGCTGGCGAAGTTGTTCTTAACGATGCAATCTTTGGTATCGAACCAAACCAATCTGTTGTGTTTGATGTGATCATCAGCCAACGTGCTAGCCTTCGTCAAGGAACTCACGCAGTTAAAAACCGCTCAGCTGTTTCAGGTGGCGGACGCAAACCATGGCGTCAAAAAGGAACTGGACGTGCTCGTCAAGGTTCTATCCGCTCTCCACAATGGCGTGGTGGTGGAATCGTCTTCGGACCAACTCCACGTAGCTATGCGTACAAACTTCCTCAAAAAGTTCGTCGCCTTGCGCTTAAATCTGTTTACTCAGAAAAAGTTGCTGAAAATAAATTTGTAGCCGTTGATTCTCTTGAATTTACAGCTCCAAAAACTGCTGAATTTGCAAAAGTTCTTGCAGCTTTGAGCATCGATTCTAAAGTCCTTGTTATTCTTGAAGAAGGAAACGAATTCGCAGCTCTTTCAGCTCGTAACCTTCCAAACGTGAAAGTTGCGACTGCTACAACTGCAAGTGTTCTTGACATCGCAAATAGTGACAAACTTCTTGTTACTCAAGCAGCTATCTCTAAAATCGAGGAGGTTCTTGCATAATGAATTTGTATGATGTTATCAAAAAACCTGTCATCACTGAAAGCTCAATGGCTCAACTTGAAGCAGGAAAATATGTATTTGAAGTTGACACTCGTGCACACAAACTTTTGATTAAGCAAGCTGTTGAAGCTGCTTTCGAAGGTGTTAAAGTTGCTAATGTTAACACAATCAACGTAAAACCAAAAGCTAAACGTGTTGGACGTTACACTGGTTTTACTAACAAAACTAAAAAAGCTATCATCACACTTACAGCTGATTCTAAAGCAATCGAGTTGTTTGCTGCTGAAGCTGAATAATCTAAGGAGGAAATATCGTGGGAATTCGTGTTTATAAACCAACAACAAACGGTCGCCGTAATATGACTTCTTTGGATTTCGCTGAAATCACAACAAGCACTCCTGAAAAATCATTGCTTGTTGCATTGAAGAGCAAGGCTGGTCGTAACAACAACGGTCGTATCACAGTTCGTCACCAAGGTGGTGGACACAAACGTTTCTACCGTTTGGTTGACTTCAAACGTAACAAAGACAACGTTGAAGCAGTTGTTAAAACAATCGAGTACGATCCAAACCGTTCTGCAAACATCGCTCTTGTACACTACACTGACGGTGTGAAAGCATACATCATCGCTCCAAAAGGTCTTGAAGTTGGTCAACGTATCGTTTCAGGTCCAGAAGCAGATATCAAAGTCGGAAACGCTCTTCCACTTGCTAACATCCCAGTTGGTACTTTGATCCACAACATCGAGTTGAAACCAGGTCGTGGTGGTGAATTGGTACGTGCTGCTGGTGCATCTGCTCAAGTATTGGGTTCTGAAGGTAAATACGTTCTTGTTCGTCTTCAATCAGGTGAAGTTCGTATGATTCTTGGAACTTGCCGTGCTACAGTTGGTGTTGTCGGAAACGAACAACATGGACTTGTAAACCTTGGTAAAGCAGGACGTAGCCGTTGGAAAGGTATCCGCCCAACAGTTCGTGGTTCTGTAATGAACCCTAACGATCACCCACACGGTGGTGGTGAAGGTAAAGCACCAGTTGGTCGTAAAGCACCATCTACTCCATGGGGCAAACCTGCTCTTGGTCTTAAAACTCGTAACAAGAAAGCGAAATCTGACAAACTTATCGTTCGTCGTCGCAACGAGAAATAATATTAAACTAGTCGCTTAAGCAACTAGTAAATCCGCCAGCTCGGTAGCGCTCCATGTGAGCGCAAGCCGCTGTGGTACAACATTTAAAGGAGAAAATAAAAAAATGGGACGCAGTCTTAAAAAAGGACCTTTCGTCGATGAGCATTTGATGAAAAAAGTTGAAGCTCAAGCTAACGACGAAAAGAAAAAAGTTATTAAAACTTGGTCACGTCGTTCAACGATCTTCCCAAGTTTCATTGGTTACACTATCGCAGTTTATGACGGACGTAAACACGTACCTGTTTACATCCAAGAAGACATGGTAGGTCACAAACTTGGTGAATTTGCACCAACTCGTACTTACAAAGGTCACGCTGCAGACGACAAGAAAACACGTAGAAAATAAGGAGAACATAAATGGCAGAAATTACTTCAGCTAAAGCAATGGCTCGTACAGTACGTGTTTCACCTCGTAAATCACGTCTTGTTCTTGATAACATCCGTGGTAAAAGCGTAGCCGATGCAATCGCAATCTTGACATTCACTCCAAACAAAGCTGCTGAAATCATCTTGAAAGTTTTGAACTCAGCTGTAGCTAACGCTGAAAACAACTTTGGTTTGGATAAAGCTAACTTGGTAGTATCTGAAGCATTCGCAAACGAAGGACCAACTATGAAACGTTTCCGTCCACGTGCGAAAGGTTCAGCTTCACCAATCAACAAACGTACAGCTCACATCACTGTAGCTGTTGCAGAAAAATAAGGAGGTAAAATCGTGGGTCAAAAAGTACATCCAATTGGTATGCGTGTCGGCATCATCCGTGATTGGGATGCCAAATGGTATGCTGAAAAAGAATACGCGGATTACCTTCATGAAGATCTTGCAATCCGTAAATTCGTTCAAAAAGAACTTGCTGACGCAGCAGTTTCAACTATCGAAATCGAACGCGCAGTAAACAAAGTTAACGTTTCACTTCACACTGCTAAACCAGGTATGGTTATCGGTAAAGGTGGTGCTAACGTTGATGCACTCCGTGCAAAACTTAACAAATTGACTGGAAAACAAGTACACATCAACATCATCGAAATCAAACAACCTGATTTGGATGCTCACCTTGTAGGTGAAGGAATTGCTCGTCAATTGGAGCAACGTGTTGCTTTCCGTCGTGCACAAAAACAAGCAATCCAACGTGCAATGCGTGCTGGAGCTAAAGGAATCAAAACTCAAGTATCAGGTCGTTTGAACGGTGCAGATATCGCCCGTGCTGAAGGATACTCTGAAGGAACTGTTCCACTTCACACACTTCGTGCAGATATCGATTACGCTTGGGAAGAAGCAGATACTACATACGGTAAACTTGGTGTTAAAGTATGGATCTACCGTGGTGAAGTTCTTCCAGCTCGCAAAAACACTAAAGGAGGTAAATAACCAATGTTAGTACCTAAACGTGTTAAACACCGTCGTGAATTCCGTGGAAAAATGCGCGGTGAAGCAAAAGGTGGAAAAGAAGTAGCATTCGGTGAATACGGTCTTCAAGCTACAACTAGCCACTGGATCACTAACCGCCAAATCGAAGCTGCTCGTATCGCCATGACTCGTTACATGAAACGTGGTGGTAAAGTTTGGATTAAAATCTTCCCACACAAATCATACACTGCTAAAGCTATCGGTGTGCGTATGGGATCTGGTAAAGGGGCACCTGAAGGTTGGGTAGCACCAGTTAAACGTGGTAAAGTGATGTTCGAAATTGCTGGTGTATCTGAAGAGATTGCACGCGAAGCGCTTCGTCTTGCTAGCCACAAATTGCCAGTTAAATGTAAATTCGTAAAACGTGAAGCAGAATAAGGAGAAGGCATGAAACTTAATGAAGTAAAAGAATTTGTTAAAGAACTTCGTGGTCTTTCTCAAGAAGAACTCGCGAAGCGCGAAAACGAATTGAAAAAAGAATTGTTTGAACTTCGTTTCCAAGCTGCTACTGGTCAATTGGAACAAACAGCTCGCTTAAAAGAAGTTAAAAAACAAATCGCTCGTATCAAAACAGTTCAATCTGAAGCGAAATAATAGACTAGGGAAGGAGAAATTTCAATGGAACGCAATAATCGTAAAGTTCTTGTTGGACGTGTTGTATCTGACAAAATGGACAAGACAATCACAGTTGTAGTTGAAACAAAACGTAACCACCCAGTCTATGGTAAACGTATTAACTACTCTAAAAAATACAAAGCTCATGATGAAAACAATGTTGCCAAAGAAGGCGATATCGTACGTATCATGGAAACTCGTCCGCTTTCAGCTACAAAACGTTTCCGTCTTGTAGAAGTTGTTGAAGAAGCGGTCATCATCTAATCAAACCTGAAAGGAGAAAACTGAAATGATTCAAACAGAAACTCGTTTGAAAGTCGCAGACAACAGCGGTGCTCGCGAAATCTTGACTATCAAAGTTCTTGGTGGTTCAGGACGTAAATTTGCAAACATCGGTGATGTTATCGTGGCATCTGTAAAACAAGCTACTCCTGGTGGTGCGGTTAAAAAAGGTGACGTTGTTAAAGCAGTTATCGTTCGTACTAAATCAGGTGCTCGTCGTGCTGATGGTTCATACATCAAATTTGACGAAAACGCAGCAGTTATCATCCGTGAAGACAAAACTCCTCGCGGAACACGTATCTTTGGCCCAGTTGCACGTGAATTGCGTGAAGGTGGCTTCATGAAGATCGTGTCACTTGCTCCAGAAGTACTTTAATTTTTAGAAACAAACTAGTCCCCTGGATTTACCTCCAGGGTGCCCTTATGGGCGTAAGAAAAATCAAGGAGAAACCTAATGTTTGTAAAAAAAGGCGACAAAGTTCGCGTAATCGCTGGTAAAGATAAGGGAACAGAAGCTGTTGTCCTTACTGCCCTTCCAAAAGTAAACAAAGTTATCGTTGAAGGTGTTAACATCGTTAAGAAACACCAACGTCCAACTAACGAGCTTCCTCAAGGTGGTATCATTGAGAAAGAAGCAGCTATCCACGTATCAAACGTTCAAGTTTTGGACAAAAATGGTGTAGCTGGTCGTGTTGGCTACAAATTTGTAGACGGTAAAAAAGTTCGCTACAACAAAAAATCAGGCGAAGTGCTTGATTAATCACGAAGGAAAGGAGAAGTATAATGGCAAATCGTTTAAAAGAAAAATATCTTAATGAAGTAGTTCCTGCTTTGACAGAACAATTCAACTACTCATCAGTGATGGCTGTGCCTAAAGTAGATAAGATCGTTTTGAACATGGGTGTTGGTGAAGCTGTATCAAACGCTAAAAGCCTTGAAAAAGCTGCTGAAGAATTGGCACTTATCTCAGGTCAAAAACCACTTATCACTAAAGCTAAAAAATCAATCGCCGGCTTCCGTCTTCGTGAAGGTGTTGCGATCGGTGCAAAAGTTACCCTTCGTGGTGAACGTATGTACGAATTCTTGGATAAATTGGTTTCAGTTTCACTTCCACGTGTACGTGACTTCCACGGTGTTCCAACAAAATCATTTGATGGACGCGGAAACTACACACTTGGTGTGAAAGAACAATTGATCTTCCCAGAAATCAACTTCGATGACGTTGACAAAACTCGTGGTCTTGACATCGTTATCGTAACAACTGCTAACACTGACGAAGAGTCACGTGCATTGCTTACAGGCCTTGGAATGCCTTTTGCAAAATAATATAGGAGGTAAATCTAATGGCTAAAAAATCAATGATTGCTAAGAACAAACGTCCAGCGAAGTTCTCTACTCAAGCTTATACTCGTTGTGAAAAATGTGGTCGTCCACATTCAGTTTACCGCAAATTTAAACTTTGCCGTGTTTGCTTCCGTGAATTAGCTTACAAAGGACAAATCCCTGGTGTAACAAAAGCATCTTGGTAATTTAAGATATCAAGGGCGTCAAAACTCTAAGTGAAAATAGGAAACTTGACGAAGAAACTGAAGTTTCTAGGAAAGTTTATCTTTTTCACACAGAGTTTAGCCCGGGTTCAGTTGGGCTTGCCAATTTGAACACGAGCTACAGCTTTGGCAAAAAAGACCAATTTTCTTTGGAGCATCGCTCCTACATCAAATTGCCTATTTTTGCTTTTGCTGTTACGCTCTTTGTATCATGTATTAACTAGCAAGTGCAACTTGCAAACTACTAGTAAGAGGAGAAAAACAAAATGGTTATGACTGACCCAATCGCAGACTTCCTAACTCGTATTCGTAACGCTAACCAAGCTAAACACGAAGTACTTGAAGTACCTGCATCAAACATCAAAAAAGGGATTGCTGAAATCCTTAAACGCGAAGGTTTTGTAAAAAACGTTGAAATCATCGAAGATGACAAACAAGGCATCATCCGTGTATTCCTTAAATACGGACCAAACGGTGAAAAAGTTATCACTAACTTGAAACGTGTTTCTAAACCAGGACTTCGTGTCTACAAAAAACGTGAAGACCTTCCAAAAGTTCTTAACGGACTTGGAATTGCTATCCTTTCAACTTCTGAAGGTTTGCTTACTGATAAAGAAGCGCGTCAAAAGAATGTTGGTGGAGAAGTTATCGCTTACGTTTGGTAATTGATGATGTGAGAGCGTTAAAAGAATGCAGTGAAAATAGGAAGTTTGTAGCAGGAGCGATGCTCCAAGACAAACTTATCTTTTTCACCAAATTCTTAGCTCGAACTCAAATCAAGATACAAAGCTCGTTAGAGTGTGTTCAGTTCAGCTCTTGAACTAAATAAGTATCTGAACCCCGTGAAAACTGGCCGTTCTGGCCTGACAATTTAACAGGAGAAAATAAACATGTCACGTATTGGTAATAAAGTTATCGTGTTGCCTGCTGGTGTTGAAATCACTAACAATGACAACGTTGTAACTGTAAAAGGACCTAAAGGAGAACTTACTCGTGAGTTCTCAAAAGATATTGAAATCCGTGTGGAAGGTACTGAAGTAACTCTTCACCGTCCAAACGATTCAAAAGAAATGAAAACTATCCACGGAACTACTCGTGCCCTTTTGAACAACATGGTTGTTGGTGTATCAGAAGGATTCAAGAAAGAACTTGAAATGCGCGGGGTTGGTTACCGTGCACAACTTCAAGGATCTAAACTTGTTTTGGCTGTTGGTAAATCTCATCCAGACGAAGTTGAAGCTCCAGAAGGAATTACTTTTGAACTTCCAAACCCAACAACAATCGTTGTTAGCGGAATTTCAAAAGAAGTAGTTGGTCAAACAGCTGCTTATGTACGTAGCCTTCGTTCACCAGAACCATATAAAGGTAAAGGTATCCGTTACGTTGGTGAATTCGTTCGCCGTAAAGAAGGTAAAACAGGTAAATAATGTTGAGTGGTTGATTCTCAACCACCAACCTATTTTCCAACTTTGTGCATAGCACACGATTTAAAACTAAAGAGGTGAAAACTGTGATTTCAAAACCAGATAAAAACAAACTCCGCCAAAAACGCCACCGTCGCGTTCGCGGAAAACTCTCTGGAACTGCTGATCGCCCACGTTTGAACGTATTCCGTTCTAATACAGGCATCTACGCTCAAGTGATTGATGACGTAGCGGGTGTAACGCTCGCAAGTGCTTCAACTCTTGACAAAGAAGTTTCAAAAGGAACTAAAACTGAACAAGCCGTTGCTGTCGGTAAACTCGTTGCAGAACGTGCAAACGCTAAAGGTATTTCAGAAGTGGTGTTCGACCGCGGTGGATATCTATATCACGGACGTGTGAAAGCTTTGGCTGATGCAGCTCGTGAAAACGGATTGAAATTCTAATAGGAGGACACTAGAAAATGGCATTTAAAGACAATGCAGTTGAATTAGAAGAACGCGTAGTTGCTGTCAACCGTGTTACAAAAGTTGTTAAAGGTGGACGTCGTCTTCGTTTCGCAGCTCTTGTTGTTGTTGGTGACCACAACGGTCGCGTAGGATTTGGTACTGGTAAAGCTCAAGAAGTTCCAGAAGCAATCCGTAAAGCAGTAGATGATGCTAAGAAAAACTTGATCGAAGTTCCTATGGTTGGAACAACAATCCCACACGAAGTTCTTTCAGAATTCGGTGGAGCTAAAGTATTGTTGAAACCTGCTGTAGAAGGTTCTGGAGTTGCCGCTGGTGGTGCAGTTCGTGCCGTTGTGGAATTGGCAGGTGTGGCTGATATTACATCTAAATCACTTGGTTCTAACACTCCAATCAACATTGTTCGTGCAACTGTTGAAGGTTTGAAACAATTGAAACGCGCTGAAGAAGTTGCTGCCCTTCGTGGTATTTCAGTTTCTGATTTGGCATAAGAAAGGGGATAAAATGGCTCAAATTAAAATTACTTTGACTAAGTCTCCAATCGGACGCATTCCATCACAACGTAAAACTGTTGTAGCACTTGGACTTGGCAAATTGAACAGCTCTGTTATTAAAGAAGATAACGCTGCTATCCGTGGTATGATCACTGCAGTATCTCATTTGGTAACAGTTGAAGAAGTAAACTAATGAATTTTTAGGGGATGTGCACTATACCATCCCCTAAAACTAGATATAGTCATCTATGATGACGTCGTATAGGCGAGTTGATGGGGGAGACAACCTTTTCTCCCTTATCGGCGCTAGCATTTTACAAAAGAGGAGAAAATAAAAATGAAACTTCATGAATTGAAACCTGCAGAAGGTTCTCGTAAAGTACGTAACCGCGTTGGTCGTGGTACTTCATCAGGTAACGGTAAAACATCTGGTCGTGGTCAAAAAGGTCAAAAAGCACGTAGCGGTGGTGGAGTTCGCCTTGGTTTTGAAGGTGGACAAACTCCATTGTTCCGTCGTCTTCCAAAACGTGGATTCACTAACATCAACGCTAAAGAATACGCAATTGTGAACCTTGACCAATTGAACGTCTTTGAAGATGGTGCTGAAGTTACTCCAGTTGTTCTTATCGAATCAGGAATTGTTAAAGCTGAAAAATCAGGTATTAAAATTCTTGGTAATGGTGAGTTGACTAAGAAATTGACTGTGAAAGCAGCTAAATTCTCTAAATCAGCTGAAGAAGCTATCACTGCTAAAGGTGGTTCAGTAGAAGTCATCTAAGAGAGGTGACCTATGTTTTTTAAATTATTAAGAGAAGCTCTTAAAGTCAAGCAGGTTCGATCAAAAATTTTATTTACAATTTTTATCGTTTTGGTCTTTCGTATCGGAACTAGTATTACAGTTCCTGGTGTGAATGCCAATAGCTTGAATGCTTTAAGTGGATTATCCTTCTTAAACATGTTGAGCTTGGTCTCAGGGAATGCCATGAAAAACTTCTCAGTTTTTGCTCTTGGTGTTAGTCCCTACATTACGGCCTCTATCGTTGTCCAACTCTTGCAAATGGATATTTTACCTAAATTTGTAGAGTGGGGTAAACAAGGGGAAGTAGGTCGAAGAAAATTAAATCAAGCTACTCGTTATATTGCTCTTGTTCTAGCCTTTGTGCAATCTATCGGGATTACAGCTGGTTTTAATACTTTGGCTGGAGCTCAATTGTTGAAAACAGCTCTTACTCCACAAGTCTTTATCATGATTGGTATCATCTTAACAGCTGGTAGCATGATTGTGACTTGGTTGGGAGAGCAAATTACAGATAAGGGATACGGAAATGGTGTTTCTATGATTATCTTTGCCGGGATTGTTGCCTCAATTCCAGAGATGATTCAGGGCATCTATGTAGATTACTTTGTGAACGTCCCAAGTAGCCGTATCAACTCATCTATCATTTTCGTAATCATTTTGATAATTACTGTATTGTTGATCATTTATTTTACAACTTATGTTCAACAAGCAGAATACAAAATTCCAATCCAATATACTAAGGTTGCACAAGGTGCTCCATCTAGCTCTTACCTTCCTTTGAAAGTAAACCCTGCTGGAGTTATCCCTGTTATCTTTGCAAGTTCGATTACTGCAGCGCCTGCGGCTATTCTTCAGTTTTTGAGCGCTACAGGTCATGATTGGGCTTGGGTAAGAACAGCACAAGAAATGCTGGCAACAACTTCACCAACTGGTATTGCTATGTATGCTTTATTGATTATTCTCTTTACATTCTTCTATACGTTTGTACAGATTAATCCTGAAAAAGCGGCAGAAAACCTACAAAAGAGCGGTGCCTATATCCATGGAGTTCGTCCTGGTAAAGGTACAGAGGAATATATGTCTAAACTTCTTCGTCGTCTTGCAACTGTTGGTTCTCTCTTCCTTGGTGTGATTTCTATTTTACCGATCGTAGCAAAAGATGTTTTCGGACTTTCAGAAGCAGTTGCTTTTGGAGGAACCAGTCTTTTGATCATTATCTCTACAGGTATTGAAGGAATCAAACAATTGGAAGGTTACCTATTGAAACGTAAGTATGTTGGTTTCATGGATAGAACAGAATAAAAGTATTTACTGAGTCAGTAAATGCTGAGGGAGTGGAGGTTTAAACTCTGACATTTGTGAGAGTTTGGTCTCCCCTCTTCTATTTTGTTTTTAAATAGGGGTGAAAAGATTTTTTGCTTCTATTTAAAAATAAAATAAGGAGATCAAATCATGAATCTTTTGATTATGGGCTTACCTGGTGCAGGTAAGGGAACTCAAGCAGCAAAAATCGTAGAACAATTCCATGTTGCACATATCTCAACAGGTGATATGTTCCGCGCTGCAATGGCAAATCAAACTGAAATGGGTGTTCTTGCTAAGTCATATATTGACAAGGGTGAATTGGTTCCTGACGAAGTTACAAATGGAATCGTAAAAGAACGTCTTTCACAAGATGATATTAAAGAAACAGGATTCTTGTTGGATGGTTACCCACGTACAATCGAACAAGCTCATGCCTTGGACAAAACATTGGCTGAACTTGGCATCGAACTAGAAGGTGTTATCAACATCGAAGTGAATCCAGACAGCCTCTTGGAACGTTTGAGTGGCCGTATCATCCACCGCGTAACTGGAGAAACTTTCCACAAGGTCTTTAACCCACCAGTTGACTATAAAGAAGAAGATTACTACCAACGTGAAGATGATAAGCCTGAGACAGTCAAACGTCGTTTGGATGTGAATATTGCTCAAGGGGAACCAATCATTGCTCACTACCGTGCCAAAGGTTTGGTTCATGACATCGAAGGTAATCAAGATATCAATGATGTCTTCTCAGATATCGAAAAAGTATTGACAAATTTGAAATAAAGCGTTTTTCACACTTGCAAAAATCCGCTACAAATGTTATACTGAGATAGTCTGACTTATAATTGTTGTCTCTGTGTCTAGAGGCATCGAATCGAAATTTATGGAGGTGCTTTTGCGTGGCAAAAGACGATGTGATTGAAGTTGAAGGCAAAGTAGTTGATACAATGCCGAATGCAATGTTTACGGTTGAACTTGAAAATGGACATCAGATTTTAGCAACAGTTTCTGGTAAAATTCGTAAAAACTATATTCGTATTTTAGCGGGAGATCGTGTTACTGTCGAAATGAGTCCATATGACTTGACACGTGGACGTATCACTTACCGCTTTAAATAATCGAAAAACTTGGAGGGATAAGAAATGAAAGTAAGACCATCGGTCAAACCAATTTGCGAATACTGTAAAGTTATTCGTCGTAATGGTCGTGTTATGGTAATTTGCCCAGCAAATCCAAAACACAAACAACGTCAAGGATAAGATAGAAAGGAGAAAACATGGCTCGTATTGCTGGAGTTGACATTCCAAATGACAAACGCGTAGTAATCTCATTGACTTATGTTTATGGTATCGGACTTGCAACATCTAAGAAAATTTTGGCTGCTGCTGGAATCTCAGAAGATGTTCGTGTACGTGATCTTACATCAGATCAAGAAGATGCTATCCGTCGTGAAGTGGATGCAATCAAAGTTGAAGGTGACCTTCGTCGTGAAGTAAACTTGAACATCAAACGTTTGATGGAAATCGGTTCATACCGTGGTATCCGTCACCGTCGTGGACTTCCTGTCCGTGGACAAAACACTAAAAACAACGCTCGCACTCGTAAAGGTAAAGCTGTTGCGATTGCTGGTAAGAAAAAATAATATAGGAGGTAAAAGTCTTGGCTAAACCAACACGTAAACGTCGTGTGAAAAAGAATATCGAATCTGGTATTGCTCATATTCACGCTACATTTAATAACACTATTGTTATGATTACTGATGTGCATGGTAATGCAATTGCTTGGTCATCAGCTGGTGCTCTTGGTTTCAAAGGTTCTCGTAAATCTACACCATTCGCTGCTCAAATGGCTTCTGAAGCTGCTGCTAAATCTGCACAAGAACACGGTCTTAAATCAGTTGAAGTTACTGTAAAAGGTCCAGGTTCTGGTCGTGAGTCAGCTATTCGTGCGCTTGCTGCCGCTGGTCTTGAAGTAACAGCAATTCGTGATGTGACTCCAGTGCCACACAATGGTGCTCGTCCTCCAAAACGTCGCCGTGTATAATCATCGCATTACACTGCTTTTCGTTTAAGAGGGAGTAACTAAATGATCGAGTTTGAAAAACCAAATATAACAAAAATTGATGAAAATAAAGATTATGGCAAGTTTGTAATCGAACCACTTGAACGTGGCTACGGTACAACTCTTGGTAACTCTCTTCGTCGTGTACTTCTAGCTTCTCTACCAGGAGCAGCTGTGACATCTATCAACATTGATGGTGTGTTACATGAGTTTGACACAGTTCCAGGTGTTCGTGAAGACGTGATGCAAATCATTCTGAACATTAAAGGAATTGCAGTGAAATCGTACGTTGAAGACGAAAAAATCATCGAACTGGATGTTGAAGGTCCTGCTGAAGTAACAGCTGGTGACATTTTGACAGATAGCGATATTGAAATTGTAAATCCAGATCATTATCTCTTTACAATCGGTGAAGGTTCTTCTCTAAAAGCGACTATGACTGTTAACAGTGGTCGTGGATATGTACCTGCTGATGAAAATAAAAAGGATAATGCACCAGTTGGAACACTTGCTGTAGATTCTATTTATACACCAGTTACAAAAGTCAACTATCAAGTGGAACCTGCTCGTGTAGGTAGCAATGATGGATTTGACAAATTAACCCTTGAAATCTTGACAAATGGAACAATTATTCCAGAAGATGCTTTAGGGCTTTCAGCACGTATTTTGACAGAACATCTTGATTTGTTTACAAATCTTACTGAGATTGCTAAGTCAACTGAAGTGATGAAAGAAGCTGATACTGAATCTGACGACCGTATTTTGGATCGTACGATTGAGGAACTGGACTTGTCTGTGCGTTCATACAACTGTTTGAAACGTGCCGGTATCAATACTGTGCATGATTTGACAGAAAAATCTGAAGCAGAGATGATGAAAGTACGAAATCTTGGACGCAAGAGTTTGGAAGAAGTGAAACTCAAACTCATTGATTTGGGTCTTGGATTAAAAGATAAATAAAGGAGGAATACATGGCTTACCGTAAACTAGGACGCACTAGCTCACAACGTAAAGCAATGCTTCGCGATTTGACAACTGACCTTTTGATCAACGAATCAATCGTGACAACTGAAGCTCGTGCTAAAGAAATCCGTAAAACTGTTGAAAAAATGATTACTCTAGGTAAACGTGGTGATTTGCATGCACGTCGTCAAGCAGCTGCTTTCGTACGTAATGAAATCGCATCTGAAAACTATGATGAAGCAACTGATAAGTACACTTCTACTACAGCACTTCAAAAATTGTTCTCAGAAATCGCACCTCGTTATGCTGAACGTAACGGTGGATACACTCGTATCCTTAAAACTGAACCACGTCGTGGTGATGCAGCGCCAATGGCGATCATCGAATTAGTATAAAATCATCAATTTTGTTGAGTGTTATGATGATGGAGTCTTGTGCTCTTAGTCTAGCTCTGGTCTACCGCTAGGATTTTGGTCCTAGCGGGAACACTCATCATAAGTTGGGATAGTAGACGCTTGTTTACGAAATTGTTTTTTTCTTAAGAACAACTTCGTAAGCAGGCGTTTTTGAGTATTTTAGTTAGAATTATGCTATACTATTTAAGAAGAAATCTGCTGAATGTTCAGGTTTCCTATTTTAAGAAGAATTGGAGTTTGCTTATGAAAGCGATTATAACTGTTGTTGGTAAAGATAAATCTGGAATTGTTGCAGGTGTTTCTGGTAAAATTGCAGAATTGGGTTTGAATATTGATGATATCTCTCAAACTGTTTTGGATGAATATTTCACGATGATGGCTGTTGTATCTAGTGATGAAAAGCAGGATTTTACTTATCTGCGAAATGAGTTTGAAACTTTTGGGCAAACTTTGAATGTAAAAATCAATATTCAGAGTGCAGCGATTTTCGAAGCTATGTATAATATCTAGGAGGTGCATATGGATATTAGACAAGTTACTGAAACCATTGCCATGATTGAGGAGCAAAACTTCGATATCAGAACTATTACCATGGGGATTTCCCTATTAGACTGTATTGATCCAGATATCAATCGTGCTGCGGAGAAAATTTATCAAAAGATTACGACCAAGGCAGCTAATTTAGTGGCTGTTGGCGATGAAATTGCAGCTGAGTTGGGAATTCCTATCGTTAATAAGCGTGTATCGGTGACTCCTATTTCTCTGATTGGAGCAGCGACCGATGCGACGGACTACGTGGTTCTGGCAAAAGCGCTTGATAAGGCTGCGAAAGAGATTGGAGTGGACTTTATTGGTGGTTTCTCTGCCTTGGTACAAAAAGGTTATCAAAAGGGAGATGAGATTCTCATCAATTCTATTCCTCGCGCGTTGGCTGAAACGGACAAGGTCTGCTCGTCAGTCAATATCGGCTCAACCAAGTCTGGTATTAATATGACAGCTGTCGCAGATATGGGACGAGTTATCAAGGAAACGGCTAATCTATCAGATATGGGAGCGGCCAAGTTGGTTGTATTCGCTAATGCTGTTGAGGACAATCCATTTATGGCGGGTGCCTTCCATGGTGTTGGGGAGGCAGATGTTATCATCAATGTCGGAGTTTCCGGTCCTGGTGTGGTGAAACGTGCCTTGGAAAAAGTTCGTGGACAGAGCTTTGATGTAGTCGCCGAAACAGTTAAGAAAACTGCCTTTAAAATCACTCGTATCGGTCAATTGGTTGGTCAAATGGCCAGTGAGAGACTGGGTGTGGAGTTTGGTATTGTGGACTTGAGTTTGGCGCCAACTCCTGCGGTTGGAGATTCTGTGGCACGTGTCCTTGAGGAAATGGGGCTAGAGACAGTTGGAACACACGGGACGACGGCTGCCTTGGCACTCTTGAACGACCAAGTTAAGAAGGGTGGAGTTATGGCCTGCAACCAAGTCGGTGGTTTGTCTGGTGCCTTTATTCCTGTTTCCGAGGATGAGGGGATGATTGCTGCAGTGCAAAATGGCTCTCTTAATTTGGAAAAACTAGAAGCTATGACGGCTATCTGTTCCGTTGGTTTGGATATGATTGCCATTCCTGAGGATACACCAGCTGAAACCATTGCGGCTATGATTGCGGATGAAGCTGCAATTGGTGTTATTAACATGAAAACAACAGCTGTTCGTATCATTCCCAAAGGAAAAGAGGGCGATATGATTGAATTTGGTGGCCTATTAGGTACTGCACCTGTTATGAAGGTTAATGGAGCTTCATCTGTTGATTTCATCTCTCGTGGAGGACAAATCCCAGCACCAATTCATAGTTTTAAAAATTAAGAAAATAAGAGAAATTTTAAGTTCTATTTAAGGTTAGCTGTGTATACTATAATCATTAAATAAAGACCTCCTAATATTATTTGAAACAGATAACACTGATTTAGTTTGAATTTGATTTTCATCTAATATCTTTATTTAATAGAACTCCTAAACTTTTTCATAATAATCTCCTGCAAAAGTCGCCTGTATGGGTGGCTTTTGTTTTATCATCCATGTTATAATAGAAGCAAACGGAGGACGGAAAATGGTAAAAGTACGATTGTATTTGGTACGTCATGGCAAGACCATGTTTAACACGATTGGTCGCGCGCAAGGTTGGAGCGATACTCCCTTAACAGCTGAAGGTGAACGAGGTATTCAAGAATTAGGAATCGGTTTGCGAGAATCTGGTCTACAGTTTGAGCGCGCTTATTCGAGTGATTCTGGGCGCACCATTCAGACCATGGGGATTATCCTTGATGAACTTGGCTTGCAGGGGAAAATCCCTTACCGCATGGACAAGCGTATCAGAGAATGGTGTTTCGGTAGTTTTGATGGAGCCTACGATGGTGATCTTTTCATGGGCATTATTCCTCGCATCTTTAATGTGGACCATGTTCACCAATTGTCTTATGCTGAACTGGCTGAGGGCTTGGTAGAGGTTGATACAGCTGGTTGGGCTGAAGGCTGGGAAAAACTCAGTGGCCGAATCAAGGAAGGTTTTGAAGCAATTGCCAAAGAAATGGAAGAACAAGGTGGGGGCAATGCTCTTGTCGTGAGCCACGGAATGACCATTGGAACCATTGTTTATCTGATTAATGGCATGCATCCGCATGGTCTAGATAATGGTAGCGTGACGATCCTTGAATATGAGGACGGCCAGTTTAGCGTAGAAATTGTCGGCGACCGTAGTTACCGAGAACTAGGACGGGAGAAGATGGAAGAAGCCTCTATTTAATCAGTCTAGACTTGCTTGCCATGAGCTAGGAATTTGATAAGAATATCAAGATAAGAAAAAACAGCCGAGGGTAATCCTTTCGGCTGTTTTTGATGGGGAAAACTAAAGTGTAATGCTATTGCTTTTAGAGATTTTCATAAACAAGAGCAAGGAACCTACTGTTAGAACAGTCAGGATAGTTGACAAGGCTGCGGCTACACCGTAATTCCCTCTGAGAACCTCTGTATAAATAGCTACAGTCATTGTTCTTGTTTTGACATTGTAGAGGAGGATAGAAGTAGAGAGTTCTGAAATCATTGTGACCCAAGATAGGATGGCTCCAGAAATAATACCAGATAGCATCATTGGAGTTGTAATCTTAGCAAAGGTATTGAGACGACTACTTCCTAAGCTCTCAGCGGCTTCTTCAATACTTGGTGCTATTTGTTGCAAGCTAGCAACAGATGAGCGAATAGTATAAGGCAATCTTCTGACAGATAGGGACATGATCAAGATGAAAGCTGTCCCTGTAATCATAAGAAATCCACTTCCAAATAGGCCAGTATTGAAGGAAGAAATGAAGGCAATCCCTAGAACGGTTCCTGGTACAATATAAGGGACCATACTGAGGCTGTCAATTAAGTTTGTAAACAAATTCCGTTTTCTAACGGCTAGGTAGGAGATAAATGTTGCGAATAGGACAACTAGAACTAAGGCAATCAAAGGGATACGAATGGTATTGAAAATAGCAGATCCCATACGATTGAAAGCTACCTTGTAACTGTTTAGAGAATAGCCTTTGACAAATACCATACCTGATGTTTTTAGGAAAGAAGTATAAATCAAGTAGACTTGAGGTAGAACAGAGAACAAGATAATTCCGTAGACTGTTGCATAAATGGCAGCCATTTTTCCTTTTGTAGTTTTTTTAGGCTCAATTGGATGGAGCGAATTCATGCTGAAACTGTAGCGATTTGAAATGTATTTTTGGATAAGGAAAATCGCCAAGGCAATGATAATCGCCATAATTGCTAAAGCAGATGCAAAAGCAGAATTTCCTCCAACCTCGCTAATGAATTGGGTATAAATCAGGACAGGGAAAGTCCGATATCCTTCACCAATTAACATCGGTGTTCCAAAGTCTGAGAATGCTCTCATAAATACAAGCAGGGCAGCAGCCAGTAAGGTTGGAACTAGAAGAGGTAAAACAACCGTTACGATACGCTTAAATCCGAAGGAACCCATGCTTTCAGCGGCTTCAAGTAGAGAATTGTCAATACTTTTCATTGTCCCAGCAACGTATAGAAATACCAGTGGGAATAGTTGCAGTGTAAAGACAAGTACAATTCCTTTGAATCCATAAATATCAATAGCTGGAAGATGAAGGGTATTTGTCAGGAATTTAGTAATGACCCCATTTCGTCCCAGCAAGAGAATCCAGGAGTAGGCTCCCACGAAAGGAGCTGACATGGAAGCAATGATAATTAATATTTGTAGAAATTTCTTTCCCTTGAAGTCATACATGGAAAAGAGATAAGCTAATAGGGTTCCTACAACTAAGGAAGTGACAGTAGCGGTAATGGAAACCTTGAAACTGTTGATTAGTGTCTCAGAGTAGTAGGCTTTACTAAAGAAAGTGACAAAATTAGCTAGTGAGAATTGTCCTTCATGTATGAGTGCTTGCTTGAGCACGGTAACGATAGGATAAACGAGAAAGACAAGATAGGTAAGAAAGATGAAGAAAGAGGAGGCTGTCCAAATATTTAGTTTTTTACGTTCCATGGTTGACTCCTTTTATCAGGTTTTGGGAACCATCTGCAGAAAAGACGTTTAATTTTTGAGTATTGATTCGTAGACGAATACGATCGCCTTTTTGTAGATCTTCTTCAAAAGTTGATTCTTCGCTAACTTGAATTTTTGAGGCAAATCCTGTTTCAATGAAATACTCCGTATTTAGTCCAAGATAGACGCTATCGCTAATAGTTCCTTCAATATCTCCAGATTCATCTTTAATGAATTCTTCAGGACGAATACTTACATGAATAGCTTGTGCTTCAGCCTGATCAAGGGCTGACATTCGAAGGGCATAGCCATCTGAAAAGACGATATAAGCGCCGTCGCTCCGTTTTTCAAGAGTGGCAGGGATAATATTTGTGCGTCCGATAAAGGTTGCTACAAACTCATTAGCTGGTTTATGATAGAGTTCTTTTGGTCGGCCGATTTGTTGGATGACTCCGTCTTTCATAACAGCAATTTGATCTGAAATAGCCATGGCTTCTTCTTGGTCGTGGGTTACATAAACGGTTGTAATTCCCACTTCGTGTTGGATTTCTCGAATGGCTTGACGCATATCCAAGCGAAGTTTGGCATCTAGGTTACTAAGTGGCTCGTCCATGAGGAGAACACTTGGATTAACAGCTAAGGCGCGTGCCAAGGCGACACGTTGTTGTTGTCCACCACTGAGTTTATCGGGCTTGCGATCCGCATATTGAGCAATTTGCATGAGTTCGAGATACTTGTTGGTTTGTTGGACCAATTCTTCTTTTGGAACCTTCTTTTGCTTGAGACCAAAAGCGACATTATCTCGGACAGTCAAATGTGGGAAAATAGCGTAGTTTTGGAAAACCATCCCGATATTGCGTTTGCTGGGTTCCATATTATTGATTTTTGTATCATCAAAGTAAAATTCTCCGCCTTCGATACTGTTGAAACCTGCAATCATACGAAGAAGAGTCGTTTTCCCACAACCTGAAGGCCCAAGAAGGGTAAAGAGACTTCCTTTTGGAATTGTAATGTTCAAATTCTCAATAACAGGGACATCGTGGTAGATTTTTTTGGCGTTAATAATTTTGATCTCACTCATAGTGAACCTCTTTTACTGTTTAGATTGGATATCTGTAAAGACTTCGTTGTATTTCTTAACGATATCTGATTTATTCTTGATGACATAATCATAATCTTCAGTGAGTGTTTTGATTTTGTCAATTGGTTTCATATTTTCGCTTGTTTTAGCATTTTTACGAACAGGACGGTTAGTAGTGGTTGTACCAAGTGTATCTTGTACTTCTTGAGAGATAATAAAATCGATAAATTTCTTGGCATTTTCCATATTTTTCGCTTTTTTAACGATAGCAGCACTAGCAGGTAGGAAGACGGTTCCTTCTTTTGGATAGACTACCTTAATGTTAGCTCCGTCATTTAAGAGTTTAACTGCTGGATCTTCATAAGAGAGACCAACAGCCATTTCTCCGTCAGCGACTGCTTTATAGACACCAGATGAGCTTGAACCGATTTTACCATCAATAAGTGTGAAGAGATCTTTTACATAAGACCAAGCTTTATCGTCTTTGTAACCACCTTGAGCTTGGAGCATATTTGTTAATTGAGCAAAGGCGCTAGAAGAGTTTGCTGGGTCAGCAGTTGCGATTTTTCCTTTTAGTTCAGGTTTGAGAAGGTCGCTATATCCTTCGATGTTCATGCCTTTCGTTAAATCAGGATTGACGATTAAAACACTACCATCCAGTGTATAAGGAGTAGAGTAGCCAGTTGTGTTTTGATATTCTTTGATAACATTATCATTTTCTTTTGAAGTATAGTTTTCAAAGAGTTCTCCGTGGGTAGCATATTGCGTATAAGAACCACCAAAGATGACATCGGCTACAGGAGCTTCTTTTTCTGACTCTAGTTTTTTGAAAAGTTCTCCAGTACCAGCTTGAATCAGTTCTACTTTGATACCATATTTTTCTTCAAAGGCAGGAATAGTTGCTCCGATTAAGCCCTCTGAGTTTGGTGAATAAACGACTAGCGAACCGCCGTCTCCTTTATCAGATGAACCGCCATCGGCAGATTCATTAGAAGAACAAGCAGCAAGACCAAAAAGAGCTAGTCCGCAAGCAGCATAATACATCCATTTCTTTTTCATGATGGATACCTCCGTTATGTTATTTAAGTTTATTTTAAAACAATGTAAGCGTTTTTAAAACCGATAATTCTATTCTATTAGAGTAAAATTCTCTACAAAAACGGAAGTAATCTTTTTGACTTTATAGTAGGGTTTGACAGTTAATCATTGGAAAGTCAAATTTTATTTTTTAGATTGGATATCTGTAAAAATATCATTGTACTTTTTAAGAATGGCAGATTTGTTTTTAATGACATAATCGGAATCTTCATTGGCAATATTGATTTCTGTCATAGCCTTCATATTTTTATTAGTTTTAGCATTTTTACGAATGGGTCTAATTGTTGTTTCAGTTCCTAGCTTATCTTGGATTTCTTGAGAAAGGAGGAAGTCGATAAACTTCTTAGCATTTTCCATGTGTTTGGCATTTTTGACGATAGCCGCGTTACCAGGTAAAAAGACGGTTCCTTCTTTTGGATAAATGACTTTTACATCAACTCCATCATTTAAGAGTTTTAAGGCAGGATCTTCATAGGTGAGTCCTACGGCCATTTCTCCATCGGCGACAGCTTTGTAAACATTTGAAGAGCTAGATGCAATCTTTCCATCTACTAGGGTAAATAGATTTTTTACATAGTTCCAAGCCTGTTCATTTTCGTATCCACCTTGATCGACAAGCATGTTTGTTAATTGAGCAAAGGCGCTAGAAGCATTACTTGGATCAGCAGTAGCAATTTTACCTTTTAATTTAGGATTGAGTAGATCATTGTAGCCTTCAATTTTAATATCTTTTGTAAGAGCTGAATTGGCAATGATGACACTGACATCAAGTGTATAAGGCGTGTAGAATCCAGTTTTATTTTGATATTCAGGGATTATCTGGTCGTTCTCTTGAGAAATATAAGGTTCAAAAAGATTTTCGTTAGAAGAGAAGAGGGCGTAGGAGCCTCCGAAAATGACATCGGCTACAGGCGATTCTTTTTCAGCCTCAGCTTTTTTGAACAATTCACCAGTGCTGGCTTGTACTAAGTCAACCTTAATACCATATTTTTCTTCGAAGGCTGGGATTGTTTCTTCGATAAGGTCTTCAGGGTTAGGCGAGTAGACAACCAAAGTGTTATCTGAATCTTTTTCAGCGCTAGTTTCCGCTTCTATAGGCGAAGAACATCCTGATAAAGAAAGGAATATCCAGCTACAAGAGAGAAAGAATAGTATTTTTTTCATAAGTATCTCCTTTTTTTACGAACATTTTCTCTACCTAGATTGTTAATGTTTTTAAATTGTAGAGTTCTACAGAATATAATAAAAACCTTAAAGAAATCTAAAACGGGAAATAGAAAATGGGTGTCTCGAGCAAGGATGGGTAAACTGTAGCTGGGATTTCGATGAGAAGTATAAAATAAAAAGATTGCTACAATAGAGTTGAGCAATCCTTTTACATCAATGGTTTTTATCCATAAGTTTTAATTCTTTTGGAGAAATATGGAGATACTTTTTAAAAACTTTGGCAAAATATTTATAGTCTGAAAATCCAACTTGTTCAGAGATATCGCTTAAGGGGGAGTTTGGAGACTCAGCCATTTTATCTATAGCTTGCTTGAGGCGGTAGCGTAAGATATATTCATTTAGCGTCATTGGGAAGTCTTCTTTGATAACCTTGTATAGATAACTTTCGCTATACCCTAGATTCTCTGCAATGGTAGAAATGGTAAAGTGCATGCAGTAGTGTTGATGAACAAATTCCAGAATTTGCTGAATGATTTGGTTTTGTGTATCCACTTGTTGGATAGAGGTGAGTAAAGTTTGATATTCTTCTAAAAAAGGAGTTTCTTGATAAGTGCTAACTCGTAATCGCAAAACAATTTTTTGAAGACATTCTGTCAATTCCTTGGTATCAATTGGTTTGGATAGAAAATCAACTGCCCCATATTGCATGGCTTTTTTGGCATTTTGAAAATCGTTATAACCTGATAAGATAACTTTTTCATAGGAGAGAGTACGAGTGGCTTCGAACATCATGAAAGCATCCATAATTGGCATGGTGATGTCTGTTAAGACAATATGAGGTTCTTTTTCTTGGATGAGTTTCATACCCTCTTGACCGTGACTGGCAGTTCCTACGACTTGGATACCTAAGGCAGAGTAGTCTACGGCAATCTCTAGCCATTTTCGAATGAGGTGTTCATCTTCTACGATGATGAGCTTAAACATGAGTTAGTCCTTTCGTTACAAATTTGACCCAAGTTTCTCCTTGGCGATTGACTCCTAAATCTAGCTGGACATCAGAAAAGAAATTGCTCAATCGTTTGTAGCTGTTAACGATACCATGCTGGGTATGAGGGCTTTCTAAAGAATCTAAAATAGCGAGTCGCTCTTGTTTTGTGAGTCCTCCAGCATTATCCTTGACCAAAAAAGTCAGAGAATCTGCTTCCAAGGTAATGTGGATATCAATATGAAGATCAATACGGTATTGCATCCCATATTTTATAGCATTTTCTACTAGAGGAAGCAAGAAAAGCTTAGGGATAGGCTGATTATCGACAGTTTCTGGACAGACAATATCATAAGTAAAGTGCTCGAAACGAATCTTATGAATCATAAGGTAATCCTCTATAATCTTTAAATCCTGACAAATGGTTGTCTCTTTTTCTAAATCGGTGATACTGTAGCGAAGAATGCGCGTGAGATTTTGAATTAGGTCTTGTGTGAGAGCGGCATCCATTAAAGAAGTGATTTTAATCGTCTCAAGTGTATTGTAGAGAAAATGAGGATTGAACTGAGCTTCCAGCATTTTTCTTTCAAAAATCCACTTTTCTTTTTCGATGGTCAACATTTTTTGATGAAGTTGATCTAATTCGTACAACATATTGTTGATTTTTTCTGCCATAAACTCAAACTCATCACCTGTTTGTAGAAAAAGCCTTTTTTCTGCTTGTTTGGGAATTTCTTGAAGTTGGTAAACCAAACTTTCAATAGGAACAGCGTTGTGTGTGGCAATTTTATGAGCAATTCGTCTTGCTTGCCAGAAGTAGAGGAAGAATATACATAAGGTGAGAATGGAGGCTAGACCGAGTAAGCTAGGAATGGGAAAGAAGGATTGAAAAGTATAGATTGAAAAAATAGCACCGACTTTTTCTTTTTGAACAATAAGCGGTTCATTCGCATACCAGTGGGTGCGAGAGTGTAGGAGTTTTTCATCAAATTTTTCAAGAGTGGAGCGAGTGAACTGATTTGTATTGTTAGAAAACATATTTCCAAAGCTATCGGTAATGATGTATTTAGAATTGATCATTGGGAAACTTGAGATGAAATCATTCTCATTTACGAAAGCAATAGTATAGGCCTTAACTCGTTGATTTTGAAGTAGTGGTTTGATAAAGAGTGTGTAGTGTTGCTTGTCTGAAGAGAGTGCAATTTTTTCTGTCACTTTTTCTTGAGAAGGATTTTGAATGAGCAGTTTTAGATAGTAGGGAGATAAAATACTTTCTTGATGATTTCGATTGGTACTAAATAGTAATTCACCTGTATCACTTAGGATAATGAGGTCAGAACTAAGTTTTAATTTAGCTTTTGTCTCGTAAAATAAGCTAAAGACTTCTCGCTCTGTGTGTTTGCCATCCAAAAATCCAGGAATCATTTTATGGTTCATAGTAGTCAGGAGTTCATTATTTGCTTCTTTCATTTCTTGAACCTGTTTGACAATCTGTCTCGTATCTTTGGAGAGTTGTTGCTTTTGTAAAAAATAGGAAAAGCCAAAAAGTAAAATGAGTAGTAAAAGTGAGGTCACAAAGGCTGCGATAGAGCTTCTATGGAGAATTTCTTTTTGGAGAGATTTTTTAAAGGAATGAGACATCCGCTACCTCCTTGGAAGGGTTTTCTGTTATAAGTATAGCAGTTTAAAAATTCTAGAGCAAGGTAAAATAGAAAAGGTTTGGCTAAAATTTTTTAGCTAAACCTTTTGAAAAGTTAAGTATGTATTATAGATGCTTGTTATCTGCAAATAGCTAGAGCATTTCAAGGAGATAAACTAGAAATAGCAATTAATATGATGGTTCAGAAATACCTTTTGATAATCAATAAGATCCTCAGGATGAAGTGCGTTGACTCCATCCATTTCATATTTTCGATTTAATAAACGATATTTGTTTTCACCAAATTGATGAAAAGGGAGTAGTTGAACTTGGTCGATATTTAATGAGTTAAATAGAGTAGCGAATTCTTCTGCATCCTCTAAACTATTGTTAAAATCAGGAATAACAGGGATTCTTAAAACGATAGTTTTATTTTGAGAAAAAGCATAATGAATGTTTTTAATAATCATTTGATTAAAAACCCCAGTCACTTTTTTATGTTTTATAGAATTATAATGTTTTAGGTCTGTGTAGATAAAATCCACATATTGGATTAAATCAATAAATTTTTCATGATCAACAAAGGCAGTAGTTTCAATGGCAGTGTGTATGTGATGTTCTTTAGCTGACTTTAAGATGGCTTTAGCAAATTCAAACTGAGCAAATATTTCACCTCCTGATAAAGTTAAACCTCCACCGGATTCTTCGTAAAATTCTTTGTCTTTTAATACCTCTGTAATAATTTCTTCTACAGTCTTTTCTTCACCGACTAAGGTGAATTTCTCTCGTTGAGCATCTTTCATTTTTTCAGGTTTCATTCTTTGAGATTCAGGATTAGAACACCATGGACAGCGCAGAGGACATCCTTTTAAAAAAACAGTTGTACGAATACCCGGGCCGTCATGAATTGAAAAGTGTTGAATATTAAAAATAATTCCTTTAGATATTTCCATAAGAGTTCCTCCTCTTCATAAGTCTATCCTATCACAAAAACGAAAGAAAAACAATTACGAACGAAAGTTTAATTTGTTGTTTTTTGCTTTTTATTTTGGTAGAATAAAACGGAGGTGTAAAATGAAAAGATTGGAACAAATTATTAAACTAGTATCAGAATATGAAAAGATTGACGTTAATACATTATCGGAAAAATTAAATGTATCGAAAGTAACGATTAGAAAAGATTTAGATAAATTAGAGTCAAAAGGTTTATTACATAGAGAGCATGGATATGCTGTGTTAAATAGTGGAGATGACTTAAATGTACGCTTGTCAATTAATTATGAAATTAAGAGAAAAATTGTTCAAGAAGCAGTAAAATTGGTATCAGATAATGAAACAATAATGATAGAATCTGGGTCAACCTGTGCTTTACTTGCTGAGGAAATTTGCAAGCAAAAAAGAAATGTCACTATTGTAACAAATTCATTTTTTATAGCAAATTTTGTGAGAGCTTATGATTCATGTCGTGTTATTGTTCTTGGTGGAGAGTTTCAGAAAGATTCACAGGTTACTGTAGGACCGTTATTAAAAGAAATGATACAGACTTTTCATGTACGTCAAGCTTTTGTTGGGACAGATGGTTACGATAAAGAGATGGGCTTTACAGGAAAAGATTTAATGCGCAGTGAGGTAGTTCAATATATTTCAGCAGCGTCGGATAAAGTCATTGTGCTAACTGACTCAAGTAAATTTGATAAAAGGGGTACAGTAAGAAGATTTGCTTTAAGTCAAGTATATGAAGTAATAACAGACGAAAAACTTTCTAAACAAAATATGGCTACATTAGAAAATGCTGGGATAATGGTTAAGGTAGTTTCGTAAGAGGTTGAGTGTATGAATCAAGATAGGAATAAACTGCTCTCTAAAATTGCTTATCTGTATTATATTGAAAACTTAAATCAGTCACAAATAGCAGCAAAATTAGGAATTTATAGAACCTCTATTAGTAGAATGTTAACAGAAGCAAGGAATGCGGGGATTGTTAAAATTGAAATAGAGAATTTTGATACCAATATGTTTAAGTTGGAAAATTATGTAAAAGAAAAATATGGTCTGGAAAGTTTAGAAATTATTCCAAATGAATTTGATGATAATCCAACAATTTTATCTGAAAGAATTTCTCAAGTTGCAGCAGGTGTCCTTAGGAATTTAATTGATGATAATATGAAAATTGGCTTTTCTTGGGGGAAAAGTTTAAGTAATTTAGTAGATTTAATCCACAGCAAAAGTGTCCGAAATGTCCACTTCTATCCTCTAGCAGGTGGTCCTAGTCACATACACGCTAAATACCATGTGAATACACTGATTTATGAAATGTCTAGAAAATTTCATGGAGAGTGTACATTTATGAATGCAACAATTGTGCAAGAAAATAAATTGTTAGCAGATGGTATTTTGCAATCAAGATATTTTGAAGATTTGAAAAATAGTTGGAAAGATTTAGATATAGTTGTGGTTGGGATTGGTGATTTTAGTAATAAAGGAAAACATCAATGGTTAGACATGCTTACAGAGGATGACTTTAAAGAATTGACAAAAGTTAAAACTGTAGGGGAAATTTGTTGTCGATTCTTTGATTCAAAAGGTAAAGAAGTCTATGAGAACTTACAGGAAAGAACGATAGCAATCTCTTTGGAAGATTTAAAAAATATTCCTCAAAGTTTAGCTGTTGCTTACGGTGATACGAAAGTATCTGCGATTCTTTCTGTCTTGCGTGCTAATCTAGTAAACCATCTGATTACAGATAAAAATACAATTTTAAAAGTTTTAGAAGAAGATGGTGATTTTTCTTTTCGAGATATTTTATGCGAGTGAAAATGATAGACTGATATCAGTTTATCGTTTTTTCTTTTTAATCGATTGCACATTTGTGCTTGTATAAATAAAAATAGTTTATTTGTTGTTTTTTAGATTGACAAGTTTATTATGTAGTTGTATTCTATAGTTACAAAAGAAAATTTTAAAATTTCAAATGAAAAAAGCTTTTTACATAGTGAAATGAGGAGGAATTTATGGAAATTATTGTTCCAGATCAAATTATCATGGGTTTAATTTTATATGCTGGCGATGCGAAACAACATATTTATAAAGCATTAGATTACATAAAAAACGGTACATGTGAACGATGTGAAGAAGAAATCCAGTTAGCTGATGCAGCCTTATTAGAAGCCCATAATCTACAAACAAAATTCTTGGCACAGGAAGCATCTGGTACAAAGACAGAAATTACAGCTCTCTTTGTTCATTCACAAGATCATCTCATGACTAGTATGACGGAGATTAATTTAATCAAAGAAATTATTAGTTTGAGAAAAGAACTTCATAAAAAATAATACTAGAGTATTATCATTGTTATTAACATAGAGGAGGAAAATATAATGGTGAAGATTGGTTTGTTTTGTGCAGCAGGATTTTCTACTGGTATGCTTGTAAATAATATGAAAATTGCAGCGCAATCTAGTGGAGTTGATGCAGAAATAGAGGCGTTTTCTCAGTCTAAGTTAGCGGATTATGCCCCAAATCTAGATGTTGCACTGTTGGGGCCTCAAGTTGCTTATACATTAGATAAATCAAAAGAAATTTGTGATAAGTGTGATGTTCCGATAGCTGTTATTCCGATGATGGACTATGGTATGTTAGATGGGAAAAAAGTATTAGATTTGGCCCTATCTTTGATTAGTGGGTAAGAAAAGGAGATTTATTATGGCAAAGATGGATGTTCAAAAAATCATTGCACCTATGATGAAGTTTGTGAATATGCGTGGTATTATAGCTCTAAAAGATGGTATGTTAGCAATTTTGCCATTGACAGTAGTTGGTAGTTTATTCTTGATTATGGGACAATTGCCATTTGAAGGATTAAACAAGAGCATTGCTAGTGTATTTGGAGCAAATTGGACAGAGCCGTTTATGCAAGTATATTCAGGAACTTTTGCGATTATGGGTCTAATTTCTTGTTTTTCAATTGCCTATTCTTATGCTAAGAATAGCGGAGTAGAGGCTTTGCCAGCTGGGGTTCTATCTGTATCTGCATTCTTTATTTTGTTAAGATCATCCTATATCCCTAAACAAGGTGAGGCAATTGGGGATGCTATTAGTAAAGTTTGGTTTGGAGGTCAAGGAATTATCGGTGCTATCATTATAGGTTTGGTAGTAGGAAGTATTTATACCTTCTTTATAAAGAGAAAAATTGTTATTAAGATGCCAGAACAAGTTCCACAAGCTATTGCCAAACAGTTTGAAGCAATGATTCCAGCATTTGTAATTTTCTTACTTTCTATGATTGTATATATTTTAGCGAGCTCATTGACTAATGGCGGAACATTCATAGAAATGATTTATTCTGCTATTCAAGTTCCATTGCAAGGTTTAACTGGATCTTTGTATGGTGCAATTGGAATTGCATTCTTTATATCATTTTTGTGGTGGTTTGGTGTTCATGGACAATCGGTAGTAAATGGAGTAGTGACAGCTCTGCTTTTATCTAATCTTGATGCTAATAAAGCTATGTTAGCCTCTGGGAATCTATCATTAGAAAATGGTGCACATATTGTTACTCAACAATTTTTAGATTCATTTTTAATTCTATCTGGTTCAGGGATTACGTTTGGACTTGTAGTTGCGATGCTTTTTGCATCAAAATCTAAACAGTACCAAGCGTTAGGGAAAGTAGCAGCTTTTCCAGCAATATTTAACGTAAATGAGCCAGTTGTATTTGGATTTCCGATTGTCATGAATCCAGTTATGTTTGTACCTTTCATTCTTGTTCCTGTACTTGCAGCTGTTATAGTATATGGAGCTATTGCAACAGGTTTCATGCAGCCATTTTCAGGAGTTACATTACCTTGGAGTACCCCAGCTATTATATCAGGATTTATGGTTGGTGGATGGCAAGGAGTTATTACTCAGCTAGTGATATTAGCGATGTCTACATTAGTTTATTTCCCATTCTTTAAAGTACAGGATCGTTTAGCTTATCAGAATGAAGCATGATAATTCTAAAAAACATTTGTGTATTATCATTAAACACACACATTTGTGCTAAAAATTAGAGAGTTAAAGTTTTTCTAGTTAAAAGCTTGAAATTTTCTAAAAAACCAGGTATTATATTTTCGAAAGAAACAAAAATATTTTCGAAAGAAAGGTGTTTATTATGGTAAATAAAGAAGTAGCAAGAACGACAATCAAGACAGAATATTTTGGTAGCCTTACTGAAAGGATGAACAAATATCGAGAAGATGTTTTAAATAAAAAACCTTATATTGATGCTGAGAGAGCGGTTCTAGCAACACGCGCTTATGATCGATATAATGAACAACCTAATGTCCTAAAACGCGCCTATATGCTGAAAGAAATTTTGGAAAATATGACTATCTATATCGAAGAAGAATCTATGATTGCGGGAAATCAAGCTTCTTCCAATAAAGATGCTCCTATTTTTCCAGAATATACGCTAGAATTTGTTCTCAATGAGTTGGATCTTTTTGAAAAGCGTGATGGAGATGTTTTCTATATTACTGAAGAAACAAAAGAACAACTTAGAAGTATTGCTCCGTTTTGGGAAAATAATAATTTACGTGCTAGAGCTGGTGCCTTGTTACCTGAAGAAGTGTCTGTTTATATGGAAACAGGATTCTTCGGTATGGAAGGTAAGATGAATTCTGGAGATGCTCACTTAGCAGTTAACTATCAGAAGCTGTTGCAATTTGGTTTAAGAGGTTTTGAAGAGCGGGCTCGTAAAGCGAAAGCAGCTCTAGATTTAACAGATCCAGCAAGTATTGATAAATATCATTTTTATGACTCTATATTTATCGTAATCGATGCTATTAAAGTATATGCAAATCGCTTTGTTGCTCTTGCTAAAAGTTTAGCCGAAAATGCAAATCCTAAACGTAAGAAAGAATTACTTGAGATTGCAGATATTTGCTCTCGAGTCCCATATGAACCGGCAACTACTTTTGCAGAAGCTATTCAATCAGTCTGGTTTATTCAATGTATTTTACAAATTGAATCTAATGGTCACTCTCTTTCATACGGCCGTTTTGATCAATATATGTATCCATATATGAAGGCTGATTTAGAAAGTGGTAAAGAAACAGAAGATAGCATTGTTGAACGTCTGACAAATCTTTGGATTAAGACAATTACAATTAATAAGGTTCGCAGTCAAGCACATACATTTTCTTCAGCAGGAAGTCCTTTATATCAAAATGTTACAATTGGTGGACAGACTCGAGATAAGAAGGATGCTGTTAACCCATTATCTTATTTGGTATTAAAATCAGTTGCACAAACTCATCTACCGCAACCTAATCTAACTGTACGTTACCATGCAGGTTTAGATGCTCGTTTCATGAATGAGTGTATTGAGGTGATGAAACTTGGTTTTGGTATGCCTGCATTTAATAATGATGAGATTATTATTCCTTCTTTTATTGCAAAAGGAGTAATGGAAGATGATGCTTATGACTACAGTGCCATTGGATGTGTTGAAACGGCAGTTCCAGGAAAATGGGGATATCGTTGCACAGGTATGAGTTATATGAACTTCCCTAAGGTTCTACTTATCACGATGAATGATGGAATTGATCCGGCTTCGGGTAAACGGTTTGCACCAAGCTTTGGTCATTTTAAGGATATGAAGAACTTTTCTGAATTAGAAAATGCTTGGGATAAAACACTAAGATATTTGACACGAATGAGTGTTATTGTTGAAAATTCTATTGATTTATCATTGGAACGAGAAGTTCCTGATATTCTATGTTCAGCATTGACTGATGATTGTATTGGTCGTGGAAAACACCTTAAAGAAGGTGGAGCAGTATATGATTATATATCAGGTTTGCAAGTTGGAATTGCAAATTTGTCGGATTCATTAGCTGCAATTAAAAAATTGGTATTTGAGGAAGAACGTATAAGCCCAAGTCAGCTTTGGCATGCATTGGAAACAGATTATGCCGGAGAAGAAGGTAAGGTCATTCAAGAAATGTTGATTCATGATGCACCTAAGTACGGTAATGATGATGATTATGCTGACAAATTGGTTACTGCTGCTTATGACATTTATGTTGATGAAATTGCTAAATATCCTAATACACGTTATGGAAGAGGACCTATTGGCGGAATTCGTTATTCAGGAACATCTTCTATCTCAGCCAACGTAGGTCAGGGACGTGGAACATTAGCAACTCCAGATGGACGCAACGCGGGTACACCGTTAGCAGAGGGCTGTTCACCATCACATAATATGGATCAACACGGCCCTACATCTGTTTTAAAATCTGTTTCAAAATTACCAACAGATGAAATCGTAGGTGGGGTTCTCTTAAATCAGAAAGTAAATCCTCAAACGTTAGCCAAAGAAGAAGATAAATTAAAATTAATTGCTTTGTTACGAACATTCTTTAATCGTTTACATGGGTACCATATTCAATACAATGTTGTTTCCAGAGAGACGTTGATTGACGCTCAGAAACATCCTGAAAAACACAGAGATTTAATTGTTCGTGTTGCAGGATACTCTGCATTCTTCAATGTTCTTTCTAAGGCAACCCAAGATGATATTATAGGACGTACTGAGCATACTTTGTAAAATAAAGAGGTTCTTTTTATGGAATTTATGCTTGACACATTAAATTTAGATGAGATTAAAAAATGGTCTGAAATTTTACCGCTAGCTGGGGTAACTTCAAATCCCACTATTGCAAAAAGAGAGGGTTCTATTAATTTTTTTGAACGAATCAAAGATGTCAGAGAATTGATTGGTTCTGCACCCTCTATTCATGTTCAGGTGATTTCTCAAGATTTTGAAGGCATCTTAAAGGATGCTCATGAAATTAGGAGACAAGCAGGAGATGATATATTTATCAAAGTACCTGTTACTCCGGCTGGATTACGTGCAATAAAGGTGCTAAAAAAAGAGGGCTACCATATCACTGCAACAGCTATTTATACAGTTATTCAGGGATTATTAGCTATCGAAGCAGGAGCGGATTATCTAGCTCCATATTATAATAGAATGGAAAATCTGAACATTGATTCAAATTCTGTCATTCGTCAATTAGCTCTTGCTATTGATAGACAGAACTCTCCTAGTAAGATTTTAGCTGCATCCTTTAAAAATGTAGCACAAGTAAATAGTGCTTTAGCTGCAGGTGCGCATGCTGTTACAGCAGGAGCAGATGTTTTTGAATCAGCTTTTGCCATGCCATCTATCCAAAAGGCGGTTGATGATTTTTCTGATGACTGGTTTGTTACTCAAAATAGTCGTTCCATTTAGATAGAGAGGAAATACATATGAGAATTTTTGCTAGTCCTTCTAGATATATTCAAGGGGAAAATGCCTTGTTTGAAAATGCCAAATCAATATTGGATTTGGGAAATCGTCCGATTCTATTATGTGATCAGTTGGTTTATGATATTGTTGGAAAACGATTTGAAGATTACTTGCATAGATATGGTTTCCACATTGTTCTGGCCCTATTTAATGGTGAAGCTTCTGACAATGAAATCAATCGAGTTGTTGCTTTAGCTGAGAAAGAAAATTGTGATAGTATTATCGGTCTTGGTGGTGGAAAGACGATTGATAGTGCAAAAGCTATTGCAGATTTTATTGAAAAGCCTGTTATTATTGCTCCAACAATTGCATCGACAGACGCACCTGTATCTGCTTTATCTGTTATTTATACAGATGAAGGTGCATTTGATCATTATCTATTTTATTCTAAAAATCCAGATTTAGTTTTGGTTGATACAAAAGTTATTTCACAAGCCCCTAAGCGTTTATTAGCGTCTGGTATTGCAGATGGTTTAGCAACTTGGGTTGAGGCGCGTGCGGTTATGCAGGCAAATGGAAAAACTATGTTAGGACAACAACAAACGTTGGCTGGAGTTGCAATTGCGAAGAAATGTGAAGAAACGCTGTTTGCAGATGGTTTACAGGCTATGGCAGCTTGTGAAGCTAAAGTTGTGACACCAGCATTAGAAAATATTGTTGAAGCTAATACTCTATTGAGTGGCCTAGGTTTTGAAAGTGGAGGATTAGCTGCGGCGCATGCAATTCATAATGGTTTTACTGCATTGACAGGTGACATTCATCATTTAACACATGGTGAAAAAGTAGCTTATGGAACTTTGGTACAACTTTTATTAGAAAATAGGCCTAAAGAAGAACTTGATAAGTATATTGAGTTTTACAAAAAAATTGGTATGCCAACAACTCTAAAAGAAATGCATTTAGATCAAGTTGGATATGATGATTTAATAAAAGTTGGTAAACAAGCAACTATGGAGGGTGAGACAATCCATCAGATGCCGTTTAAGATTTCGCCTTCAGATGTTGCTCAAGCTATCATCGCTGTAGACGCCTATGTAAATTCAAAATAAACAATAAGGACTACTGTTTTCCAAATGGTAGTCTTTTATTGATCCTCGTATTGAATCCGACGTTCTTCATAAATCAAAAAGCGACATAGGCTGTCGGCTATTTATTATAAATACATTAATTAGCATTCCAGTCGTATCTTTGGTCTAAAATTAGTATTTTGTGTTATAAGAGATAAGCTTATTGTTTTGCTCTTTGATTTCTCGCATAACAATAAGATAAAAAAGTGGGTGATAGAGCAATTCAGAGCCATCAAAATTAATGACATACAGTATACAGTTTTTTCTTTTAACACATTTCAAATTCACTCAAAAATGGTATAATAGTAACATCACAAAATTGGAGAGAGACCATGAGTTTTTACAATCATAAAGAAATTGAGCCTAAGTGGCAGGGCTACTGGGCAGAACATCATACATTTAAGACAGGAACAGATGCCTCAAAACCGAAGTTTTATGCTCTCGATATGTTCCCTTATCCGTCTGGAGCGGGTCTGCACGTAGGACACCCAGAAGGTTATACCGCAACAGATATTCTCAGCCGTTACAAACGTGCGCAAGGCTACAATGTTCTTCACCCAATGGGCTGGGATGCTTTTGGTTTGCCTGCTGAGCAATATGCTATGGATACTGGTAATGACCCGGCAGAATTTACAGCGGAAAACATTGCCAATTTCAAACGTCAAATCAATGCGCTTGGATTTTCTTACGACTGGGATCGTGAAGTTAACACAACAGATCCAAACTACTACAAGTGGACGCAATGGATCTTCACTAAGCTTTACGAAAAAGGTTTGGCCTATGAAGCGGAAGTGCCAGTAAACTGGGTTGAAGAGTTGGGAACAGCCATCGCCAACGAAGAGGTTCTTCCTGATGGAACTTCTGAGCGTGGAGGCTATCCAGTTGTCCGCAAACCAATGCGTCAATGGATGCTTAAAATCACGGCCTATGCAGAGCGCTTGCTCAACGACTTGGATGAGTTGGATTGGCCAGAGTCTATTAAGGACATGCAACGCAACTGGATTGGTAAATCAACTGGTGCCAATGTAACTTTTAAAGTTAAGGGAACAGACAAGGAATTTACAGTCTTTACCACTCGTCCGGACACTCTTTTCGGTGCGACTTTCACTGTCTTGGCTCCTGAGCATGACTTGGTTGACGCTATCACAAGTCCGGAACAAGCAGAGGCTGTAGCAGACTACAAACACCAAGCTAGTCTGAAATCAGACTTGGCTCGTACAGACCTTGCCAAGGAAAAAACAGGTGTTTGGACAGGTGCCTATGCCATCAACCCTGTCAATGGCAAGGAAATTCCAATCTGGATTGCAGACTATGTTCTTGCTAGCTATGGAACAGGTGCGGTAATGGCTGTTCCTGCCCACGACCAACGTGACTGGGAATTTGCCAAACAATTTGACCTTCCAATCGTAGAAGTGCTTGAAGGTGGAAACGTTGAAGAGGCTGCTTACACAGAAGACGGTCTTCACGTCAACTCTGACTTCCTAGATGGACTGAACAAAGAAGAAGCTATTGCTAAGATTGTGGCTTGGTTGGAAGAGAAAGGTTGTGGTCAAGAGAAGGTTACCTACCGCCTCCGCGACTGGCTCTTCAGTCGTCAACGTTACTGGGGTGAGCCAATTCCAATCATTCATTGGGAAGACGGGACTTCAACAGCTGTCCCTGAAAATGAATTGCCACTTGTCTTGCCTGTAACCAAGGACATCCGTCCTTCAGGTACTGGTGAAAGTCCACTAGCTAACTTGACAGACTGGCTTGAAGTGACTCGTGAAGATGGTGTCAAGGGTCGCCGTGAAACCAACACCATGCCACAATGGGCTGGTTCAAGCTGGTACTACCTCCGCTATATCGACCCACATAATACTGAGAAATTGGCTGATGAGGACCTCCTCAAACAATGGTTGCCAGTAGATATCTATGTGGGTGGTGCAGAGCATGCTGTACTTCACTTGCTCTACGCTCGTTTCTGGCATAAATTCCTCTATGACCTCGGTGTTGTTCCGACGAAAGAGCCATTCCAAAAACTCTTTAACCAAGGGATGATTTTGGGAACAAGCTACCGTGACCATCGTGGTGCGCTTGTGGCGACTGACAAGGTTGAAAAACGTGACGGTTCCTTCTTCCATGTGGAAACAGGAGAAGAGTTGGAGCAAGCACCAGCCAAGATGTCCAAATCTCTCAAGAACGTTGTTAACCCAGATGACGTAGTGGAACAATACGGTGCCGATACCCTTCGTGTTTATGAAATGTTCATGGGGCCACTTGATGCTTCAATCGCTTGGTCAGAAGAAGGTCTGGAAGGAAGCCGTAAGTTCCTTGACCGTGTTTACCGTTTGATTACAAGCAAGGAAATTGTTGCAGAAAACAATGGCTCTCTCGACAAGGTTTATAACGAAACCGTTAAAGCTGTCACAGAGCAAATCGAATCCATGAAATTCAATACAGCCATTGCCCAACTTATGGTCTTTGTCAACGCGGCGAACAAGGAAGAAAAACTCTATGTGGATTACGCCAAAGGCTTTATCCAATTGATCGCCCCATTTGCGCCTCACTTGGCAGAAGAACTCTGGCAAACAGTGGCAGCAACAGGTGAATCAATCTCTTACGTAGCTTGGCCAACATGGGACGAAAGTAAATTGGTTGAAGACGAAATCGAAATCGTTGTCCAAATTAAAGGAAAAGTCCGCGCTAAACTCATGGTAGCTAAAGACTTGTCACGCGAAGAATTGCAAGAAATTGCTCTCGCTGATGAAAAAGTCAAAGCAGAAATTGACGGTAAGGAAATCGTGAAAGTGATTAGTGTACCAAATAAATTGGTTAATATTGTTGTGAAATAACCAATTTATTTGCTGATTTCCAACCTCAAACAGTTTCCCAAACTGTTTGAGCCAACTAAACTCGTTAATATCGTTGTGAAATAAGATAGGAATCCTTCAGAGTAGAATCTGGAGGATTTTTTATTTGACAGGAAGTCTCTATTTTGTTAATATGATTAACAAAGAAAAGAGAGATTATGGATAAAAAAGAATTTATTGCATTTAATAATCGTTTCAATAGATTTATTTTAGCGTTTGACCAGTTAAAAAAAAATCAACATAAAAGTGGTGTTGACAAATCCATTACGTTGAATGAGGTACATTTGATTGTTGTAATTGGGAAAAATCAGCCCTTAAATCTAGTAAAATTATCTGAATTATTAGAAGTTTCAAGAAGTGCAATAACTCAAAGTGTTAGGAGATTGATTCAAAAAAATTTAGTTGTTTTTGATTTTGCTTTGAATAATGGGAAAAATAAATATTTGAGATTATCTGAAAAAGGCATCGAAATTTTTAAAATCCATAAGGAGCAACAAGCACATATTGAAAAATCGGTCTTTTCAGTTTTAAACAACTATAGCGAGGTGGAACTTCAAACAGTTGTGAAATTGATGGATGATATTGAAAAGGTGTGGGGAGAATTACCGTGGTAAAAGTCGCGGTAAATTTTAAACATAATTGTTAAGTGAATTAACAAAAAGGAGAAGATATGACTGTAAACATAGAACTGATTTCACAAACAGATTTAGCGGATGAATCTTTTTATATTGCTATTAATGGTTTAGAACCAAGGGCAATGTATTGTGTAGAAATGTACCTGTCTGATTATTACTGTATAAATGCTCCCTTGCTTTTAGATCATGATGTTATATGGAAATCAACCGCAATTTTTTTATCTGATCAGGACGGTATGATTGACACCTCTCAAACGGCATCTATTTCGGGATCTTATAAAGGAATTTCAGAAATGGGTTTGTTCTTTAATGCGAAACCGTTGAAGAATAGGAAAAGGAGATTATCCAATTCTCTTGATAGAATTCCATTGCGAGATTATTTTGGTGTTGAAATTAAAATCAGGCTGGGGAAAGATGTGGTCGCGGAGCAAAGTTTTGTAAGGCGTTTTATGAATCTGGGAATAAGGTATCAAGATATTTATGACAAGCATTTTCAAGGTCGATTATTTTATAATGAAAAATTAAGAAGGGCGCCAGCCGTTATTATTGTTAGCGGTAGTGAGGGGAGAATTGAAAAAGCTCAGAATATTGCCCAACTTTTATCTTCTAGAGGCTATATTTGTCTTGCGATAGCTTATTTTGGTTTAGAGGGATTACCCCATAATTTAGAACGAATTCCAATAGAATGTCTGGAGGAGGCGAAAGATTTTCTATATCATCATCCTCAAGTTGATAATACAAAAATAGGAATATATGGTCGCTCTAAAGGAGCAGAGCTTGTTCTGGCTGGACAAAGTATTTTGGAAGATGTGCAATGTTTGGTACTCAATTCCCCCTCAAATGTAATATTTGAGGGAATAAAGGGAAAACTCAACTCTCATTCATCTTCTTGGACATATTTGCAAAAAGAACTTCCGTATCAAAAATTTCAACTAGGAAATTATTTGTTAAACAAGTTTTTTGGAAAACAGATTCCTGAAGATAGTAGTGCTCAGATTGATGTGAGTAAAATTGCCTCTCCTGTATTATTACTAGGAAGCGATGTTGATGAAATATGGAATGCGTCATCTGCGATAGATGGTATTATTTCACATTATAAAGGGAAATCCATTTTGTTTAAAAAATACCACGAAACAGGGCATATGTTGACGGTTGCTTATCAACCGAATCATCGTTATCGAAAAAATTGGTGCTTATTAATGAAAGAAAGTGTAGACTCATGGTTTGCTACGATAAATTTTTTTGATAGATATCTGAAAAATTTGTAGATAGTGCTGAACCGTACTATAATAGCCCGAACTAAGATAAAAACACAGTTCTGATTGGTAGTCAACTATACAAAAGCAAACACTAAAACAAGAGAAACTTGAATACAAACAGTAAAAAATAGAGAGAAGCACCAGGGACATTAACTCACTCGTTTCCATACTTGATTATTCCTCTATAAAATGGTGGCTTATAAGAGGAGTTTGCATTGTTGAAGCGAAAACCAAGTGTTTCCTAGAATTTTCATTGAGATATGTTATACTATATTCAATGAATGAACAAGGAGAAAGTTATGCCAGTAAATGAATATGGTCAGATGATTGGGGAGCCAATGGAAGGTTATACACCAGGTGAATTGCCTGCTATTGATCTCTTAGAAGGGCGTTATGCTCGGATAGAGGCTCTTTCGGTGGAAAAGCATGCGGAGGATTTGCTAGCTGTTTATGGTCCGGATACTCCTCGGGAGATGTGGACTTACCTCTTTCAGGAACCAGTGGCAGACAGGGAGGAACTGGTCAGACTTTTAAATCAGATGTTAGCTCGTAAGGACCGTTTTTACTTTGCAATCATAGACAAGGCAACTGGTAAGGCTTTGGGAACTTTTTCTCTCATGCGCATTGACCAGAATAACCGAGTAATAGAAGTGGGAGCTGTCACTTTTTCTCCAGAGCTCAGGGGGACACGGATAGGGACAGAAGCCCAGTATCTACTGGCTCGCTATGTCTTTGAAGAGCTTAACTATCGTCGCTATGAGTGGAAATGCGATGCACTTAACCTGCCATCAAGACGAGCTGCGGAGCGTTTGGGATTTGTCTACGAAGGAACCTTCCGTCAGGCAGTGGTTTATAAGGGGCGTACAAGGGATACGGATTGGTTGTCTATGATTGATAAGGACTGGCCAAAAGTCAAAGCTCGTTTGGAAATATGGTTGGCTTCTGAAAATTTTGATAAAAATGGACGACAGTACAAGAGCTTGAGAGAACTTTAAGAGGTGTTAACATGATCACTATTAAAAAGCAAGAAATTGTCAAGTTAGAGGATGTTTTGCATCTCTATCAGGCTGTCGGTTGGACAAATTATACCCATCAACCAGAAATGCTGGAGCAGGCCTTATCTCATTCATTAGCGATTTATGTGGCGCTTGATGGTGATACTGTGGTGGGCTTGGTCCGTTTAGTCGGAGATGGTTTCTCATCAGTATTGGTTCAGGATTTAATCGTTTTACCTATCTACCAGCGTCAAGGGATTGGTAGTGCCCTAATGAAAGAGGCCTTAGAGGATTACAAAGATGCCTATCAAGTCCAGCTGGTGACAGAACAGACAGAAAGAACCTTGAGCTTCTATCGTTCTATGGGCTTTGAAATATTATCTACCTATAATTGTATAGGGATGACTTGGGTAAACAGAGAAAAATAACAAAACTAGTTTTTTCTTAAGCAAAGTTTAAGGATGGTCTAGTATTATATAACCATTAAATAAAGACCTCCTAACTTTATTTAATGAAATCCTAAAACTTTTTTTCATCATAATCTCCTAATGAAGTCACCCAATCAGGTGGCTTTTTTGTGGGGTGAAGAGATGCTGATAGAAATTTTTTGAAAAATGGTAGAATTTGAGAAAAGTTAAGCTAGTTTTAAGCTTCGTCTTGTATCATATAGTTATTAAATAAAGACCTCCTAACTTTATTTAATAAAATCCTAAACTTTTCTTTTTCATAATAATCTCCCTTAACTCCACCCAATCAGGTGGAGTTTTTTGGCTCTATTTCAGGCTTTTCGGGAGTTTTCTAGACATCATTTTCCGATAACTTTCGCTTAATCTTGAACGTCTTGTCGTACAGCGGTTAAAGAGGATGTAAAGTTTTGACAAATTTTGTGAACTATGGGATAATAAAAGAGAATTAAGTATTGTGTCTATATCATAGGCTAGAAAAGACCCCAAGCTCACGTCCAAATAAGCTTGGGGTCTTTTTGACACTATTTGTCCTTGTTTAGCCATTTATCGACTAATCGAAGAACGACACCGACCACAATTGGTCCGATGATAGTTTTAAGTATTGTATCCATCATGGGCTAATTCACCTCCTTTCGCAGGCGGTGTAGCAGTGCCGTAGAATATTATACCACATAAGTGCCAAACTCAGGAGTTACCCAAGCGGGTGGCTTTTTTGTTTGTGGCTTGGATTTTTGATATAATAGAGCCATGAGTAGAATTTTAGACAATGAGATAATAGGGGACGAGGAGTTAGTGGAACGCACGCTCCGTCCTCAGTATTTACGTGAATATATTGGGCAGGATAAAGTCAAGGACCAGCTCCAAATCTTTATCGAAGCTGCCAAAATGCGGGATGAAGCGCTGGATCATGTGCTCTTATTTGGACCTCCAGGCTTGGGAAAAACGACAATGGCTTTTGTTATTGCCAACGAACTAGGTGTAAATCTCAAGCAGACGTCTGGGCCTGTCATTGAAAAAGCTGGTGATTTGGTAGCGATTTTAAATGACTTAGAGCCTGGGGATGTCCTTTTTATTGATGAGATTCATCGCTTGCCCATGTCGGTGGAAGAGGTGCTTTATAGTGCTATGGAGGACTTCTACATTGATATCATGATTGGTGCTGGTGAAGGCAGTCGCAGTGTTCATTTGGAGTTGCCACCTTTTACCTTGATTGGTGCGACGACTCGGGCTGGTATGCTTTCCAATCCTCTACGGGCACGTTTTGGGATTACAGGTCATATGGAGTATTATGCCCATGCTGATTTGACAGAAATTGTCGAGCGGACGGCAGATATTTTTGAGATGGAAATCACTCATGAGGCAGCCTCTGAGTTGGCTTTGCGCAGTCGTGGAACCCCTCGTATTGCCAATCGCTTACTCAAGCGCGTGCGCGATTTTGCCCAGATTATGGGTAATGGGGTTATCGATGATGTTATTACCGATAAGGCTTTGACCATGCTGGATGTTGACCATGAAGGTTTGGACTATGTGGACCAAAAAATTCTTCGGACCATGATTGAGATGTACGGTGGTGGCCCTGTCGGATTAGGAACTCTTTCTGTGAATATTGCCGAGGAGCGTGAGACAGTTGAAGATATGTATGAGCCTTACTTAATTCAAAAAGGTTTTATCATGCGAACACGGTCTGGACGGGTGGCGACTGCTAAGGCATATGAGCATTTGGGATATGAGTACAATGAAAAATAAGCAAGAAATTCTAGAGGCTTTTAGAAAAAATCCAGATATGATGGCTATTCTGACTATCATCCGAAACTTGGAGTTGACAGATTCCTGGTTGGCGGCAGGTTCTGTCAGAAATTTCATCTGGAATCTCTTGTCAGACAGACCAACATTTGATCTTGAAACAGATGTAGATGTGATTTTCTTTGATCCGGATATTTCTTATGAGGAAACCTTATTACTGGAGAAAAAGCTGAGAGAGGACTTTCCTCAGTACCAGTGGGAGTTGAAAAATCAGGTCTATATGCACCAGCACAGCCCTCATACTGCTCCCTATAGCAGTTCCCGTGATGCTATGAGTAAGTATCCAGAACGGTGTACGGCAGTTGGACTGCGCTTGAATGAAGAATCCGATTTTGAACTCTATGTACCTTATGGTTTGGAGGAGATTTTGAATTTTCAAGTTCGTCCAACTCCTCATTTCTTAGAAAATGAAGACCGAATGGAACTTTATCGAACACGTCTATCCAAGAAAAATTGGCAGGAGAAATGGAAAAATTTGATTTTTAAAAATACTTAAGGAAACTTTAAGCTAGGGAGTGTATACTAAGTCCATAAGTTAAGAAGACCTTAACTTAAACTCCTAAAACTTTTTCATAATAATCTCCCTATAAAATAGAGTCGCCCAATCAGGCGACTTATTTTTTTGAAAAATGGGCTTTGTGCCTGAGAATAATACTCAATGAAAATCAAAGAGCAAACTAGGAAGATAACCGCAGGTTGCTCAAAACACTGTTTTGAGGTTGCAGATAGAGCTGACGTGGTTTGAAGAGATTTTCGAAGAGTATAAATAGCTTAGTGATAGAAGAAAATAGGGAAATATGGTATAATGAAACGATAGATTTTTGAATAGGAATAAGATCATGTTTGGATTTTTTAAGAAAGATAAGGCTGTGGAAGTAGAGGTTCCGACACAGGTTCCTGCTCATATCGGCATCATCATGGATGGAAATGGCCGTTGGGCTAAAAAACGTATGCAACCGCGAGTCTTCGGACACAAGGCGGGCATGGAAGCATTGCAAACTGTGACCAAGGCAGCCAACAAACTAGGCGTCAAGGTGATTACAGTTTATGCTTTTTCTACGGAAAACTGGACCCGTCCAGATCAGGAAGTCAAGTTTATCATGAACTTGCCAGTAGAGTTTTATGATAATTATGTCCCGGAATTACATGCGAATAATGTTAAGATTCAAATGATTGGGGAGACAGATCGCCTTCCTAAGCAAACCTTTGAAGCTCTGACTAAGGCTGAGGAATTGACTAAGAACAACACAGGTTTGATTCTTAATTTTGCCCTTAACTATGGTGGACGTGCTGAGATTACACAGGCTCTTAAGTTGATTTCTCAGGATGTTTTAGATGCCAAAATCAACCCGGGTGACATCACAGAGGAATTGATTGCCAACTATCTCTTCACCCAGCATTTACCTAAGGACTTACGAGACCCAGACTTGATTATCCGTACTAGTGGAGAATTGCGTTTGAGCAATTTCCTTCCATGGCAGGGAGCCTATAGTGAGCTCTATTTTACGGACACCTTGTGGCCTGATTTTGACGAGGCGGCCTTGCAGGAAGCCATTCTTGCCTACAATCGTCGTCATCGCCGATTTGGAGGAGTTTAGGAGGAAATATGACACAGGATTTACAGAAAAGAACCTTGTTTGCAGGGGTTGCTCTGGCTATTTTCCTACCAATTTTAATGATTGGGGGACTCTTGCTTCAGATAGCAATTGGAATCATAGCCATGCTAGCCATGCATGAACTTTTGAAGATGAGAGGTCTAGAGACCATGACGATGGAGGGTCTCTTGACCCTCTTTGCAACCTTTGCTTTGACCATTCCCTTGGAGAATTACCTGACTTTTTTGCCAGTTGATGGGAATGTGGTTGCCTACAGTGTTTTGATTTCAATTATGTTAGGAACGACTGTTTTTAGCAAGTCGTATACGATTGAGGATGCGGTTTTCCCGCTTGCTATGAGCTTTTATGTGGGCTTTGGTTTTAATGCTCTATTAGATGCTAGAATTGCAGGTTTAGATAAGGCACTATTAGCCTTGTGTATTGTTTGGGCAACAGACAGTGGTGCCTATCTTGTTGGGATGAACTATGGTAAACGAAAACTAGCTCCGACAGTTTCTCCAAATAAAACCTTTGAGGGTGCCTTGGGTGGTATTTTAGGTGCGATTTTAGTAACCATCATCTTTATGATGTTTGACAGAACAGTTGCTCTTCCGTATGGAATTTACAAGATGTCCGTCTTTGCTATTTTCTTTAGCATTGCTGGACAATTTGGTGATTTACTAGAAAGTTCGATCAAGCGTCACTTTGGTGTCAAGGATTCTGGGAAATTTATCCCTGGACATGGTGGTGTTTTGGATCGTTTTGATAGTATGTTGCTTGTATTTCCAATCATGCACTTGTTTGGACTCTTTTAATCAAAAGACGGAGGAAATACTATGCTCGGAATTTTAACCTTTATTCTGGTTTTCGGGATTATTGTGGTAGTGCACGAGTTCGGACACTTCTACTTTGCCAAGAAATCAGGGATTCTAGTGCGTGAATTTGCCATTGGAATGGGCCCCAAAATCTTTGCTCACATTGGCAAGGATGGAACGGCCTATACCATTCGAATCTTGCCTCTGGGTGGCTATGTTCGCATGGCCGGTTGGGGTGATGATACAACTGAAATCAAGACAGGAACTCCTGTCAGTTTGACTCTTGCTGATGATGGTAAGGTTAAGCGCATCAATCTTTCTGGTAAAAAATTAGATCAAACAGCTCTTCCTATGCAGGTGACCCAGTTTGACTTTGAAGACAAGCTTTTTATCAAGGGCTTGGTTCTAGAAGAAGAAAAAACATTTGCAGTAGATCACGATGCAACGGTTGTGGAAGCAGATGGTACTGAGGTTCGGATTGCTCCCTTGGATGTTCAATATCAAAATGCAACTATCTGGGGCAAACTGATTACCAATTTTGCAGGCCCTATGAATAACTTTATCTTAGGTGTCGTTGTTTTCTGGATTTTAATCTTCATGCAGGGTGGTGTCAGAGATGTCGATACCAACCAGTTCCATATTATGCCTCAAGGGGCTTTGGCTAAGGTAGGAGTACCAGAAACGGCACAGATTACCAAGATTGGCTCACATGAGATTAGCAACTGGGAAAGTTTGATTCAGGCTGTGGAATCAGAAACCAAAGATAAGACGGCCCCGACCTTGGATGTGACTATTTCTGAAAAGGGGAGTGACAAACAAGTCACTGTTACTCCGGAAGAAAGTGAAGGGCGTTACCTTCTAGGTGTTCAACCGGGGATTAAGTCAGATTTTGTATCTATGTTTGTAGGTGGTTTTACAACTGCTGCTGACTCGGCCCTACGAATTTTATCAGCTCTGAAAAATCTGATTTTCCAACCGGATTTGAACAAGCTAGGTGGACCTGTTGCCATCTTTAAGGCAAGTAGTGATGCTGCTAAAAATGGAATTGAGAATGTCTTGTACTTCTTGGCAATGATTTCCATCAATATTGGGATTTTTAATCTTATTCCGATTCCAGCCCTGGATGGTGGTAAGATTGTGCTCAATATCCTAGAAGCTATCCGCCGCAAACCATTGAAACAAGAAATTGAAACCTATGTCACCTTGGCCGGAGTGGTCATCATGGTTGTCTTGATGATTGCTGTGACCTGGAATGACATCATGCGACTCTTTTTTAGATAATCGAGGAATATTATGAAACAAAGTAAAATGCCTATCCCAACGCTTCGCGAAATGCCAAGCGATGCTCAAGTTATCAGCCATGCTCTTATGTTGCGTGCTGGTTATGTTCGCCAAGTATCTGCAGGTGTTTATTCTTATCTACCACTTGCCAACCGTGTGATTGAAAAAGCTAAAAATATCATGCGCCAAGAATTCGACAAGATTGGTGCCGTTGAGATGTTGGCTCCTGCCCTCCTCAGTGCAGAATTGTGGCGCGAATCAGGTCGTTACGAAACTTATGGTGAAGACCTTTACAAACTAAAAAACCGTGAAAAATCAGACTTTATCTTAGGCCCAACACACGAAGAAACATTTACAGCTATTGTCCGTGATTCTGTTAAGTCTTACAAGCAATTGCCACTTAACCTTTACCAAATCCAGCCTAAGTATCGTGATGAAAAACGCCCACGTAATGGACTTCTCCGTACACGTGAGTTTATCATGAAGGATGCTTACAGTTTCCACGCTAACTATGATAGCTTGGACAGTGTTTATGATGAGTATAAGGCTGCTTATGAGCGTATTTTTACTCGTAGTGGTTTAGACTTCAAGGCTATCATCGGTGACGGTGGAGCCATGGGTGGTAAGGACAGCCAAGAATTTATGGCCATTACACCTGCCCGTACAGATCTTGACCGCTGGGTTGTCTTGGACAAGTCAGTTGCCTCATTTGACGAAATTCCTGCAGAAGTGCAAGAAGAAATCAAGGCAGAATTGCTCAAATGGATGGTTTCTGGTGAAGATACCATCGCCTACTCAAGTGAATCTAGCTATGCAGCTAACTTAGAAATGGCAACAAACGAGTACAAACCAAGCAACCGTGTTGTCGCTGAAGAAGAAGTAACTCGTGTTGCAACGCCAGATGTTAAATCAATTGATGAAGTTGCAGCCTTCCTCAATGTTCCAGAAGAACAAACAATTAAAACTCTCTTCTACATGGCAGATGGTGAGCTTGTTGCGGCCCTTCTAGTTGGAAATGATCAACTCAACGAAGTTAAGTTGAAAAACCATTTGGGAGCAGATTTCTTCGACGTTGCTAGCGAAGAAGAAGTGGCAAATCTTGTTCAAGCAGGTTTTGGTTCACTTGGCCCGGTTGGTTTGCCAGAGAATGTTAAAATCATCGCAGACCGTAAGGTGCAAGATGTTCGCAATGCAGTTGTCGGTGCTAACGAAGATGGCTACCACTTGACTGGTGTGAACCCAGGCCGTGATTTTACTGCAGAATATGTGGATATCCGTGAAGTTCGTGAGGGTGAAATTTCTCCAGACGGACAAGGTGTTCTTAACTTTGCGCGTGGTATCGAAATTGGTCACATCTTCAAACTCGGCACTCGTTACTCAGCAAGCATGGGAGCAGATGTTTTGGATGAAAATGGCCGTGCTGTGCCAATTATCATGGGCTGTTACGGTATCGGTGTTAGCCGTCTCCTTTCAGCAGTGATGGAGCAACACGCTCGCCTCTTTGTCAACAAAACGCCAAAAGGTGAATACCGTTACGCTTGGGGAATCAACTTCCCTAAAGAATTGGCGCCATTTGATGTTCACTTGATCACTGTCAATGTCAAGGACGAAGAAGCACAAGCTCTGACAGAAAAACTTGAAGCAAGCTTGATGGGAGCTGGTTACGAAGTCTTGACGGATGACCGTAACGAACGTGTCGGAGTCAAATTCAGTGATAGCGACTTGATTGGATTGCCGATTCGTATCACTGTTGGGAAGAAAGCGGCTGATGGCATCGTAGAAGTTAAGATTAAAGCGACTGGTGACACTATCGAAGTTCATGCCGATAACGTGCTCGAAACGCTTGAAATCCTCAGCAAGAAATAAAAACTATAATCAGAAGAAAAACAAGGAAAAAATGTAACTAGTTTTTACCTTGTTTTTTCTGTATAATGGGAAAAATGAGTAGATAAAGAGGTAAATGTATGCTAAGATTTCCAAAGGATTTTGTCTGGGGATCCTCTACTTCTGGACCGCAGACAGAAGGACGTGTAGCTGGTGACGGTAAGGGAGATAATCTCTGGGATTACTGGTTCCAAGTGGAGCCAAATCGTTACTATAATGGGATTGGTCCAGATAAAACATCAACCTTTTATGAAAACTGGGAAAAGGATATCGATCTCTTGTTAGAAACTGGTCACACGGCCTTTCGGACTTCTATTCAGTGGTCACGGATTTTTCCACAAGGATGTGGAAAAGTCAATCCTCAAGGTGTGGATTTCTATCGTAAGGTTTTTGAGGTTATTAAGGCTAAGGGGATTCGTCTTTTAGTCAATCTCTACCACTTTGATTTGCCTTTTGCCCTTCAAGAAGCTGGTGATGGTTGGGAAAATAAGGAGACTGTCTCAGCCTATGAAGACTATGCTTGTTTTTGTTTTGAGACTTATGGAGATTTAGTGGATCAATGGATTACCTTTAACGAGCCCATCGTTCCTGTAGAGTTTGGCTATTTTTACGATGCACATTATCCACATAAGGTGGATGCAGAAGCGGCGGTTAAAGTAGCTTATCATACACAATTAGCCAGCAGTCGGGCGGTTAAGGCTTGTCATGAACTCTTGCCTGATGCTAAGATTGGGATTGTCCTCAACTTGACACCGGCTTATCCACGTAGCCAGCATCCTGCTGATGTCAAGGCAGCTCGTATTGCGGATCTCTTTCAGGCCCAATCTTTCTTAGATCCGTCCGTTTTGGGTACTTATCCACAGGAGTTAGTAGAAATCTTACATGAATACGGTCTCTTGCCTGATGCTACAGAGGAGGAGTTGGAACTCATTCGTGATAATACGGTGGACTTCCTCGGTGTCAACTACTATCAACCTTTGCGTGTCATGGCACCTCGATTTGCGAAGCATCCAGAGAGTCCACTCTTGCCAGAACATTTTTATGAGCCTTATGTGATGCCTGGACGTAAAATCAATCCTCATCGTGGCTGGGAGATTTATGAGCAAGGGATTTATGACATTGCCCAAAATATCAAGGAAAACTATGGCAATATTGAGTGGATGTTGACAGAGAATGGTATGGGTGTTGAAGGGGAAGAAAAATTCCGTCAAGATGGAATGATTCAAGATGATTATCGTATTGACTTTGTAAAAGGTCATCTTCGTGAACTGCACCGTGCCATTGAAGATGGAGCCAACTGTAAAGGATACTTAATCTGGACCTTTATTGATTGCTGGTCATGGCTCAACAGCTATAAAAATCGCTATGGTTTGGTCGAATTAGACTTGGAAACGCAAGAACGTCGTCTGAAGAAATCAGGGCAGTGGTTCAAGGAACTAAGTGATAATAATGGATTTTAAAAAAGACTCTGACTGATTGTTCTAATTGGTCAGAGTTTTTTTGATTTCAGGAAGTTGATTTCGACTATACCAATTTTTACTCTTGACAAGTGAAAGAAACAAGTATATACTGTTTTTGCTGATTCTATAAAAGAGGAATTAGACTATACCAATTTTAAGGAGAAAGCACGGCTGGTCTGTGTCGTATATACTATGTGTGGAATTGTTGGTGTTGTTGGAAACACAAATGCAACTGATATTTTGATTCAAGGGCTTGAAAAGCTCGAATACCGTGGCTATGATTCTGCGGGAATTTTTGTCCTAGGTGGTGCTGAAAACCACCTAGTCAAGGCTGTTGGTCGTATTGCAGAATTGTCTGCCAAGACAGCTGGTGTTGAGGGAACAACTGGTATTGGACATACTCGTTGGGCTACTCATGGAAAACCAACGGAAGACAATGCTCACCCACACCGCTCTGAGACTGAACGTTTTGTCTTGGTGCATAACGGGGTGATTGAGAACTATCTTGAAATCAAGGAAGAATACCTTGCGGGGCACCACTTCAAGGGGCAAACAGATACAGAAATCGCTGTTCACTTGATTGGAAAATTTGCGGAAGAAGGTCTCTCTGTTCTTGAAGCCTTCAAAAAAGCCCTTCACATCATCCGCGGTTCTTATGCATTTGCTTTGGTTGACTCACAAGATCCTGAAGTCATCTACGTAGCTAAGAATAAATCACCACTTTTGATTGGTCTTGGGGAAGGCTATAATATGGTCTGTTCAGATGCTATGGCTATGATTCGTGAGACCAACCAATACATGGAAATCCATGACCAAGAGTTGGTAATCGTCAAGGCGGATAGCGTGGAAGTTCAAGACTATGATGGTAACAGTCGTGAGCGTGCTTGCTACACTGCAGAACTTGACTTATCAGATATCGGTAAGGGAACTTACCCTTACTATATGCTCAAGGAAATTGATGAGCAACCAACTGTTATGCGTAAACTCATCCAAGCCTACACAGATGAGGCTGGTCAAGTAGTGGTTGACCCTGCTATCATCAAGGCTGTTCAAGATGCAGACCGCATCTACATCCTTGCAGCTGGAACATCTTACCACGCAGGATTTGCTTCTAAGAAGATGCTGGAAGAATTGACGGATACACCAGTTGAACTTGGAATTTCATCTGAGTGGGGTTATGGTATGCCACTTCTCAGCAAAAAACCACTCTTCATCTTTATCAGCCAGTCTGGTGAAACAGCAGATAGCCGTCAGGTTTTGGTCAAGGCTAATGAAATGGGAATTCCAAGCTTAACAGTGACAAATGTTCCAGGTTCAACCCTTTCACGTGAAGCTAACCATACCATGCTCCTTCACGCAGGACCTGAAATTGCCGTGGCCTCAACCAAGGCCTATACAGCGCAAATCGCAGCCCTTGCCTTCCTTGCAAAAGCAGTCGGAGAAGCGAACGGTAATGCTAAAGCGCAATCCTTTGACCTGGTTCATGAGTTGTCAATCGTAGCTCAGTCTATCGAATCAACTCTTTCAGAGAAGGAAACCATTGAAGCCAAGGTTCGTGAGCTTCTTGAAACAACTCGCAACGCCTTTTATATCGGACGTGGTCAAGATTACTACGTAGCCATGGAAGCCAGTCTCAAACTCAAAGAGATTTCTTACATCCAGTGTGAAGGCTTTGCGGCAGGAGAACTCAAGCACGGAACCATTGCTTTGATTGAAGAAGGAACGCCAGTCTTGGCCCTCTTGTCTGACCCAGTTCTTGCCAACCATACTCGTGGAAATATCCAAGAGGTTGCAGCCCGTGGTGCCAAGGTGCTTACTATCGCAGAAGAAAATGTTGCCAAAGATACAGACGATATCGTCCTTACGACCGTACACCCTTACCTCTCACCAATCTCAATGGTCGTACCAACACAATTGGTCGCTTACTTTGCAACTCTACACCGTGGTCTGGATGTGGATAAACCACGTAACCTTGCTAAGTCAGTAACGGTAGAATAAGCTAAAAAAGTCTAGTAATCTAGGCTTTTTCTTGTGAGCAAATTGGTTGCTTGTACTCAAGATTCGTGTTAGAATAATTTTTCAAATTGAAGGACAGAAAGAGACAAGGATAATGGATATGGTAGAATTGGGAATTTCAACATTTGGGGAAACAACGGAGCTTGAGGGGACTGGGCAAACTTACAGTCATGCCGAACGTATTCGCCAGTTGGTGGCAGAGATTGAACTGGCTGACAAGGTTGGTTTGGATGTATATGGGATTGGTGAGCACCATCGAGCGGATTTTGCGGTATCTGCGCCAGAGATTGTCCTGGCAGCTGGGGCAGTCAATACCAAGAAAATCCGTTTGACCAGTGCAGTCAGCATTCTCTCAAGTATGGATCCGATTCGTTTGTTCCAACAGTATGCCACTATCGATGCTTTGTCAAATGGACGAGCGGAGATTATGGCTGGAAGGGGGTCTTTCACGGAATCTTTTCCCTTGTTTGGATATGATTTGAAAGACTACGAAGCCCTTTTTAATGAGAAATTAGACTTGCTTCGGTTAGTTAATGAAAAGACCAAGTTAGACTGGCAAGGTCGATTGAGCCAAACAATCTCTGGCAAAGAAGTTTATCCTCGTCCAATTCAGGATAAATTACCCTTGTGGATAGCGACAGGTGGTCATGTCGAATCAACAGTGAAGATTGCTCAGGCAGGCCTACCGATTGTCTATGCCATTATTGGTGGCAATCCTAGTTATTTTAAAAAGTTGATTCAGGCTTATCGTGAGATTGGGAGCGAAGCGGGTCATGCCAGTCATGAACTAAAGGTTGGAGCCCATTCTTGGGGCTGGATTGCTGAAGATGGCGAGCAGACGGTGAAAGATTATTTCCATCCGACCAAGCAAGTGGTGGATGCTATTTCCAAAGACCGTCCGCATTGGCAGGAGTTGCGTTATGAGCAATATTTGGAGCAAGTTGGGCCAAATGGTGCTATGTTTGTGGGCAATCCAGATCAGGTGGCAGAAAAATTGATTCGCATGATTGAGGATTTAGGTTTGGATCGCTTTATGTTGCACCTACCTCTTGGTTCTATGCCTCATGAACAAGTCCTGAGAGCTATTGAACTCTTCGGCACGCAAGTGGCTCCAAAAGTACGGGAATACTTTGCCATGAAAGAGGCTTAATAAAAAATCCTAATCAGGCTGATAAAAAATCTATATAACAACTATTTTAAAAAAAGCAATAAACAGAAAAGAATCTCTGAAAAGCTAGTAAAATCAAGCTTTCCAGAGATTCTTTTCGTTATTGATATAAACAATATCAATCAAGTCGATAGTCAATATATATTGGGAAAAGGTCAAAAGGAGTGGTAAGATGGTTTCAATCCAAATGGAAGGAGAAAAGTATGACAAGTAAAAGAGAACTAGTTTTTAGAGCCATCCAAGGAGAAGAAGTGGAACGAGTTCCTGTAGGCTTTTGGTTTCATTTTGTAACACTGGAGGAAAAAGGGCAAGGTTTAAATAACCCACGTATCTTTCAAAAAAGTGTAGAGGGACATCGGAAGTACGTCGAAAGAATTCATCCTGATTTTGTCAAAATGATGAGTGACGGATTTTTCATTTATCCAAGTAATGTCTACAGTCCTTTGGTTTCAAGTATTCAGGAGCTGGCTTCTATTGAGTCGATTGGTGAAAACCATCCTTGGATTCAGCAACAAGTAGAAGTGGTACAAGCTATTCGATCAACCTTCACTGAGGAAATTGCTTCATTCTACAATATTTTTTCTCCAATTTCCTACCTGAAAAGATGGTTTCGTACAGAGACTTCTAGAGGTGATAAGGAGGTTGCTAATCTATTACTCGAAAATCCAGAGCTATTCAGGGAGATTTTAGATGTAATAGCTGAGGATATCGCAATCCTAACCAAGGCAATCATTCAGGATTGTGGAGCAGATGGGATTTACCTCAGTACACAAGAAATTCAGGATGAGCGCATCACAGCAGAATTGTATCAGACCTATATTGAGCCAAGCAACATAAAGGTTTTAGAAGCTGCTAATCAGGCAGGTGGGGTAAATATCCTGCATATCTGCGGTTTCCAAGGTGCCAGTAACGATGTGACTATTTTCAAAGATTATCCAGCCCAGGTTTTCAATTGGGCAACCCACCATGAAGCAGTCAGTTTGCCTCAAGGTCAGGAGCTATTTCATGGCAAAGCGGTCTTGGGTGGTTTTGAAAATGGGAAGCAGAGCCTGCTTTATGGAGGTAGAAAGGCTGCACTACAAGAGGAAACCAAACGCTTGTTGGCTGAAGCTGGGACTAGAGGAGTTCTTCTTGGAGCGGATTGCACGGTTCCAGATGACTTTGAATTAGAAAGATTGGACTGGATTCGTCAGGCTGCTATTTTAGAATAGGAGGGCCTTATGAAAAGAAAAAAGTGGATATTGGTAGGGACAGCCCTTGGCTTTGTTATCTTACTTGCGATTAGCCTCACCAAGGGAATTACTTGTAAGGAAGGACCAAGATGTCATGGGATTCAGGATTTTCAGAAAGAAAGTCTTCCCTTTATTCAAACCAATGATATTGCCAGTGTTTTATTAGTCGAAAAAAAAAGAAATGGAGAATAGAGATGTCAGAAAAAAGAGAATGGGTTTTAAAAGCATTTAGAGGAGAAGCAGTCGATCGTGTGCCTGTCGGTTTTTGGCACCACTTTACATCAGAAGAGGAATGGTTAAAGGGATTTTCAAATCCTGTGATTATTGAAAAGAATATACAAGGTCACAAACAATTTATCCATGAACTACACCCAGACTTTATTAAGTTGATGAGTGATGGCTATTTTGCTTATCCAAATCCAGTTATTGCTAAAGGGGAATCACTCCAAGAGTTGGCAGAGATTGAACCTCTGGGTGAAAATCATCCGTGGATTAGAGAGCAAGTAGAATTGGTGAAGAAGATTAAGCAGGAGTTTACGGAAGATATTGTTGCTATTTACAATATTTTTGCACCTGTGACCTACCTCAAATGGTTACTTGGAGAAGTGTCTGGTGGGGATGATCTCATTGCAGATTTCTTAGTCCAAGATCCTCAGAAATTGAAAAAAGTACTTGATGTGATTGCGCAAGATATCGCTAGTTTGAGTCAAGCTATTATTAAAGATGCAGGAGCAGACGGTATTTATCTCAGTGTGCAAAGTATTCAGGATGCGCGTGTTTCTGTTGAAGACTATCAGGAGATTATTGCGCCGAGTGAACTGACTGTTTTAAATGCAGCTAAGTCGGTTGGTGGGGTAAATATCCTTCATATCTGTGGCTATGAAGGAGCTCGAAACGATATTCATATCTTTGCCGACTATCCAGCTCATGTTTTTAACTGGGCAGTTGGTCCAGAAGGGATCAGCCTAAAAGAAGGTCGTGAGATTTTCAAGGGTCGTGCTGTTTTGGGAGGATTTGAAAACGGTAAAGATGGCCTTCTCTATCGAGGCAGTAAGGAAGAAATTCAGGCTGAAACCAAACGCTTGATAGAAGAAACAGGTAAAGATGGCCTCATACTTGGAGCAGATTGTACCATTCCGAGCGATATTGCAGTGGAACGTATCCAGTGGGTGAGAGAAGCAGTAGCTAAATAAAGGAGAAGAATATGAGTAAGAAAACATGGATTATTGGTGGAGTTGCGGTTGCGGCAGTGCTTGGAGCAACAATTATTGGTAGAACTTTGGCGGGAGCATCTGCTAAAGGTGCAGATGCAGCTTCATCTGGACAAGTAACAACTTTAAAGGTTGCCCATACTCAAAACTATGTCCCTTATGATTTTATTGACGAAAAAGGGGAATCAGATGGTTATGAAGTCGCTGTTTTAAAGGCAGTTGATGAGAAATTAGCAGATTATAAATTTGAGTATACTGGAACTAGTGATGATGATCTCTTGATTGGACTTGAGTCTGGTAAGTACGATATTGGAACTAAAGGTGCTTGGTATACAGATGAACGGGCTAAGAAATTCATTATTCCATCTGAGCCAGTAGGAGCCAGCATTATTGGTTTTACTGTCAGAAAAGAAGATGAAGCCAAATATAAGAATATTGATGATTTCGCCAAAAATAAAGGAAAATTAGTACCAATCTCTCCTCAAAATGCCCAGTGGAATGTTATTAATAGCTATAATGAGAAGCATAAGGATACACCGATTGAGTTGACAGCTGCTGAATCATTCAAGGTGGCAGATGCTTATGCTTGGGTTTTAGAAGGACGTTATGATGCTTTCTTTGATATTAAGCTGTCTTTTGAAAAAGCAGTGACAGCAGAGGATGGTTCTTACCACCAATATGCGGATAAACTTAGCTGGTTCCCTTATAAAGGAATCCCAACCTATCCCTTGATTCACCGTGATGAAAAGGGTGAGAAGTTTGCTAAAGAGTATGAAAAAGCGATTAAAGAATTAAAAGAAGACGGTACTTTAGCTAAGCTTTCTCAAAAATACTTTAAAGAAGATGTTTTTAGCTACGTTGATAAAGATTAGATGAGCAATCAGGCATGTTATACTCTTCGAAAATCTCTTCAAACCGCGTCAACGACGCCTTGCCGTAGGTATGGTTACTGACTTCGTCAGTTCTATCCACAACCTCAAAACACTGTTTTGAGCAACCTGCGGCTAGTTTGCTTTTTGATTTTCATTGAGTATTAGAAAGAGGTTTATATGGTTTCATATGATTTTTCAAGAGTGTTCCAATTTTTACCAACCTTATGGCAGGCTCTTCCGATGACCTTGTCCATTCTCTTTTTTACTACAGTCCTCGGTTCCCTTTTCGGTGGCTTACTGGCTTGGGCTCAAGTGGGAGAAGATAAGACTTTTGCAGGTCTTTCCAAGGGCTATATTTTCACTCTTCGCTGTACTCCCCCCATTGTCTTACTGTTTTTAGTTTTTTATGGTTTGCCTGAATTTTTAAAATGGTGGCTGAATTTAGATATCAACAACTGGTCTAAGACGGTCTTCGTCTTATTCACCATGGTATTACTATTTGCGGCTATCATTGCAGAAGTATTTAAGGCGTCCTATCAGGCAATTCCCAAAGGTCAGATGGAGGCTGGAGTCAGTATTGGTCTGACCCCTAGTCAGACATTTTGGAGAATCATTTTTCCTCAGGCTTTTCAAGTGGCTCTTCCAAATATGACGACCGCTATTCTAAATTTGATGCGGGACGCTGCCCTAGCCTATACGATTGGTTTTGTGGATGTCATGGGAGCTGGGAATCTCTTAATTAGTCGCAACTTGGGGAATTACTCTCTTGAAACCTATACAGCGGTTGCCATTCTTTATTGGGGTGTAGCCTTGGCTGTTTCCTTCTTGAGTCGCTTGTTAGAAAAATCTTTGGAAACGAAAGGGAGATAGGATATGGATTTAGACTATATTGCAAAAACCTTTTTAGAGACCTTAAAAGGGGTACCGACCACCTTGATTATCATGATTGTAGCCATGGTCTTAAGTTTTGGACCAGCCTTGTTTTTAGCTCTGGGACAAATATATAAAGTCAAAGGTATTCGAACTTTCTCTCTCGCGTATCTAGCTTTTATAAGAGCAACACCTCCGATTTTGCTGATTCTTTTCTTTTATAGTTTGTTTCCGAGTTTGCTCAATCAATTTCTCAAAAGCATAGGAAGTGATGTTGACATCTTTAAACTCAATCCTATCTATTATGCTTTTATTATCTATAGCCTGATGACAACAGGTAGTTTATCAGAAATCTTACGTTCGGCTATTTTGACTGTGGATAAGGGACAATTAGAAGCTGCACAAGCGATTGGTTTAACCACTAGTCAGGCTTATGTGAGGATTGTTTTTCCACAGGCCTTGCGATCAGCCCTACCCAATCTGGCTAATCTAGTTATAAATATTGTAAAAGGAACCTCTTTGGTTTTTGTGATGACCATTAAGGATATTACAGCCATTGCCCGTGTTGAAGCGTCTTATGGTTATCAGTATTTTGAATCCTATTTTGTGATCTTTTTACAGTACATTCTTATTTGCGGATTGATTCAATGGGGCTTTTCAATCTTAGAGAAACGCTATATTCAAAGAGAAAAGGGACAAGTAGTGCCCAGTACAGGTTTAGCATAGGAGGAGACAATGTTACAAGTAGAACATGTTGCAAAAAAATTTGGAGACAGACAAGTCCTAGAAGATGTTAATCTCAATGTCAACCAAGGGGATGTGGTTGTAATATTGGGCCCATCTGGATCAGGTAAAACGACTTTTCTCAGATGTCTCAATCATTTAGAAAAGGCTGATAGTGGCTCTTTGAAGCTTGCTGATAAAGAATACGATCTTGGCAAATTGACCAAAAAAGATATTTTAGAAATTCGCCAGAAGACCGCCTTTGTTTTTCAACATTATAATTTATTTGCTAATAAAACGGCCTTGGAAAATATTTTAGAGGGCCTGGTGATTGCTCGGAAAATTCCTAAGGAAGAAGCCATCAAACGTGCGGAAGCTGCCTTAGAAAAAGTTGGTTTACTAGCTTATAAAGATTACTATCCCTCTCAGCTTTCTGGAGGCCAGCAACAACGAATCGGCATTGCGCGTGCCATCGCTGTGAAACCAGAGGTCATTTTATTAGATGAGCCAACATCGGCCTTGGATCCAGAGTTGGTAGGGGATGTTTTAGATGTTTTAAAACAGTTGGCTAAAGAAGGTGTTACTATGGTAGTAGTGACGCATGAGATGGGTTTTGCTAGAGACGTGGCCAATCATGTTATTTTTATGGACGGTGGGAAAATTGTTGAAGAAAATGATGCCCATCAATTCTTTAATCGTCCAAAAGAAGAAAGAACCAAGCAATTTTTGGCACGAATACTTTCGGATGCGACCTATAGTGTAGAATATATGATTTGATAGATAGGCTTATCAGGGCAAAAATTAATCCCCCGAGCGTTAAGGCTTGGGGGATTGTTCTATAGGAGGGCTAGTTTAGTTCTCTTTTTTGTTTTTTAGCAAGAAGCCGAGACCTAGAAGGGTAAGGAGACTAATTCCTGCAAACAGGAGTTTGTTATCGTTGAGCTTCCTGTATTTGGATTAGTTATATCTAGCTATGCAAAGGTTATATAGTAGCAGTTTTATACTCTTCGAAAATCTCTTCAAACCACATCAGCTTCATCTTGCCGTGGGTATGGTTACTGACTTCGTCAGTTCTATCCACAACCTCAAAACACTGTTTTGAGCAACCTGCGGCTAGCTTCCTAGTTTGCTCTTTGATTTTCATTGAGTATTAGCTAACCCATTCACCGTTTTCATTGACCAAATAGCCTTCAACCCTTGTATTAACTGCAAGTTTACCTGATGAATCAACATAGTACCATTTGCCAGAAACTTCAAACCATTGATTTTCTTTCATAGCTCCTGATGGATCTAGATAGTACCAAGTATCTCCATCTTTTACCCAACCAGTTGACATAGAGCCGTTACTATTTAGGAAGTACCAAACATTGCCATCTTTTACCCAACCAGTTGACATAGAGCCATCATCTTTTAGATAATACCAAGTATCTCCATCTTTGATCCAACCAGTAGCTAGAGAACCGTCTGCTTTATGGAAATACCAGATGCCATTTTCTTGTTTCCAACTAGCTTTAGTTGTCTGATTTGGAGTTTCCGGTTTCTTATTTGTATAAGCTGGAGTATAGGAAGTGACAATAGTTTGAGTATGCGTAGATGGAAGTGATTGAGTATTATTGTCCTTATGTGGTTGTGAAGCTTGTGAATCAGTTGTAGCTTGGCTAGGTTTATTTTCCGCATCAGCTACTTTTGTATCTGGTTTTGCAGAATCAGGTTTAGTTTGTGGAGCTGGAGTTTGCTGTTCCGGTTTGTCTACTCGGTTTGACATATTGTCTTGGCCGTTATTTTGACCGTGTTCTTGTTTTAAGCTAGAAAGGTCAAATTCTGGTTTTTCTTCCACAGCTGGGGCAACGATGGCACCGCCTTGAGAGACTCGAAGAACAGTAGCTGTAAGGGCATTCAATTTCAAGCCTTTTTCAGTCCACTCAAGTCCTTTCGGGTTGGCAATTCCTACTGGTCCTGCTTGGTTTTCATCTGCCAAAACTTCAGCATTTCTGAGGTGGGCAAAGGCAGTTCCCAAATTAAATTCGCGAGCTTTTTCATCCGCATTGACAAAGACTGCGTAGATATCACCGTTTGGAGCAGTAATTTGGTAGCCAATTACTACATCCTCTTTTTCTACACCATTTTGACCTGGGACAGTGATGAGTTGGACACGGTCTTTGATATCTTGGAGACTCTTAAGTCGGAAGGCGTCTGTAGATTGACGAAGAGCAATCAAACCTTTCATATAGTTACGGCTCTTGACATTTTCAGGATAAGCTTTACCATCTGTAGCCTTAGTCCAGTCAAACTTGTTAATAGCATCACTCGAATCGTAAGAGTCATGGATGAAGTAAGGATAGTCAAATGGATTGCCGTCCTTATCACGCAACAAGTGAGATTTGTTTGGTTGTTTGTCCTCTGCTACTGGAGTCTTGTAGGCTGGGTCACGGAATTGTTTAGTACGTCCATATTCCTGACCAGAGTGGATAAATGGAGTTCCTTGAGCTGTCAAGACCATGAGATTTCCAAGTCGCAAACGACGGTGGATTTCAGCGTAGTTCTCAGCCTTGCTTGGGTCTTTTTTGATAGACTGGGCAATGATGTCAAAGAGAGTCAAGTTATCATGGGCTGCGATGTACTGGATAACATCTCCAGGGCTGTCAGCTTCAAAATTGGTTGGTTGAGCAATGAGATTTTTGAAGATAGTGTTGATATCACGCTTGCCACCTGTGATAAAGGCAGGTTGACCTTCGTTTGGATAACCAGACTTGAGGTTGTTACGTATGTCATCTGAGAAGACAGCGACAGTATCGGTATGTTTCATCCAATCTTGGTCAGCAGCTTTAGTAGGCATGTTTTCATCACCGGCATAGGTTCTCCAACCTTCGCCTAACATGATTAGATTTGGATTGAGGGCGCGTGCAGCCTTGTATGCTTCTTCTATAGAAGCTGCATCGTGGTCTCCCATCATATCAAAGCGGAATCCATCTACTTTGTAGGTATCAACCAGATATTTGATAGAGTCAACTAGAATCCGTTTGGTCATATGGTGGGTTGTCCCCAAACGTCCACCACCAAAGCTAGTGCGAGGTGTCCCATCAGCATCCATAAAGTGGTAGTAGTTTGGTTCTAGGTCTTCAAAGATATCGACTTTGGCTGTATGGTTGTAAACTACGTCCAGGATAGCTCCCATGCCACGTTTGTGGATCTCATTGATGAGGTTTTTAAACTCTGCGATTCGTTTTTCTGGATTTTTAGGATCGCTTGAATACATACCAGTCAATGAGAAGTAGTTTTGAGGGTCATATCCCCAGTTGTAGTTGCTGTTGCTTGAAGCATAGTCAGACAAGCGTTCATGGTTCTTCAACTCATTGACAAAGTAGTAAGACAAGACTGGAAGGAGCTGGATGTGGGTTACACCTAAGTCTTTGAGATAGTCTAGTTTTTCAATAAAGGCTTCAAAGGTACCAAATGGTTTGGTTAAGTCTTTTGCAATGGCAGGATCTGAAGTGAAGTCACGCACATGAGCTTCGTAGATAACGGCATCTTCACGAGTTTTGAAGTTGTGAATCTTACCATAAGTCAAGTCTTGAGGTCCTAGTTTAGCTGGATTTACAAAGGCCGCTTTAGCCACTTTATGGGCATCGTCAATCTTGGCATCGTCACTATTCCAAGCAGCGAGGGACTTAGCGTAAGGATCGAGTGCAAGAACAGTTTTCCCTTGACGCTCGATTTGGTATTGATAATAGTAGCCAGTGAAATCAGTGATTCCGAGTTTGTTTGTGCTATCTAGAGTTTGTTTCCAAGTTCCTCTTTCCCCTTTTTCAAGAGCGACAGTTCCAACTACTTTGTCAGGGTCATTCTTGTCGTAGACAACAACAGAAACCTTATCAGCACTTGGTGACCAAAGGGTTAAATCAACTTGTTTTCCTTCTTCTTTTAAGTCAGCTCCAAGTTTCCCATCATAGCTGTAAGTCTCATCTTTCAGGCGCCAGCTTGTTTTGGTAGTGAATTGGTCGGAATTGTAGCTAACAGTATAGGGATGTTTTGTGTCAGAGAAATCTCCGCTGTAGGTCACTTTCTTACCAGCTTCATCGATTGCAACATCGGTAATAGTTACCTTGTTTCCTAAGTGATTAGTGATGTTGGAGTGTTTGAGGATATCTTCTTTTTTGGCACCGACTAGTGTTGAAAAACTACTTTCAATGCTAGAAGTTCCTACGTGCTGAGCCCCTGTCATGCGGATATCATGGACATAGTATGGATTTGTGTAAATCGTTTCGTCATCATCTTTTAGGAAAATTTGGCTATGATTTTTCAAATCTGTGAACTTATAATCTTCTTTACGGATTTTCACGTCGTCTCCTTGTTTACTCTCATCTAATAGTAAAAAGCCGAATTCTTTGGCGGCGTCCTTAAGAGGAATGTCGATATAGCGGCCATATTTGCCTGTAGCTGTAAAGTCTGTTCCGTCAGGCCATTGAGCGCTACTTGGATTTTTTACATCTCCCCAGTACCAAAGAGATTTCTTGTCATAGTTGCCGTCAGTGCGGTAGTAGTTGACGCGAACAGTTCCTGCAGGTTGTGGCTCGTAAGAGAAAACCTTGTAATCTTGGTCTAACCAAGCCTCGTTCATTTTTGGAACTAGTTTTTCTGCAGATTTATCGCCGGTTAGATTTTTTCCAGCTGTATTGTTGATGAGGAAGCTAATTTTCTTGGCTTGTTCTCCCTTTAATTTGACATCTAGGTAGTAGCCGTAGTCGTCTTTTTTGGCATCCTTAAAGGACAGGGCTCCGTTTGGCCAATTTTCAGAAGGTTTTTCAACATCGTCCCAAGTCCATAGTCCTTGAGCATCCTTGTTTTCTTCAGGAAGCTTTTTGACGTGGATACGGAAATAGTTGTTTTCGATGGGCTCTTCTGCCTTAGTTTCAGTTGCTACTGGACTAGTAGAAGTAGTTGGTTCACTTGAACGATCTTGCCCAGTTTGTGGTGCTGAATCGGCTGGGCTTGCAACAGGAGTGGTTGGCTCTGTTGCAGGTTTTTCTTCTTTTTTCTCTAGGGAAGCGTTTGCATTGTCAGGTGAAGAAAAATCGCTTTCGTTCTTGCCAGCGATGTTTGTTGCATCAGTAAGAGGTTGGGCAAGGGCAGTAGTAGTTTCACTATTACTTGCGTTAGTGGTTGGTGTACTTTCGTTGGCTGAGATAGTTGGCGTAGCCATAGCAAGTAGGACAAGGCTTGCTCCAATAAGGACAGAACCAGTTCCATTTTTGAGGGAACGGATGCTGTAGACCATTTTTTTCTCAGTTTGAGCTGGTGTTTTTCTCATAATGATTCTCCAATCAATAAATTTCTATATCAGTATAGCATGTAGTAAAACAATATGCAAGCGTTTTCTTGAAATTGAAATAAAAGAAAAATCGCAACAGGTTTTGCTACGATTTAGCCAGTATTTCTTATAGGAAAAGATTTTGTCAAAAAATCGTTAATCCCCTTGAAAAATCTAGCTAAATAGGGTATAATATGAGTAATCATTTGTCGTAGGTTTTGTCTGAAATATTGTCCAGACAAGGCTCACAGCAGTTAAATCTTCTGAAAAAGTCAGATTTAGCTGCTCTTTTTGTGCTTTTTTTCAGGATTTTGAGTATTTGTAACAAAGACTTAAAGATTCTGAAAATTCGTCAAGAGGACACGGTGATAGGGGTTTTACAACCATATGACGATTAGAAAGCCTGATTGACAAGGCTTGGAACTTATTTACAAAGGAGAATCATCTTGGCAGGACATGACGTTCAATACGGGAAACATCGTACCCGTCGTAGTTTTTCAAGAATCAAAGAAGTTCTTGACTTACCAAATTTGATTGAAATTCAAACTGATTCATTCAAAGCTTTCCTAGACCACGGTCTTAAGGAAGTATTTGAAGATGTATTGCCAATTTCAAACTTTACGGACACAATGGAGTTGGAATTTGTTGGATATGAAATCAAGGAACCAAAATACACGCTAGAAGAAGCTCGTATTCACGATGCTAGCTACTCAGCACCAATTTTTGTAACCTTCCGCTTGATCAATAAAGAAACAGGCGAAATCAAAACTCAAGAAGTTTTCTTTGGTGATTTCCCAATCATGACAGAAATGGGTACTTTCATCATCAATGGTGGTGAACGTATCATCGTATCTCAGTTGGTCCGCTCACCAGGTGTTTACTTTAACGATAAAGTTGATAAAAACGGTAAAGTGGGCTATGGTTCAACTGTTATCCCTAACCGTGGAGCTTGGTTGGAACTTGAAAGCGACTCAAAAGACATCGCCTACACTCGTATCGACCGTACTCGTAAGATTCCATTTACAACCTTGGTTCGTGCGCTTGGTTTCTCAGGTGATGATGAAATCTTTGATATCTTTGGTGATAGTGAATTGGTTCGCAACACTGTTGAAAAAGATATCCACAAGAACCCAATGGACTCTCGTACCGACGAAGCTTTGAAAGAAATTTACGAACGTCTTCGTCCAGGTGAGCCTAAGACTGCTGAAAGCTCACGTAGCTTGCTTGTAGCTCGTTTCTTTGACCCACGTCGTTATGACTTGGCAGCTGTCGGTCGTTACAAAATCAATAAAAAACTCAATGTTAAAACACGCTTGCTTAACCAAACTATTGCAGAGCCATTGGTAGACCCTGAAACTGGAGAAATCTTGGTAGAAGCTGGTACAATTATGACTCGTAGCGTGATTGAAAGCATTGAAAGCCATTTGGATGGTGATTTGAACAAGATTGTTTACATTCCAAATGATGCAGCCGTTGTGACTGAGCCAGTTGTTCTTCAAAAATTCAAGGTTGTTGCACCAACTGATCCAGACCGTGTTGTAACTATCATTGGTAATGCCAATCCAGATGACAAGGTTCGTATCGTCACTCCTGCAGATATCCTTGCTGAGATGAGCTACTTCCTCAACTTGGCTGAAGGACTTGGCCGTGTAGATGATATCGACCACCTTGGGAACCGTCGTATCCGTGCAGTTGGTGAATTACTTGCCAACCAAGTACGCCTTGGACTTTCTCGTATGGAACGTAATGTCCGTGAACGTATGTCTGTTCAAGATAACGAAGTCTTGACACCACAACAAATTATCAATATTCGTCCTGTAACAGCTGCGGTTAAAGAATTCTTTGGTTCATCACAGTTGTCACAGTTCATGGACCAACACAACCCGCTTTCTGAGTTGTCTCACAAACGCCGTTTGTCAGCCTTAGGACCTGGTGGTTTGACACGTGACCGTGCTGGATATGAAGTACGTGACGTGCACTACACTCACTATGGTCGTATGTGTCCAATCGAGACACCTGAAGGACCTAACATCGGTTTGATCAATAACTTGTCATCTTACGGGCACTTGAACAAGTATGGTTTTGTTCAAACACCATACCGTAAGGTTGACCGTGAAACAGGCGTTGTTACGAACGAAATCGTTTGGTTGACAGCCGATGAAGAAGATGAATTTACTGTAGCACAGGCTAATTCTCGTCTGAATGAAGATGGAACATTTGCTGAGAAAGTTGTCATGGGACGTCACCAAGGGGTCAACCAAGAGTATCCAGCTAATGTTGTTGACTATATGGACGTATCACCAAAACAGGTAGTTGCCGTTGCGACAGCATGTATTCCTTTCTTGGAAAACGATGACTCCAACCGTGCCCTCATGGGAGCCAACATGCAACGTCAGGCTGTGCCATTGATCAATCCTCAGGCACCTTACGTTGGTACTGGTATGGAATACCAAGCAGCCCACGACTCTGGAGCGGCTGTGATTGCTCAGTATGATGGTAAAGTTACTTACGCAGATGCTGACAAGGTAGAAGTTCGTCGTGAAGATGGTTCATTGGACGTTTACCACATCCAAAAATTCCGTCGCTCAAACTCAGGTACTGCCTACAACCAACGCACTCTCGTAAAAGTTGGCGATGTCGTTGAAAAAGGCGATTTCATCGCTGACGGACCTTCTATGGAAAATGGAGAAATGGCGCTTGGACAAAACCCAATCGTTGCCTACATGACTTGGGAAGGTTACAACTTCGAGGATGCTGTTATCATGAGTGAACGCTTGGTCAAAGACGATGTCTATACGTCTGTCCACCTTGAAGAATACGAATCAGAAACACGCGATACAAAGCTTGGGCCTGAAGAAATCACTCGCGAAATTCCAAACGTTGGTGAAGATGCCCTTAAAGACCTTGACGAAATGGGTATTATCCGTATCGGTGCTGAGGTTAAAGAAGGTGATATCCTTGTAGGTAAAGTAACACCTAAGGGTGAGAAAGACCTTTCAGCTGAAGAACGTCTCTTGCACGCTATCTTCGGAGATAAATCTCGTGAAGTGCGTGATACTTCTCTTCGTGTACCACACGGTGCCGATGGTGTCGTTCGTGATGTTAAGATCTTTACACGTGCAAATGGAGATGAATTGCAATCAGGTGTTAATATGCTGGTTCGCGTCTACATCGCTCAAAAACGTAAGATCAAGGTCGGAGATAAGATGGCCGGACGTCACGGAAACAAAGGGGTTGTCTCTCGTATCGTTCCTGTAGAAGACATGCCTTACCTTCCAGATGGAACTCCAGTCGATATCATGTTGAACCCACTTGGGGTGCCATCACGTATGAATATCGGTCAGGTTATGGAGCTCCACCTTGGTATGGCGGCTCGTACTCTTGGTATTCACATTGCAACACCAGTCTTTGACGGAGCAAGTTCTGAAGACCTTTGGTCAACTGTTAAAGAAGCTGGTATGGATAGCGATGCCAAAACAATCCTTTACGATGGACGTACTGGGGAACCGTTTGATAACCGTGTTTCTGTCGGAGTCATGTACATGATCAAACTCCACCACATGGTTGACGATAAATTGCACGCGCGTTCAGTCGGACCTTACTCAACTGTTACCCAACAACCACTCGGAGGTAAAGCTCAGTTTGGTGGACAACGTTTCGGTGAGATGGAGGTTTGGGCTCTTGAAGCCTACGGTGCATCAAATGTCCTACAAGAAATCTTGACTTACAAGTCTGACGATATTAACGGACGTTTGAAAGCTTATGAAGCTATTACAAAAGGAAAACCAATTCCAAAACCAGGTGTTCCAGAATCCTTCCGAGTTCTTGTCAAAGAATTGCAATCTCTTGGTCTTGACATGCGTGTCCTTGACGAAGATGACCAAGAAGTGGAACTTCGCGACTTGGATGAAGGAATGGACGAAGATGTCATCCACGTAGATGACCTTGAAAAAGCCCGCGAAAAAGCGGCCCAAGAGGCTAAAGCAGCCTTTGAAGCTGAAGAAGCTGAAAAAGCAACAAAAGCGGAAGCAACAGAAGAAGCTGCTGAAGAAGAATAAGCAGTTCACTTAGAATAGAAAGGGAAGAAATAGTGGTTGATGTAAATCGTTTTAAAAGTATGCAAATCACCCTAGCTTCTCCAAGCAAAGTCCGTTCATGGTCTTATGGAGAAGTCAAAAAACCTGAAACAATCAATTACCGTACCTTGAAACCAGAACGTGAAGGTCTCTTTGATGAAGTTATCTTTGGACCTACAAAAGACTGGGAATGTGCTTGTGGTAAGTACAAACGCATTCGTTACAGAGGAATTGTTTGTGACCGTTGTGGGGTTGAAGTAACGCGTACAAAAGTTCGTCGTGAGCGTATGGGGCACATTGAGTTGAAAGCTCCTGTATCTCACATCTGGTACTTCAAGGGGATTCCAAGCCGTATGGGCTTGACCCTTGATATGAGCCCTCGTGCCCTCGAGGAAGTTATCTACTTTGCGGCTTATGTCGTGATTGATCCAAAGGATACACCACTTGAGCACAAGTCTATCATGACAGAACGCGAATACCGTGAGCGCTTGCGTGAGTATGGTTATGGATCATTCGTTGCCAAAATGGGTGCCGAAGCCATCCAAGACCTCTTGAAACAGGTAGATCTTGAAAAAGAAATTGCTGAACTCAAAGAAGAGTTGAAAACAGCTACTGGACAAAAACGTGTCAAAGCCATCCGTCGTTTGGATGTTTTGGATGCCTTTTACAAGTCTGGAAACAAACCTGAATGGATGATTCTCAACATCCTTCCAGTTATTCCACCAGATCTTCGTCCAATGTTGCAGTTGGATGGTGGCCGTTTTGCCTCATCTGACTTGAATGACCTTTACCGCCGTGTTATCAACCGTAACAACCGTTTGGCTCGTTTGCTCGAGTTGAATGCACCAGGTATTATCGTTCAAAATGAGAAGCGTATGCTTCAAGAAGCGGTTGACGCTTTGATTGACAATGGTCGTCGTGGTCGTCCAATCACAGGACCAGGTAGCCGTCCTCTTAAATCATTGAGCCACATGCTTAAAGGGAAACAAGGACGCTTCCGTCAAAACTTGCTCGGTAAACGTGTTGACTTCTCAGGACGTTCCGTTATCGCTGTTGGTCCAACTCTTAAAATGTACCAATGTGGTGTGCCACGTGAAATGGCAATCGAGCTCTTTAAACCATTCGTTATGCGTGAAATCGTTGCGCGTGATATCGTACAAAACGTCAAAGCAGCTAAACGCTTGGTGGAACGCGGAGATGAGCGTATCTGGGATATCCTTGAAGAAGTGATCAAAGAACACCCAGTACTTCTTAACCGCGCACCGACCCTTCACCGTTTGGGTATCCAAGCCTTCGAGCCAGTCTTGATTGATGGTAAGGCCCTTCGCTTGCACCCGCTTGTCTGTGAAGCCTACAATGCCGACTTTGACGGGGACCAAATGGCCATCCACGTACCGCTTTCAGAAGAAGCTCAAGCAGAAGCTCGTATCTTGATGCTCGCTGCTGAGCACATCTTGAACCCGAAAGATGGTAAACCAGTTGTTACTCCATCACAGGACATGGTTTTGGGTAACTACTACTTGACTATGGAAGAAGCTGGTCGTGAAGGTGAAGGAATGGTCTTCAAAGACCGTGACGAAGCGGTTATGGCTTACCGTAATGGTTATGTTCACCTTCACTCACGTGTTGGTATCGCAACAGACAGCCTCAACAAGCCTTGGACAGAAGAGCAAAAACACAAGGTCTTGCTTACAACAGTTGGTAAAATCCTTTTCAACGACATCATGCCAGAGGGTCTACCATACTTGCAAGAACCAAACAATGCCAACTTGACAGAAGGCGTTCCAGCTAAATACTTCTTGCCACTTGGTGGAGATATCAAGGAAGCAATCAGCAAACTTGAACTCAACCCTCCATTCAAGAAGAAAAACCTTGGAAATATCATCGCTGAAATCTTCAAACGTTTCCGTACGACAGAAACTTCTGCCCTACTTGACCGTATGAAGAACCTCGGTTACCACCACTCAACTCTTGCAGGGTTGACAGTGGGTATTGCCGATATCCCAGTCGTTGATGACAAGGCTGAAATCATTGAAGAATCACACAAACGTGTAGAACAAATCACAAAACAATTCCGTCGTGGTATGATCACAGACGACGAGCGTTACAATGCTGTTACAGCTGAATGGCGTGCTGCCCGTGAAAAATTGGAGAAACGCTTGATTGCCAACCAAGATCCTAAGAACCCAATCGTTATGATGATGGACTCTGGAGCCCGTGGTAACATCTCAAACTTCTCACAGCTTGCCGGTATGCGTGGTCTGATGGCTGCTCCGAATGGACGTATCATGGAATTGCCAATCCTTTCAAACTTCCGTGAAGGTTTGTCAGTACTCGAAATGTTCTTCTCAACTCACGGTGCCCGTAAAGGTATGACCGATACGGCCCTTAAGACAGCCGACTCAGGTTACTTGACTCGTCGTTTGGTTGACGTTGCCCAAGACGTTATCATCCGTGAGGATGACTGTGGAACAGACCGTGGTCTCTTGATCCGCTCTATCGCAGAAGGAAAAGAGATGATCGAGTCTCTCGAGGAGCGTCTCAACGGTCGTTATACTAAGAAAACTGTTAAACATCCTGAAACTGGTGCAGTAATCATTGGTCCAAATGAGTTGATTACAGAAGACAAGGCGCGTGAAATTGTCAATGCTGGTGTGGAAGAAGTGACTATCCGCTCTGTATTTACATGTAATACTCGTCATGGTGTTTGCCGTCACTGTTACGGTATCAACTTGGCGACTGGTGATGCGGTTGAAGTTGGTGAAGCAGTAGGTACAATCGCTGCCCAATCTATCGGGGAACCTGGTACACAGCTTACAATGCGTACCTTCCACACGGGTGGGGTTGCCTCAAATACCGATATCACTCAGGGTCTTCCTCGTGTCCAAGAAATCTTTGAAGCCCGCAATCCTAAAGGGGAAGCGGTTATCACAGAGGTTAAAGGACAAGTTACCGCTATCGAAGAAGATGCATCAACTCGTACTAAGAAAGTCTTTGTTAAGGGTGAAACTGGCGAAGGTGAATATGTCGTTCCATTTACAGCTCGTATGCGTGTTGAAGTTGGAGACCAAGTAGCGCGTGGTGCTGCTCTTACAGAAGGTTCTATCCAACCAAAACGTCTCCTTGCAGTTCGTGATGTCTTGTCAGTTGAAACTTACCTTCTCGGTGAAGTACAAAAAGTTTACCGTAGTCAAGGGGTAGAAATCGGTGACAAACACATCGAGGTAATGGTTCGTCAAATGATCCGTAAAGTCCGTGTCATGGATCCAGGAGATACAGACCTTCTCATGGGTACCCTCATGGATATCAACGACTTTACAGATGCCAACAAAGATGTCCTTATCGCAGGTGGTGTTCCAGCGACAGGTCGCCCAGTCCTTATGGGAATTACCAAAGCCTCACTTGAAACAAACAGTTTCTTGTCAGCGGCTTCCTTCCAGGAAACAACTCGTGTCCTTACTGACGCGGCTATCCGTGGTAAGAAAGACCATCTCCTTGGACTTAAAGAAAATGTTATCATCGGTAAGATCATCCCAGCAGGTACTGGTATGGCTCGTTACCGTAACCTTGAACCACATGCTGTCAACGAAGAAGAATATCTTAATCCTCCAGTAGAGGAAGAAGGAAATGAAGAAATAACAGAAGTAGTTGTGGATACTGCCGTTGAAACTGTGGAAGAAACAGTAGAATAAGAGAGAATGAGAGAGCCTTCGGGTTCTCTTTCTCTTTTCTGAAAACTTTCTCCATTTTTCCATGAAATGTGGTAAAATAAAAGAAAGAAGCTGACAAAGGAGACGGGGATGGAACAAACATTTTTTATCATTAAACCAGATGGTGTAAAAAGAGGACTAGTAGGTGAGGTGTTGAAACGCATCGAACAACGTGGATTTACAATCGAAAAATTGGAGTTGCGTACAAAGGTTTCAGAAGAGTTAATTGATCAGCACTATCAGGACTTGGTTGGTCAGAGTTTTTACCCACCGATTCGTGAATTTATGACTTCAGGACCAATCCTTGTAGGCATCATTTCTGGTCCCAAAGTAATCGAAACTTGGCGGACCATGATGGGAGCAACTCGTCCAGAAGAAGCTTTACCAGGAACGATTCGAGGTGATTTTGCAAAAGCTGCTAGTGAAAACCAAGCTATTCAAAATGTTGTACATGGTTCAGATTCAGAAGAGTCAGCTAAGCGAGAAATTGCTCTTTGGTTTTAAGAGTGGATTGGTTCAATCAATTGGTTAAAAGCTCATTTGAATAGAAAGTACAGTCAATTAGTTTAAGACATGACGCATGATATCAAACTTTTTAGTTTTTGATATGGTGCGTTTTTTGATTAAGTGACTATTAGTTCGTCTCGCTCCGTTAGGTGCGAGACAAAAAAACACCCACTATGTGGGTGCGCGTCGAAGGTTATACCAAAAAACTCCAAACGCGATACAATAAAGGTATTCAAGCCAATTGTAAAGCGAAAGGAGAAAAATATGGCACAAAAGGTTCTTTTGTCCTGTTCTTGTTTCAATTGATTATATTTCTATACTTTTTCTTCCTTTCTCTGTGAAAATCGCAAGTTTTTCCCACCTTTTCTCAATACTGAAACAACATCTTTCCAGAACTTCAATAATTTCTTTTTGTGTTAAATCATTATTTAACTAAATCTTTGGAGGCAATACGTTTTCAAAGCTACTTTTTTACCATAGGTTTTGAGCTTTCAACACAGATTACTAAGCCAAAAATGCTCTAAATTTTTGAAATTCTAACAAATTCCACTCAACTTTATCATCATCTTTGACTTTCACAATATCTTCCTCAAAATAACATGGAATAAAGATAGTTTTCTTTTGAAACGGTTGTAGGAGGAAAATCTCTCCTACACTGTTATTGATTCTGAGAGAAAATTGCAAAATATCATCTACCAAACTTTCAATTATTAAGATTTTTTGCAGTTTATCTGAATTAGAATCGCAAGGCTTCTCAATAATATAATTGTCGAATTTTTTCATTCTAACTTCCTCTCCACTATTCCTTCCTTTATCAAGAAAAAGTTACCTCAATATTAATAAAGTACAATTCTAAATTAACTCCAATTATTGATTCATGATAATATTTCAGTAACTCATCGTGCAATTAAAAACAAGGATTTTTATTTCAGACGATCCATCGTGAACACTTCATCAGCCATCTCCCAAATTGCCGGATTATGTGTTGCGATAATGATTAGCCTATTATCATCTCGAAGAGATAGCAAAATCTCCATAATCAACTGAGAGGTTGCTGGGTCTATTGAAGCTGTTGGCTCATCTGCCAGAATAAATGGTGGATTCTTTAAGATAACTTTTGCCAAGGCAACCCGTTGCGATTCTCCGCCCGATAACTCAAAGATGCGCTTATCTAGGTTAAGATAAGCCAGGCCGACCTGTTCTAAAGCCTGCTTCTGCCTCAACCGCTGTTCCGACCGACTCAACTTTTGACCAATGAGACCTAGCTTAAGGTTTTCTTCAATACTTTGGTTTTCAATTAAGCCAAAGTTCTGGAAGAGGTAGCCCAATTCGTGACGGAAAAAATCACTCGATTTATAATTGGCCAAGTCTTTACCTCGGTAAAAAATCGTCCCATCATAAGATTCTAATTTCCCAATCATGTTCATCAAGGTTGTTTTTCCGCTACCACTTGAACCAATTAAGGCATAGACTTTTCCAGCCTCAAATGTCATGGAAAGATTCGAAAATAACTCTCGTTCTCCAAAAGATTTACTCACCTGTTTAAGTTCAATCATATTAACCTCCCTTCAAAACAAGCATGGACATCTTGTTTTCTTTCTGCATTTGGACATGTAACTGTAAAAGAGATAGACCAGTAAAGAGTAACGAGACTAAGAAAGCAACTACTATCTCTACCATAAGAAATACACTCGCAATAAATCCCAGTAAAAACACACCCAGTTGAGCAAAGAGATAAGTGCGATGGATTTCTAAGAACCTGAGACCTGCAATGCGTTTGATAAAAATGGCACGTCTAAATTCTTCAAAGTAGAGCCTATTCATAGTGTTAAACAACAAGATTGAAGTTGCAATCCCAAGCACAGCTCCTGCTAGCATTACCCAACGTTCCCTCTGGATATTATCCAATAATGTGATGTAGTTGTGGTAACCTGTTTGCATTTCTGAGACCCAATTTTCAATGCCTTGTCTCTGGATAAGCTCCTGGGCATCAGACAATTGATTAAAGAGAACGTAGTTCTGTACTGCGTCTACCCAAAACAAAATGGACTGTGGACCAGTTGATTGGGGTGTTATAACAATGATGATTGGATCTTTCAAAAACTGCTGGTAAGAAATAGGGGTCGTATTATACACAAAACGATCCTGACCTGATTCCAAATAACCTACCGTAGCAGTCATTTGCTGTCGTTCATCTTGACTAGACATGCGACTGGTTAAGTCGTCTTCAAAAACAGATTTATAATGTTCTTCCTCTGAACGGAGGTGTTCAGGCAGCAATAAGACAAACTCCCCTACATCAAGGTGATTCATCTTTTGCTCAATAGTTGTATCTACAGGAATGTTTTGACGCTCCAAGTATTGCGGTGTGACGATAAGGACATTGCCATTTGGGCTGTAATCGTGCCATTCTGTAGAGGTTGTCAAGTTTTTGGAGGAAGCCATGCCATTTTGCAAAGAACGGTCAATTAACTGGTGTCTAGATAAGAAAGCCTTTTGTTCTGAAACAGCCAGATCCATCAATTGATACCAAGTTCTGAGTTTCCTTTGAGCTTGTTCATCAAAACCAGGACTCGTTCCTTCACGGCTGAATGATAGGGTAATCAGTTGCCTTTCCTGGCTCCAAGCCTCTTGTCCAATCCGATGCTGTTGCCAGGCTTGGGAATACTTTAAGCTACTCCCTATTCCCAGCGTTACAATAATAATCGCTAATAGTTGACCGATTAAAATCAAACTAATGATTCCTCTGACAGGCACTTGCCCTTTTATAATCTGCATCAGGTGTATCTTTTTTATCCCAACTGCGAAGAGTTGAGCGAAAAACAGGGAGATCGACAACAAGATGAGATTATAACTGAGCAAGCCTGCTCCTATGGTCATTAGGGATTGCGTTGGAAGCGACAGAATTTTTTGCATAAGAATGGCGAGCACGCCAGCTAAACTGAAACCAACAGCTATCCCTTTCAAATCCTCACCAACTGGTCTAAGGAAAATGGACCACCGTTTCTCTCCTGAAATGAGGCGAATGCCCGACGACCGTAATTGGCTAATTTGACTAATTAAAGTCAGTGCTCCAAAGGTTAAGATGAAAATCAATAAACTGATTAACTGAAATCCGTTACTAAAGATAGCCATTAACGTAGATAGTTTAGATGGAATTGTCAGGTGCATGTTAGTCAAGCCAAGTTGACTTAGCTCCTCTCTTAGCAAGTGAATATCTAGGTTTCCATCGAATACAAAATAGTTTGTTTCAACACTACTACTTTGAGCATCTTCTAGATTTTTTTCCTGTAGCCCATCAGGCAACTTTCCGTTCCCAAAGGTCGTATAAGAAAACACTGGAGTACCTTCTGAGTTAGGATCCTGGTGTTGAATCGCAATAAAGCTATCCGTTTCTTCTGCTAGTTTTTCCAAGCGTGTAGCAACATGCTGAAAAGTTGTTTCAGGGGAAGAATCATGTACAACAACGTTGGGGTAATAATGGGAGACATATGTATCAGTCCAAATGGTAAATATCCAAACAAAGAACAAACTAGCAAGCAGGTTGGATATGAGTATAAATAATTTTTTCATAGTGCATTCCTTATTCTAAAACAGAAGGCAGAAATACCCCTGCCCTCTATAAACTAACAAGCTTACTAAACTATTGATAAAAGAATCTTCTTCAATTATTCTTTACCATCCCGCATCAAATGTAATTTGCTCCCCAATTATTTGGATCACGATAGCCTCCATAGGTCCACTCGCCACCACGGTGAGAAGCTACCAAAACAGGAAGAGCCAAACTAAATGCCAAAACGGCAAGGGATGATGCAACTACATATTTTAATTAGAAATCTCAGTCTGAATTATAGTATCCTATTTTTTCCTCCTTTCTAACTGCACGTTCCTTTCTACAGGCAGAGACCTAATTTTATAAACTAATCTTAAATACTTTAGATTTTGTAACTCATAATTTTCAACAGTTGGTTAGCTATGAAAGCATTTTATCAAACATCTCCATTCTTATATCTATCTGGTATTGTTACAAGCTCTCATAAGAATACCTTTCTCTAAATAGTTGAATTTTAAAGTAATACGACATCAATCAGCCTTCCCAACATCAAGACCATTGGACTTCTTTTGTGATTGCACTCAAATCTCCAATTGTTTATTCTTCTGAATAAACTGTTGGTAAGGAATTGTATTACTAAACGTAAAAACCCCTAGTAATGCTAATATAGCTAATTTTTGAATTCCACAATTTTTCTTCATTCGTGAAACCCTTTTCTTTTTCATTATCCTTATTTTAACAGATATATTTTATTTAGCCAAGCATTTTTATGTAATTTTTGACTTTTTTTATTTATTACCATAAAGAATTATTTGTTTCTTTAACTTACTATTTTGAACTAAAAATTTTATAATGAAATTAAGCAAATAGGAAGGTTTATTATCTTTAATGAATACACTCGCAGAGAAATTCAGATTGAAAAGAAAAGAGTTGAGACTCTCCCAACAAACTCTTGCAGAAGGAATTTGTGAACAAAGTCAGATTAGTAAAATTGAGAGAGGGCATTTTATTCCCTCCGCAGACTTGTTATTCAAACTCTCTCAACGACTTGAAGTCCCTTTGGATTGCTTTTTCAATGAACAAATTGAAATTAAATCTAACCTCTCTAATTTCAAGCAATTATCTGTTCGACTATTAGATGATAGAAATTATGACGATTTGGAATATATTTATAGAATAGAGATTGAACGAAGTACTTTTCTAACACTAGAAGACCGAACTTACCTTGAATGGATTAAAGCTATTATTGATTTCTATCAATATGACAGTAAGTGTGAGGCTATTTCTTCATTGGAAAATATATTATTAAAAGTCTCTTCAAATACTCTGATTTATTTAAAGGCGTTGAATACTCTATCTAATTTCTATTCCTTAGTGGGTCGTGAACAAGAATATGAGGAAAACTACTCTCATTTAATGGAGTTATATCAGACAAAAAATTTTGAGCATCAAGAGTTTTTATTTGGGTACATCAGAGTTCGTTACAACTACGCTCACTACCTAGTGTCAAAGGAAAAATATAACGAAGCCATCCAAGAAGCTCTTGAGACGATTGAACTCTGTAAACAAAGACAGACAAGCTACCAACTGGCTCCTCTACTTATTCTTGTAGGAAATGCTGGAGCCAAATTTCTAGACAAAGAACAAGTCAAAAATTATTATATAGAAGCAAGAGAGTTATGTAAGATTTATAACAATCCTTTAATGTTGATGAAGATAGAAAATTATTTGAAAGAATTAGATACTGTTTAGTTAATCTTGACATTATAGTTTTTCTGAAACGTTAAATAACCTGTAAGGCTGATAGTGAAATGAATACTATCAGCCTTATTTCAAGTTTATATTCTTCGAAAATCTCTTCAAACCACGTCAGTTCTATCTCCAACATCAAAACAGTGTTTTGAGTAACCTGTGGCTAGCTTCCTAGTTTGCTCTTTGATTTTCATTGAGTATTAGTCTCTCATGTTTGTTTAGCGTCTAAAAGAGACATTTGAGAAGATTGGAAACAGTTCTCTCTTTTCTCCGAGTATAATGATTGGTAGGGAGGGAGAGAAAAGATGAAATCAATGAGAATCTTATTTTTGTTAGCTTTAATTCAAATCAGTTTGAGTAGCTGTTTCCTATGGAAAGAATGCATCTTGTCCTTTAAACAAAGTACAGCTTTTTTTATCGGAAGTATGGTCTTCGTTTCAGGAATCTGTGCTGGAGTAAATTATCTTTATACCCGTAAGCAAGAAGTCCATAGTGTCCTAGCCAGTAAGAAGTCGGTGAAGCTTTTTTACAGTATGTTACTCTTAATTAATTTGTTAGGAGCTGTTCTTGTCTTGTCAGACAACTTGTTCATCAAAAATACGCTGCAGCAAGAATTAGTTGACTTTTTATTGCCATCCTTTTTCTTTCTATTTGGGCTAGATTTGCTGATTTTTTTACCCTTGAAAAAATACATGCGCGATTTGCTTGCTATGCTAGACAGAAAAAAGACAGTGTTGGTGACTATTTTAGCAACACTTCTTTTCTTAAGAAATCCAATGACCATTGTATCACTTCTGATGTATATTGGACTGGGTTTGTTTTTTGCAGCCTATCTTGTCCCAAATTCGGTTAAAAAGGAAGTTTCCTTTTATGGTCATATTTTCCGAGATCTTGTATTGGTCATTACTACGCTCATTTTCTTTTAGAGAAAGCTTGTTTTTATGGATGTTATGATGGTAATACTCTCCGAAAATCTCTTCAAACTACGTCAGCTCTTTGATTTTCATTGAGTATAAGTTTAGCAGGAAAATAGACACAAAAGAAAAGTTTTTGGTATAATAAGAATATGTACACAAAAAATGAAGAAGAACTGCAAGCCTTAGGGGAGCGTTTGGGTCATCTATTAGAAAAGAATGATGTTTTAATCTTAACTGGAGAACTGGGTGCAGGTAAAACAACCTTTACTAAAGGACTTGCTAAAGGTTTACAGATTTCCCAGATGATTAAGAGTCCAACCTATACTATCGTAAGAGAGTATGAAGGTCGTCTTCCGCTTTACCACCTAGATGTTTATCGTATAGAGGGGGATGCTGATTCTATTGATTTAGATGAATTTCTCTTTGGTGGCGGCGTGACTGTTATTGAGTGGGGAAATCTCTTAGGAGATGCCTTGCCAGATACTTATTTAGAGTTGGAAATTCTAAAAGAAGCAGATGGACGCAGATTACATTTCCAAGCAAAGGGTTTGCGTGCAGAAAAGCTTTTAGAGGAGCTTCAACATGGAGTATGAATTGCTCATTAGGGAAGCAGAGTCTAAAGATGCAGCTGAATTAGTGGCCTTTTTAAATCGTGTAAGTTTGGAAACAGATTTTACCAGCTTAGACGGAGATGGTATTCTCTTGACCAGTGAGGAGATGGAAATATTCCTCAACAAGCAAGCTAGTTCGGACAATCAGATAACCTTACTTGCATTCTTAAATGATAAAATTGCTGGTATTGTAAATATTACAGCTGACCAGCGCAAGAGAGTCCGTCATATTGGAGATCTCTTCATTGTGATTGGAAAAAGATATTGGAATAATGGATTGGGAAGTTTGTTGCTTGAAGAAGTGATAGAGTGGGCACAAGCAAGTAGCGTTCTGCGTCGTCTCCAACTGACTGTCCAAACTCGTAATCAAGCAGCAGTCCATCTTTATCAAAAGCATGGCTTTGTAATTGAAGGTCGCCAAGAGCGTGGAGCATATATAGAAGAAGGGAAATTTATCGATGTTTACTTGATGGGTAAACTGATAGATTAGTAGAAATATGGTTAAAAAAATTATTGGAATGGTATTAGCTTTTCTAGCTGTGACAGTTTTGGGTGTCGGTGTTTTTGCTTATACTATTTATCAGCAAGGCACACAAACCTTATCAAAGACCTATAAAAAAATAGGGGAAGAAACCAAGGTTATTGAAGCAACAGAGCCTTTGACCATTCTGTTGATGGGGGTTGATACTGGGAATGTAGAGCGTACAGATCAGTGGGCTGGAAATAGTGATTCCATGATTCTCTTGACTGTCAATCCACATACTAAGAAGACAATGATGCTGAGTTTGGAGCGTGATATCCTGACTAAAATTCAACATAAAGATGGTAGTATTGAAGAAGCGAAGTTAAACGCTGCCTATGCTGGTGGTGGTGCAGAACTTGCTATAGAAACAATTCAAAAGATGATGAATATCCATATCGATCGCTACATTATGGTTAATATGCAAGGATTGCAACAATTGGTCGATGCAGTGGGAGGTATTACGGTCAATAATACACTAGGTTTCCCGATTTCTATCAGTGACCAAGAAGAATTTAACACCATTTCTATCGGTGTTGGAGAGCAGACAATAAATGGAGAAGAAGCGCTTGTTTATTCACGCATGCGTTATCAAGACCCAGAAGGAGACTACGGACGTCAAAAGCGTCAGCGTGAAGTCATTCAAAAAGTTGTTGAAAAAGTTCTTAGTTTGAATAGTGTCAGTCACTATCAGTCTATCTTAAAAGCCCTAAGTACTAATATGCAGACTAATATCGATTTATCTGCGAAAAGTATTCCAAGCTTGTTGGGCTATAAAGATTCATTTAAAACTATTGAAACACAACAGTTGAAGGGTGAAGGGGAGATGCTACAAGGCGTTTCTTATCAAATTGTTACGAGAAGCCATATGTTGGAAATGCAGAATCTTTTGAGACGTTCTTTGGGGCAAGAAGAAGTCACTCAGCTTGAAACAAATGTTGTCTTATTTGAAGATTTGTTTGGACGGGTGCCTGTTAGTGACGAAGATAATTAACTTTCTTGATACAAATAAAAAATCAATCGTGGGAAATTTCCTGCGATTTTTTCAAAAAAATACGAATAGATAGGTAGGAGGAAACATGAAAGCAGAAATTATTGCTGTTGGAACAGAGATTTTGACAGGACAGATTGTTAATACCAATGCCCAGTTTTTGTCGGAAAAACTAGCAGAGATTGGGGTAGATGTATATTTTCAGACGGCTGTAGGAGACAATGAAGCTCGTCTCTTATCCCTGCTTGAGATTGCCAGTCAACGTAGTAGTCTGGTGATTTTGACAGGTGGTTTAGGGCCAACTGAGGACGATTTGACAAAACAAACTCTGGCTAAATTTTTAGGGAAGGAATTAGTCTTCGATCCTCAGGCACAAGAAAAGTTAGATGTATTTTTCGCCCAGAGACCAGACTATGCCCGAACACCGAATAATGAAAGACAAGCTCAAATTGTAGAAGGTGCGACTCCACTGCCAAACGAAACAGGACTGGCTGTGGGAGGAATATTGGAAGTCGATGGAGTGACCTACGTTGTCCTTCCAGGTCCACCAAGTGAATTGAAGCCTATGGTCTTAAATCACCTTCTACCTAAGTTGATGACAGGAAGTAAGCTATATTCCCGAGTTCTTCGTTTCTTTGGAATTGGCGAGAGCCAGCTGGTTACGATTTTGGCTGATTTAATTGATAATCAGACCGATCCTACATTGGCACCTTATGCAAAGACAGGAGAGGTAACCTTGCGTCTGTCAACAAAGGCTAGCAGTCAAGAAGAGGCGAATCAAGCGCTGGATATCTTGGAAAATCAAATCTTGAATTGCCAAACTTTTGAAGGCCTTTCTTTACGAGAACTTTGTTATGGTTATGGGGAAGAGACTAGTTTAGCCAGTATTGTGGTAGAAAAGCTGAAAAAGCAAGGGAAAACCATCACGGCTGCTGAGAGTTTGACGGCAGGGCTTTTCCAAGCTACTGTGGCGGATTTTTCGGGTGCTTCAAGTATATTTAAGGGTGGTTTTGTAACCTATAGCTTGGAGGAAAAATCAAAAATGTTGGATATTCCTGTCAAGGATTTGGAAGAGCACGGTGTGGTGTCTGAATTTACAGCTCAGAAGATGGCTGAGCAGGCACGAAGCAAGACCCAGTCAGATTTTGGCCTTAGTTTGACTGGAGTGGCAGGACCAGATAGCCTCGAAGGACACCCAGCTGGAACAGTCTTCATAGGCTTGGCACAGGAGCAAGGAACTGAGGTTATCAAGGTTAATATTGGAGGTAGAAGTCGAGCAGATGTACGCCACATTGCGGTTATGCATGCCTTTAACCTAGTTCGCAAGGCTTTATTAAGTGACTAACTTTTGATATAATAGTAGATAGGTCTGAGGACCATTAGAATGTAGGAGAATAGAATGGCAAAAAAACCAAAAAAATTAGAAGAAATTTCAAAAAAATTCGGGGCTGAACGTGAAAAAGCCTTGAATGACGCTCTTAAATTGATTGAGAAAGACTTTGGTAAGGGTTCAATCATGCGTTTGGGTGAACGTGCAGAGCAAAAGGTGCAAGTGATGAGCTCAGGTTCCTTGGCTCTTGACATTGCTCTTGGTTCAGGTGGATATCCTAAGGGGCGTATCATCGAAATTTATGGGCCAGAGTCATCTGGTAAGACAACGGTTGCTCTTCATGCAGTTGCGCAAGCGCAAAAAGAAGGTGGGATTGCAGCCTTTATTGATGCGGAACATGCCCTCGATCCAGCTTATGCTGCGGCCCTTGGTGTCAACATTGACGAATTACTCTTGTCACAACCAGACTCAGGAGAGCAAGGTCTTGAGATTGCAGGAAAATTGATTGACTCAGGTGCTGTAGATCTTGTCGTGGTCGACTCAGTTGCTGCCCTTGTTCCTCGTGCAGAAATTGATGGAGATATCGGAGATAGCCACGTTGGTTTGCAGGCTCGTATGATGAGCCAGGCTATGCGTAAACTTGGTGCTTCTATCAATAAAACCAAAACAATTGCCATCTTTATCAACCAATTGCGTGAAAAAGTTGGGGTCATGTTTGGAAATCCAGAAACAACTCCTGGTGGACGTGCTCTGAAATTCTACGCATCAGTCCGTTTGGATGTTCGTGGAAGTACACAAATCAAGGGAACTGGTGACCAAAAAGATACCAATGTTGGTAAGGAAACCAAGATCAAGGTCGTGAAAAACAAGGTGGCTCCACCATTTAAGGAAGCCTTCGTTGAAATCATGTACGGAGAAGGGATTTCTAAGACCGGTGAACTCTTGAAGATCGCAAGCGATTTGGATATCATCAAAAAAGCAGGAGCTTGGTACTCTTACAAGGATGAGAAAATCGGTCAAGGTTCTGAAAATGCTAAGAAATACTTGGCAGATCACCCAGAAGTCTTTGATGAAATCGACCATCAAGTCCGTGTTCAATTTGGTTTGATTGATGGAGAAGAAGCTTCTGTAGAAGGTATTGAAACTAAAAAAGATGACGCAGTTCAAGCGGCTTCTGTGAATGAAGAAGTGACACTTGACCTAGGCGACGAACTTGAAATCGAAATTGAAGAATAAGTTGTTAAAGTAGTGGAGAAATTCACTGCTTTTTCATTGCCTAGTTCTGGCATAGTTTGCTGTTTCTTGTCGCTCCTCTAGAAAGCTGATATAATAGCCTTATGAATAAAAAACGAACAGTGGACCTGATACATGGTCCGATTCTTCCCTCGCTCTTAAGCTTCGCCTTCCCAATCTTGTTATCAAATATTTTTCAACAGCTCTATAATACTGCTGATGTCTTGATTGTTGGACGATTTCTTGGTCAAGAATCCTTGGCTGCAGTAGGAGCGACGACAGCAATTTTTGACCTGATTGTAGGTTTTACTCTTGGTGTTGGTAATGGCATGGGAATTGTCATTGCCCGTTATTATGGAGCTCGGAATTTCACTAAAATCAAGGAAGCAGTAGCAGCCACCTGGATTTTAGGTGCACTTTTGAGTATTGTAGTTATGTTGCTGGGCTTTCTTGGATTGTATCCACTCTTGCAATACCTAGATACCCCTGCAGAAATTCTTCCCCAGTCCTATCAATATATTTCTATGATTGTGACCTGCGTTGGTGTCAGCTTTGCTTATAATCTTTTTGCAGGCTTGTTGCGGTCTATTGGGGACAGTTTAGCTGCCCTTGGATTTTTGATTTTTTCTGCCTTGGTTAATGTGGTTCTGGATCTCTATTTCATTACGCAATTGCATCTGGGAGTTCAATCCGCGGGACTTGCTACCATTATTTCGCAAGGCTTATCAGCGGTTCTCTGCTTTTATTATATTCGTAAGAGTGTGCCAGAACTTTTGCCTCAACTGAAACATTTTAAATGGGACAAGGCCTTGTACGCTGATCTCTTGGAGCAAGGTTTGGCTATGGGCTTGATGAGTTCAATTGTATCTATCGGTAGCGTGATTTTACAGTCTTCTGTCAATACTTTTGGTGCCGTAATTATTAGTGCCCAGACAGCGGCTCGACGCATTATGGCCTTCGCTCTTCTTCCAATGACCGCTATTTCTGCGTCGATGACGACTTTTGCTTCGCAGAATCTTGGTGCCAAGCGACCAGACCGCATTGTTCAAGGTCTTCGAATCGGCAGTCGTCTAAGTATGTCCTGGGCAGTTTTTGTTTGTGTCTTCCTCTTTTTTGCCAGTCCTGCCTTAGTTTCCTTCTTGGCCAGTTCAACGGATGGTTGCTTGGTAGAAAATGGTAGTCTCTATCTGCAAATCAGCTCAGCCTTTTATCCTATTTTGAGCCTCTTGTTGATTTATCGCAATTGTTTACAAGGCTTGGGGCAAAAAATCCTTCCGCTGATTTCTAGCTTTATTGAACTAATCGGAAAAATCGCTTTTGTGGTCTTGATTATTCCTTGGGCGGGCTATAAGGGAGTTATCCTTTGCGAACCCCTTATCTGGGTTGCCATGACCATCCAACTCTACTTCTCACTGTTCCGTCATCCTTTGATAAAAGAAGGTAAGGCCATCTTGGCAACAAAAGTGTCATCATAGCTTGATTTGCTGAATAAAATCTATTTCCTCTAGTGAAAATCGAAAAAACTTGTGTTATAATAAGAAAGATTAAAATGTGAAAAAAGGAGATTCCTAATGGGACGTAAATGGGCCAATATCGTAGCCAAGAAAACGGCTAAAGATGGAGCTAACTCTAAAGTATATGCAAAATTTGGTGTAGAAATCTATGTAGCAGCTAAGAAAGGTGATCCAGACCCAGAATCAAACACTGCTTTGAAATTCGTTATCGACCGTGCCAAACAAGCCCAAGTGCCAAAACACGTTATCGATAAAGCGATTGATAAAGCAAAAGGAAACACAGACGAAACCTTTACAGAAGGACGTTACGAAGGATTTGGACCAAACGGTTCTATGTTGATTGTTGATACTTTGACTTCTAACGTTAACCGTACCGCAGCCAATGTCCGTGCAGCCTTTGGTAAAAACGGCGGAAACATGGGTGCTTCAGGTTCAGTATCTTACCTCTTTGACAACAAGGGAGTTATCGTATTTGCAGGTGAAGATGCTGATGCGGTCTTTGAGCAATTGCTAGAAGCAGATGTGGATGTGGACGATGTAGAAGCAGAAGAAGGAACAATCACTGTTTACACAGCACCAACTGACCTCCACAAGGCTATCGTTGCCCTTCGTGAGTCAGGTGTCGAAGAATTCCAAGTGACAGAATTGGAAATGATTCCTCAGTCAGAAGTGGAATTGTCAGGTGATGACCTTGAAACCTTTGAAAAACTTTACAGCGTTCTTGAAGACGACGAAGACGTTCAAAAGATTTATACGAACGTAGATGGGTTCTAATTTAACCTAGAAAACATGATCCTAAGTGAGGAACTCACTTGGGATTTTTTGAATCAAGAAAATAGTTCTCTAGGAAACTTTTTCCTTGACATCTCTTTTCAAAGTGGTAAAATAGTTCTCATGAAAACTTAATTAGTTCCTAGGAGAACTAAATGTGATAGTTAGAAAGGAATTAGTATGGATAAACCGATGTTGGTCTTTAAGCGTTTTGGTCATCAGATTCATCTGATGGTGCAAAAGGAAGCCAAGCGTTGTGGCATTGAATTTATGGGTGGACCGCAAGGTCAGGTTGTACGTTTTTTGGATAGCCGTGAGGAAAACCAAAACTTGGTCTTGATTAAAGATATCGAGCAGGAACTCAATATTACCAAGTCTGTGGCGAGTAACTTGGTCAAGCGTATGGTGCAAAATGATTTGGTGGAATTGGAGGCGAGTCCTGTCGATAAGAGGGCCAAGTTTGTTCGTCTGACGGACAAATCGCGTTCTCAAATGAAGCAGGTTAAAGCCTTCTTTGAACGCATTGACAACCAGTTGATGGCAGATATTGATGAAGATGAATTACTGATTTTTGAGAAAGTTCTCGGTCAACTACAGGAAAATATCAAGGGAATAGGAGGAGAGAATGAAGAAATTAGCCAAACGAATTAGTGGAAAAGAATGGGGGATGATTTTACTAGCCATTCTCTTTACCTGCTTTTCGGTTTATCTAGAGTTGGAAGTTCCGACCTATATCTCGAAAATTACGGATTTGCTGGGAAGTCAAGGAACCAACTTGGATGAGTTATGGCAACCAGCAGGTATGATGGTCGGAATGTCCTTTTTTGCCTTCTTGTCCGCAGTTGCAGTTGGATTTTTTGCATCCAGAGTGGCCGCTTCCTATACTAGTAGGCTGAGAAGTGATATTTTTAACCGAGTTTTGGATTACTCGCAGACAGAGATTAAGAAATTCTCTATTCCTAGCCTCCTAACTCGTACCACTAATGATATTACCCAAGTTCAGATGTTGATTACCATGGGATTACAAGTGGTGACGCGTGGTCCGATTATGGCTATATGGGCTATTGGGAAGATTTTAGGCCATTCGGAATACTGGCTCTGGGCTGTACTTGTGGCAGTGATTGTCAATGTTTTGATGACAACAGTTTTGATGACGCTAGCCTTTCCAAAACAGTCCTTGATTCAAAGTTTGACTGATAAACTGAACAGTATCACTCGTGAAAGTTTAACAGGTATTCGCGTTGTTCGTGCCTACAATGCTGAAAAGTACCAAGATGAGAAATTTGCAGCTGCAAATGATGAATTGACACGCTTGAATTTATTTGTCAACCGTCTTATGGCTATTTTGAACCCTATCATGATGGGGATTTCAAGTGGTTTGAGTGTGGCGATTTACTGGATTGGGGCCTATGTGATTAACGACGCTGCTCCGATAGCGCGTCTGCCTCTCTTTAGTGACATGATTGTTTTCATGTCTTATGCTATGCAGGTTGTCATGGGATTCCTTCTCATGGGAGCACTCTTCATCGTTCTTCCCCGAACTATGGTCTCTGCTAAGCGGATTAATCAAGTTTTAGATTTGCATTCTTCTATCCAAAACCCTGCTCAAGTGCAGCTGGCTGATGAAAACCTCAAAGGTCAGGTCGAATTTAAGGATGTGACCTTCCGATATGCGGCAAATTCGGAGGCGGTTATTGAGAATGTTAGTTTTAGAGCAGAAGCTGGTCAAACAGTGGCCTTTATTGGGTCAACAGGTTCTGGTAAATCAACTCTAGTTAATCTGATTCCACGTTTCTACGATGTGTCAGACGGAGAAATTCTGGTGGACGGTGTCAATGTTCAAAACTATGCTCTAGAAGATTTGCGCAACAAGGTTGGTTATATTCCTCAGAAAGCGGTTCTCTTTTCAGGTGATGTCAAGGGCAATTTGGATTTTGGACAGAGTCAAGAAACACCACTTAGTGAGCAAGCTATGTGGCAAGCATTGGAATTGGCCCAGTCTAAGAGCTTTATCGAAGACAAGGAAGCGGGCTTAGCGTCAGAAGTGGCCCAAGGAGGAACTAACTTCTCAGGTGGTCAAAGACAGCGTCTAGCAATTGCGCGTGCCTTAGCTCGGAAGCCAGAAATCCTCATCTTTGATGACTCCTTCTCAGCCTTGGACTACAAGACAGATCGAGTTCTTCGCCAAGAGCTAGCAGAGAAAACCAAGTCTATGACCAAGCTTATCGTTGCACAGCGTATTTCAACGATTATGGATGCAGATTTGATTTTGGTCTTGGATCAAGGTAAAGTCGTGGGGCAAGGCACCCACAAGGAACTTCTAGCTAATAACGAAGTTTACCAAGAAATTGCCTATTCACAACTATCGAAGGAGGAATTGGAACATGGAAAATAAGAAAATGTCTCTCTGGAAACAGACTAAACCCTATCTTGCAGGCCTCCAGTTTACCCTTCTGATAGCCTTTCTAGCAACAATCGTATCCAATATCATTACTGTATATGGTCCAACCCGCATCAAGGAAATGACTAATATTATTGCCAGTGGTCTGGAAACAAGTGTGAATGTCGCGGCGGTTGCAGCTATTGGTGGTTTTTTGGCCGTGATTTATGTGATCGGACTTCTATCAAATTATTTGCAGGCCTTTCTGTTTACAACAGCCATTCAACGATTTTCAGAGCGTTTGAGAAGAGCGATTGCAGAGAAAATTAATCGCCTTCCATTGGGATATTTTGATGGACATTCTCAAGGAGATACCTTGTCTCGTGTGACCAATGACGTTGACACTGCAGCCCAGTCCCTCAATCAAAGTCTGGGAACAGTTCTTTCATCCACTTTACTGGTCTTGGCAGTCTTGGTAACCATGTTTGGAATGAACTGGATTTTAGCCTTGGTGACGGTTGTTTCAACCCTTATTGGTTTTGTTTTCGTGTCCGTCTTTATGGGCAAATCACAGGGATTTTTTAAGAGTCAGCAACAAGATTTGGCAGCTGTCAATGGCTATGTGGAGGAAATGTACTCTGGCCATAATGTGGTGACCAGTTACAATGCTATCGAGAGCACGAAAGAAGAATTTGCAACATTAAATCATCGTCTGTATGACAGTATCTGGAAGTCTCAGTTTATTTCAGGAATTATGATGCCGATTATGATGTTTATTGGGAACTTTAGCTATGCCTTGGTGATAATCGTTGGTGCAGCCTTGGCCTTAAATGGGCACATCAGTATCGGGATTATCGTTGCCTTTATGGCCTACGTTCGTATCTTTTCTCAGCCTCTTTCACAAATTGCCCAAGGGATTACTAGTCTTCAGCAGGCTAGTGCAGCCATGGGACGTGTCTTCGAATCCCTAGCTGAAGAGGAAATGGAAGACGAATCCCATAAAGAAAGACAACTGATCGATATGAAAGGTCAAGTGGTCTTTGATCGAGTTTCCTTTGGTTACACACCAGAGCGAACTATCATCCATGACTTTTCTGCGATTGCTCATGCAGGTCAAAAGGTTGCCATTGTCGGCCCGACCGGAGCTGGTAAGACAACCATTGTCAATCTTTTGATGAAGTTTTATGAGATTGATAAGGGAAGTATCCGCATCGATGGCGTGGATACCAAGGAGATGAAGCGTTCGGAAGTACACGATGCCTTTTCAATGGTCTTGCAGGACACTTGGCTCTTTGAAGGAACCATTCGCGACAATCTCATCTATAACCAAACAGGTATTAGTGATGAGCATGTGATTGAAGCCAGCAAGGCTGTGGGGATTCACCACTTTATCATGACCCTACCAGATGGTTATGATACCGTCTTGGATGATACAGTGACCTTGTCTGTCGGGCAAAAACAACTCTTGACCATTGCTCGTGCTTTGCTGAAAGATGCGCCACTCCTAATTCTAGATGAAGCGACTTCTTCTGTTGATACCCGTACAGAGGAATTGATTCAGAAAGCTATGGATCGTTTGATGGAGGGCAGAACTTCCTTTGTCATCGCCCACCGCTTGTCAACCATTCGTAATGCGGATCTGATTCTTGTCATGAAAGATGGCAATATCATCGAGCAAGGCAATCATGATGAGCTAATGGCGCAAGCTGGTTTCTACGCTGACCTCTACAACAGTCAATTTACAGAAGACGAAGCAGAAGAATAAATCGAAAGAAGGCTTGACGGCCTTCTTTTTCTGCACTATACTAGAAGACGAGTGCTTCCCTATAAGCAAAATTTGAGTAAGTGATGAGAAAATATATGAAAAATTATCAAGAATGGTATGACCACATTGCTGGTAACATTGAAAACAAGCCCTTTCTTCTAAGCTTGTTAAGAACTTTCAATCGGTTCATGACGGTGGTTATGCCTATGATTTATCTAATCTTGTTAGCAACTACCTATCTCCAACAAGGACTTGGGAAACAGGTCGGAATCTATTTGTTTATTCCAGCGTCAGGTTTTGTGATTTTGTCCTTTCTTCGTAAGAAAATCAATGCCCCTAGACCTTATGAGGAATGGGATATTAAACCTTTGCTTGACAGAGATAGTCCTGGTCAGTCAACGCCCAGTCGTCATGTCTTTTCAGCAACCATTATCTCCATGGCTTGCTTGCATGCTAGTCTAACTATGGGGATGATTTGTTTGACATTATCAGCCTTTCTTGGTCTAGTGAGAGTCTTGGGTGGAGTGCATTTTCCCAAGGATGTAGTGGTTGGCTATATTTGTGCTCTTGTGTGGGGTGTGCTTTTCTTTCTATTTTGACCTGTAAGTTAAGGGGGTCCAACAACCACTTACGAGTCTAAAGTAACCACTTGCTTTTTTGCTCTTGTTTTCTTATTTTAGCTTTGATATAGTAGAGTCAGAAAGGAGATGGAATGAAGTTACGAATCGAAATTGACAGCAATTTAGAGGAAACTGAAATTGTCATCAAGGCAGCGGCTTTGACAGATGAGATTGCGGATTTGCAGCGTCTCTTGCAAGAGTCCAAGTCTCCTCGGTTGATTTTTTACAAGGGAACAGGTGAATATTATCTGGACTTATCGGAAATTCTCTTCTTTGAAACAGAGGGAAACAAGATTTACGCCCATACCCAGAAAGATGCCTACGAAGTTCGGCTTAAACTCTATGAGTTAGAGGCTATCCTTCCTCGCTATTTCAGTCGGGTATCCAAGTCAACGATCGCTAATATTCGGCAAGTCTATTCGGTGGACAAGTCCTTTTCAGGAACGGGCACCATTTCCTTTTATCAGACCCACAAGGAGGTTCATGTCTCACGGCATTACCAATCCCTCCTAAAAGAAAATCTAAGAAACATGAGGTAACAAGATGAAAAAGAAAGCATTTGGTATTGTGTTGCTTATTTTGGCAGCATGGATTTTGTTGCAAGGAAATTTTGGCATTCCTTCTTTGGATGGTAAAATATGGCCTTTACTTGGTATCGTCTTTTTTGCCTACCAGTCAGTTGAATCTTTGCTTCGTCGTCACTTGACATCAGCAGTTTTTACCGCTCTAGTAGCCTTAATGATTGCAAATCATTTTTATAACATTTTGCCTATCCCAAATCAGTCTTTATTTTGGGCTAGTATTTTAATCGTACTGGGTGTCAACGCACTTACTCATTCTAACAGAACTTGGAATGGGAAAAAATGGTGGTATGATGGTGAAAAGACCATTCTTACAGATAAGGAAGTCGCTTTTGGGACTGGGACTTTCTACAAGCAAAACCAAGAATTGGTAGAAGACCAAGTAGAAGTTGGTTTTGGCAATGCTAAGATATATTACGACAATGCAGAGATTTTAGGAGATACTGCAACCCTGAAAGTAGAAGTTGGTTTTGGCAATGCAGTTATCTTTGTTCCCCAACATTGGAGAGTTGATTTAAAAGTAGAAACTTTCTGTGGTGTAGCTAAGGCAGATACTTCTCTAGCTCCAACCAGCAAAACCTTGATTATCCGTGGAGATGTGGCTTTTGGGAAATTGGGAATTGTCTACGTTAAATAAAAAAATCTTCCAATTCCCTTGCAAAAATGAAGAAAGTGTGATAACATAGTACGGTATGTGGTGCTAGCACATCCGCTATATTAGATCTAATAGGAGGAAAACACAATGGCTAAAGTATGTTACTTTACAGGTCGTAAGACTGTATCAGGAAACAACCGTTCACACGCGATGAACCAAACAAAACGTGCCGTAAAACCAAACCTTCAAAAAGTTACTGTTCTTATCGATGGTAAACCTAAAAAAGTTTGGGCTTCAGCTCGCGCTTTGAAATCAGGTAAAGTTGAACGTGTTTAATAATAAAAGTAAGGAGACCTTAGGGTCTTTTTTCTTTTACTGTAGATATAAAATCATTTGAAAAATAGAGTAAATATCCGCTGATACAGTATTCTGCTTTTACACTTGGGCTGAAATATGATAAAATAGAGTATCAACTAGTTGAGGTAAAAAGGATGACTGTAAAAATTAATACAAAAGATGGTCAAATCGAACTAACAGATGAAGTGATTGCAACCGTCGTAGGTGGAGCAGCAACTGAAATTTTTGGTGTGGTCGGTATGGCTAGTAAAAATGCCCTCAAAGATAATTTCCAAGCCCTTCTAGGTAAGGAAAATTATTCTAAAGGTGTCGTCGTAAAGGCGGCCGAAGATGGCAGTATTGCAGTTGATGTATATACCGTGTTGAGCTACGGAACAAAGATTAGCGAAGTGTCGAAAAACATTCAAGAGCGTGTTCGTTTTAGCTTGGAAAACCAGCTTGGAATTACTGCTCAGACTGTAAATGTCTACATTCAAAATATCAAAGTTGTAGGAGAATAACCGTGTCAAAAATTACTACTAGCTTATTTCAAGAAATGGTGCAGGCTGCATCAACTCGCTTGAATAAGCAAGCTGAATATGTCAATTCATTAAACGTCTTTCCAGTTCCAGATGGAGATACTGGAACAAACATGGGAATGACCATTGAAAATGGAGCTAAAGAAGTTGCAGACAAGCCAGCTTCTACAGTTGGCGAGGTAGCGAGCATTCTTGCCAAAGGTCTTTTGATGGGTGCGCGTGGAAACTCAGGCGTTATTACGTCTCAGCTTTTCCGTGGATTTTCACAAGCCATCAAGGATAAAGACGAGTTAACAGGTCAAGACTTGGCCCTTGCCTTCCAATCAGGTGTAGAAGTCGCCTATAAGGCAGTGATGAAACCAGTTGAAGGAACGATTTTGACAGTTTCTCGTGGGGCTGCTATCGGTGCTAAGAAAAAAGCTGAGCAAACAGATGACGCTGTTGAAGTCATGCGCGCAGCCTTGGAAGGTGCTAAAACGGCTCTGGCTAAAACACCAGACATGCTTCCAGTATTGAAAGAAGTTGGCGTTGTGGACTCAGGTGGTCAAGGACTGGTCTTCATCTATGAAGGTTTCCTTTCAGCCCTTACTGGTGAATATATTGCATCTGAGGACTTTGTAGCGACTCCAGCCAATATGAGTGAAATGATCAATGCAGAACATCATAAATCTGTAGCTGGTCATGTAGCGACTGAGGACATCACCTTTGGTTACTGTACTGAAATCATGGTAGCTCTTAAGCAAGGTCCAACCTATGCCAAAGATTTTGACTACGACGAATTCCGTAACTACTTGAATGAGCTTGGAGATTCTCTCCTTGTTGTCAATGATGATGAAATTGTCAAAGTCCATGTCCATACAGAAGATCCAGGACTTGTTATGCAAGAAGGTCTCAAATATGGTAGCTTGGTCAAGGTAAAAGTTGACAATATGCGTAACCAACACGAAGCACAGGTTGAAAAAGAAGCTGCTCAAGTTAGCAAACCAGCTGAAGAAAAAGAATATGCTTTGATTGCTGTCGTTGCTGGTAAAGGTCTAGCAGATATCTTCCGTTCTCAAGGTGTAGATTATGTTATTGAAGGCGGTCAAACTATGAACCCTTCAACTGAAGACTTTATCAAGGCTGTTGAACAGGTCAACGCTCGTAACATTATCTTCCTGCCAAATAACAAAAACATCTTCATGGCAGCTCAATCTGCAGCAGAAGTTTTGGAGCAACCAGCAGTAGTGGTAGAGGCTCGTACTTTACCACAAGGTTTAACTAGTCTTCTTGCCTTTGATCCAAGCAAGTCCATCGAAGAAAACCAAGAGCGTATGACTGCTGCTCTTAGCGATGTCGTTAGTGGAAGCGTCACAACAGCCGTTCGTGATACAACCATTGATGGCTTGGAAATCCATGAAAACGATAATCTTGGTATGGTTGATGGGAAAATTCTCGTGTCAAACCCTGATATGCACCAAACCTTAACTGAAACCTTGAAACATATGTTGGATGAAGATAGTGAAATCGTAACCTTCTATGTCGGTGAAGACGGAAGCGAAGAACTTGCCAATGAAATTGCCCAAGAAATCGCAGAAGAATTCGAAGATGTTGAAGTCGAAATTCACCAAGGACAACAACCAGTTTACCCATACCTATTTAGTGTGGAATAAGATTAATGAAGGACTGAGAAATCAGTTCTTTTTTCTTTTCAGTAAATGAAATCGGTATCTTTTTAATAAAAACAAAAATAACATTCATAAATAAACGTTAAAATAGAAAATTCAGAAAATTTCTTCTTTTGTCTTGAAAAATTTTGAAAAAGTGGTATGATAGTAACAAGTTATTTTTAAGAGAAGAGAAAGGGGAACAATGGAGAAAATCAGTTTAGAATCTCCTAAGACGGGGTCGGACCTAGTTTTGGAAACACTTCGTGATTTAGGAATTGATACCATCTTTGGTTATCCTGGTGGTGCTGTCTTGCCTTTTTATGATGCGATATATAATTTTAAAGGCATTCGCCACATTCTAGGACGCCATGAGCAAGGTTGTTTGCATGAAGCTGAAGGTTATGCCAAATCAACTGGAAAGTTGGGTGTTGCCGTCGTCACTAGCGGACCAGGAGCAACAAATGCCATTACAGGGATTGCAGATGCCATGAGCGATAGCGTTCCCCTTTTGGTCTTTACAGGTCAGGTGGCGCGAGCAGGGATTGGGAAAGATGCCTTTCAGGAGGCAGACATCGTGGGAATTACCATGCCAATCACTAAGTACAATTACCAAGTTCGTGAGACAGCTGATATCCCTCGTATCATTACGGAAGCTGTCCATATCGCAACTACAGGCCGTCCAGGCCCAGTTGTCATTGACCTACCTAAAGACGTATCTGCTTTAGAAACAGACTTCATTTATTCACCAGAAGTGAATCTACCAAGCTATCAGCCGACTCTTGAGCCAAATGATATGCAAATCAAGAAAATCTTGAAGCAATTATCCAAGGCTAAAAAACCAGTCTTGCTAGCTGGTGGTGGAATTAGTTATGCTGAAGCTGCTGCGGAATTAAATGAATTTGCAGAACGCTATCAAATTCCAGTGGTAACCAGTCTTTTGGGGCAAGGTACGATTGCAACGACTCATCCACTCTTCCTTGGAATGGGAGGCATGCACGGGTCTTTCGCAGCTAATATTGCCATGACGGAAGCTGACTTTATGATTAGTATTGGTTGCCGTTTCGATGACCGCTTGACAGGGAATCCTAAGACCTTCGCTAAGAATGCCAAGGTTGCCCACATTGATATTGACCCAGCTGAGATTGGCAAGATTATCAGTGCAGATATTCCTGTAGTTGGAGACGCTAAGAAAGCCTTGCAAATGTTGTTGGCGGAACCAACAGTTCATAACAATACTGAGAAATGGATTGAGAAAGTTACTAAAGACAAGAACCGTGTTCGTTCTTATGACAAGAAAGAGCGTGTGGTTCAACCTCAAGCCGTTATTGAACGCATTGGTGAATTGACGAATGGTGATGCCATTGTGGTAACAGACGTTGGTCAACACCAAATGTGGACAGCCCAGTATTATCCTTACCAAAATGAACGTCAATTAGTGACTTCAGGTGGTTTGGGAACCATGGGATTTGGGATTCCAGCAGCAATCGGTGCTAAAATTGCCAACCCAGATAAGGAAGTAGTCTTGTTCGTTGGGGATGGTGGTTTCCAAATGACCAACCAGGAATTGGCTATTTTGAACATTTACAAGGTGCCAATCAAGGTGGTTATGCTGAACAATCATTCGCTTGGAATGGTTCGTCAGTGGCAGGAATCCTTCTATGAAGGTAGAACATCAGAGTCAGTCTTTGATACCCTTCCTGATTTCCAATTGATGGCACAGGCTTATGGCATTAAAAACTATAAGTTTGACAATCCTGAGACCTTGGCTCAAGACCTTGAAGTCATCACTGAGGATGTTCCTATGCTAATTGAGGTAGATATTTCTCGTAAGGAACAGGTGCTACCAATGGTACCAGCTGGTAAGAGTAATCATGAGATGTTGGGGGTGAAGTTCCATGCGTAGAATGTTAACAGCAAAACTACAAAATCGTTCAGGAGTCCTCAATCGCTTTACCGGTGTCCTGTCTCGTCGTCAGGTCAATATCGAAAGTATCTCTGTTGGAGCAACAGAAGATCCGAATGTATCGCGTATCACCATTATTATTGATGTAGCTTCACATGATGAAGTGGAGCAAATCATCAAGCAGCTCAATCGTCAGATTGATGTGATTCGCATTCGAGATATTACGGATAAACCGCACTTGGAGCGCGAGGTGATTTTGGTTAAGATGTCAGCGCCAGCTGAGAAGCGAGCTGAGATTCTAGCCATTATTCAACCTTTCCGTGCAACGGTGGTAGACGTAGCACCAAGCTCGATTACCATTCAGATGACAGGAAATGCTGAAAAGAGTGAAGCTCTATTGCGAGTTATTCGACCATACGGTATTCGCAATATTGCTCGTACGGGTGCAACTGGATTTACCCGCGACTAAAAATCCAACTTAAATTTGTTAAACCAGCCTAAAAGGCAATAAATAATAGAAAAGAGAGAAAAAACTATGGCAGTTCAAATGGAATACGAAAAAGATGTTAAAGTAGCAGCACTTGACGGTAAAAAAATCGCCGTTATCGGTTATGGTTCACAAGGACATGCGCATGCTCAAAACTTGCGTGATTCAGGTCGTGATGTTATCATCGGTGTACGTCCAGGTAAATCTTTTGACAAAGCAAAAGAAGATGGATTTGACACTTACACAGTAGCAGAAGCTACTAAATTGGCTGATGTTATCATGATTTTGGCACCAGACGAAATCCAACAAGAATTGTACGAAGCAGAAATCGCTCCAAACTTGGAAGCTGGAAACGCAGTTGGATTTGCTCATGGTTTCAACATTCACTTTGAATTTATCAAAGTTCCTGCAGATGTAGATGTCTTCATGTGTGCTCCTAAAGGACCAGGACACTTGGTACGTCGTACTTACGAAGAAGGATTTGGTGTTCCAGCTCTTTATGCAGTTTACCAAGATGCAACAGGAAATGCTAAAAACATTGCTATGGACTGGTGTAAAGGTGTTGGAGCAGCTCGTGTAGGTCTTCTTGAAACAACATATAAAGAAGAAACTGAAGAAGATTTGTTTGGTGAACAAGCTGTACTTTGTGGTGGTTTGACTGCCCTTATCGAAGCAGGTTTTGAAGTTTTGACAGAAGCAGGTTACGCTCCAGAATTGGCTTACTTTGAAGTTCTTCACGAAATGAAATTGATCGTTGACTTGATCTACGAAGGTGGATTCAAGAAAATGCGTCAATCTATTTCAAACACTGCTGAGTACGGTGACTATGTATCAGGTCCACGTGTAATTACTGAGCAAGTTAAAGAAAATATGAAAGCTGTCTTGGTAGACATCCAAAATGGTAAATTTGCAAATGACTTTGTAAATGACTATAAAGCTGGACGTCCAAAATTGACTGCTTACCGTGAACAAGCAGCTAACCTTGAAATTGAAAAAGTTGGTGCAGAATTGCGTAAAGCAATGCCATTCGTTGGTAAAAACGACGATGATGCATTTAAAATCTATAACTAATTGATAGAAATCAAGTTGAAGGCGAGTTGGGGGGACCTAACTCGCTTTTATAATCAATTCATCTCTCTTTTTAGAGGATGGATTGTGATAGTATGAAATAGTCTAGGAGAAAAAGATGTTAAGTTCAAAAGATATAATCAAGGCTCATAAGGTCTTGAATGGTGTGGTCGTTAATACACCGCTTGATTATGACCATTATTTATCGGAGAAGTATGGTGCTAAGATTTATTTGAAAAAGGAAAATGCTCAACGTGTTCGTTCTTTTAAAATTCGTGGTGCCTATTATGCTATTTCTCAGCTCAGCAAGGAAGAGCGTGAACGTGGGGTAGTCTGTGCCTCTGCGGGAAATCATGCGCAGGGAGTAGCCTATACCTGTAATGAAATGAAAATTCCTGCTACTATTTTTATGCCCATTACTACTCCGCAACAAAAGATTGGTCAAGTTCGCTTTTTTGGTGGGGATTTCGTAACCATTAAACTAGTTGGAGATACCTTTGATGCCTCAGCTAAAGCAGCTCAAGAATTTACAGTCTCTGAAAATCGTACCTTTATTGATCCCTTTGATGATGCTCATGTTCAAGCTGGTCAAGGGACAGTTGCTTATGAGATTTTAGAAGAAGCTCGAAAAGAATCGATTGATTTTGATGCTGTCTTGGTCCCTGTTGGTGGTGGCGGTCTCATTGCCGGGGTTTCTACCTATATCAAGGAAACAAGTCCAGAAATTGAAGTCATTGGGGTAGAGGCGAATGGAGCGCGTTCTATGAAGGCTGCTTTTGAAGCTGGTGGTCCAGTCAAACTCAAAGAAATTGACAAATTTGCGGATGGGATTGCTGTACAAAAGGTAGGTCAATTGACCTATGAAGCAACTCGCCAACATGTTCAAACTTTGGTAGGTGTCGATGAGGGACTGATTTCTGAAACCTTGATTGACCTTTACTCTAAGCAAGGGATTGTCGCAGAACCTGCTGGAGCAGCTAGTATCGCCTCTCTAGAGGTTTTAGCTGAATATATCAAGGGGAAAACCATTTGTTGTATCATTTCTGGAGGAAATAATGACATCAACCGTATGCCAGAAATGGAAGAACGTGCCTTGATTTATGATGGGATCAAGCATTACTTTGTGGTTAATTTTCCACAGCGTCCGGGGGCTTTGCGTGAGTTTGTAAATGATATCTTGGGGCCAAATGATGATATCACACGTTTTGAGTATATCAAACGAGCTAGCAAGGGGACAGGCCCAGTATTAATTGGGATCGCTTTAGCAGATAAGCATGATTATGCAGGATTGATTCGTCGAATGGAAGGTTTTGATCCAGCTTATATTAACTTAAATGGTAATGAAACGCTCTATAATATGCTTGTCTGAGGACTAATAAAAAAATATCATATTATTTGCACAACTGATGTATAGGTGTTATAATGAGGGTGAAGAAAGGGGGCGATTCCTATGGACTTAGGAAATCTATCGTGCTATTTCTACTACAACTCACTATAGCACCTATTATTTTTGATTCTGTTTATATTAAGGCGACAGAATTACTTACTATATATAAGGAAATTTTTTGAAATCCCCAATTGTATATATCCCTAATTTGAACTTTCGCTAAATATAATAGGAATCAGAAAAAATAATCAATGTTTGTGAGATAGTTGCTAGGTAAGTCGGCTGAAAAAACTCGTGAGATAAACAATAGTGCTAGACATGAAACAGCTAGTGATACTGTTTTTAAATGACTAGCTGGAAAGCGGGTATGTAATCAGAAGGTGCAAGATTGGACAAAGTAAGTAGTACCGGTTGTAAAACGAATAAGATATAGATAAGGACAGGAAAGGAACCAAAGAAGGAGAAAGAAAAACGGAATGGTTTAGAGATAGTGTGGAGTGAAAGACTATCTTTAGTGGACTTGTTGATTTAAAAGGAATATATAGAATGAAATAGTAAATCCTGTCTATCCTATTGAGAAACTGGTATTCAGTATACATGAATATTTTTACAAGTTTAAAGTTTAATAATACAATTGTTTTTTAGGAGCATACTAATGGGTTATAGTAAGCAAAAACCTATATATTATCGGCTTTAAAAAGGAAGTAAGAAGATTCTGGATCATTTATTTTATTGAATATATGTTTTTTTATTGACAAAAGACATAAAAACGTATAGAATAATATAACGTAAAGAAGAAAATAGGAGAAGAACATGGCTAAGTCAAACTTTGAAAAAGTAGAATCAGTTGTTGGCTGGGTTCGTGATAAGAAAATCACAGGCTACCGTATCTCTAAAGAAACGAATGCGCGTGAAATGTCTATCATTGCTCTAGCGCAGGGTCGTGCAAAAGTAAAAAATATTTCATTTGAAACAGCTCTAGGTTTAATTGATTTCTATGAAAAAAATCATGAAAAATTTGAAGATTAATCTTTGGATAATGGCGGATTCTTGAATAAGGTCTGCCTTTTCATTTTGATACTCAATGAAAATCAAAGAGCAAACTAGGAAGCTAGCCGTAGGCTGCTCAAAGCACTGCTTTGAGGTTGTAAATAAGACTGACAGAGTCAGTAACATATACCTACGGCAAGGCGAAGCTGACGTGGTTTGAAGAGATTTTCGAAGAGTATGAGGACAACAAAAAGACTGCACGGTTGATGCAGCCTTTTCTTTCTATTTGAGATAGCGTTGAAGGAACTCTTTTGTACGGTCTTCTTTAGGATTGGTGAAGAGGTCTTCTGGTTTGCCTTCTTCAGCGATTACACCCTTATCCATGAAGATAACACGGTGAGAGACATCACGGGCAAATTCCATTTCATGGGTTACGACAATCATAGTCAAGCCTTCCTGAGCCAGATCTTGCATGATTTTGAGGACCTCTCCAACCATTTCTGGATCGAGAGCTGATGTTGGTTCATCAAAGAGAATAGCGTCAGGATTCATTGAAAGGGCACGAGCGATGGCCACACGTTGTTTTTGACCACCTGAGAGTTGTTTTGGTTTCGCTTGCCAGTAGCGTTCTCCCATACCGACTTTTTTCAAGTTCTCTTTAGCAATTTTTTCAGCTTCTGTACGTTCGCGTTTAAGGACAGTTGTCTGAGCGACGATTGTGTTTTCGAGAACGTTAAGATTTTCAAAGAGGTTAAAAGATTGGAAAACCATCCCCAACTTTTCACGGTATTGCGTGAGGTCATAACCTTTTTCGAGGACGTTTTGTCCATGATAAAGGATTTGTCCATCAGTTGGCGTTTCAAGTAGGTTAATAGAGCGTAGGAAGGTTGATTTTCCGCTTCCAGAGCTTCCGATGATAGAGATAACTTCTCCCTTGTGGACAGTGAGAGAAATGTCTTTTAGCACTTCGTTTTGTCCATAGGATTTTTTGAGGTGTTTAATTTCAAGGATTGCTTGGGTCATTATTTCAAATCCTCCGTTTGCATTTGGTTAGCACCTGTAGTATAGGTATCCATGTCCATGCGGCGTTCGATGAAGCGTAGGATACGTGTTACGGTGAAAGTGAGGACAAAGTAAATCACGGCGATGATTGTAAATGTCTGGAAGTATTGATAGGTCTGTGTTGCCACGGTATTTCCTGAGAAATAAAGTTCGACAACAGAAATAACGTTCAATACAGATGTATCTTTGATATTGATGACAAATTCATTACCAGTTGCTGGTAGGATGTTACGGACTACTTGAGGTAGGACAATCTTACGCATGGTTTGGTTATGAGTCATACCAAGAGCAGTAGCGGCTTCAAATTGTCCCTTGTCAACTGCCAGGATACCACCACGGACGATTTCAGTCATGTAGGCACCGGTGTTGATTGAAACGATGAAGACAGCAGCCAGTGTGCGGTCAAGGTTAATACCGAAAGCTTGAGCAGTTCCGTAGTAGATAACCATCGATTGAACGATCATTGGGGTACCACGGAAAATTTCGATATAGACATTGAGGATCCAGCCGACTAGTTTTTGTAGGCCATAAATGGCTTTGTTTTCAGAGAGAGGGGCAGTACGGAAGACACCAATGGCAAGGCCGATAATGAGACCAATGATGGTTCCGACGATAGAGATTAAAAGAGTGATACCAGCACCACGCAAGAGTTGTTGCCAGTTTTCAGAAAGAATTTTAGCAACCTGGCTAAAGAAACTACTGCTAGCCTCTTCAGTTGTTGTGGCTTCGGCAGGTTGCTCCTTGATCATACGATCCATTAGGGCAACTTGCTCATCTTTTGAAATGGTTTCAATGCTGGCATTAATCTGGCTAATACGAGTGTCATCTTTACGAAGTCCAATGGCAATAGCTGTGTCTTCTTCTCCAGTTTTGAAGCCTGGTTCTACTTGGACCATCTTGAACTTAGAGTTAGCGGCTTCAGCAGTCAGAGCTTCTGGGCGTTCAGAAACATAGGCATCAATGACACCAGCCTCAAGTGCTTGGCGCATTTGAGCGAAGTCTCCCATGGCAGTTTCTTTTTTAGCGCCTGAGATTTGACCAATCAAGTCATAAAGGTAAACCCCTTGTTGAGAAGTGATTTTCGCACCATTAAAATCATCCAAAGATTTGGAATTTGCATAGGCAGAATCTTTTTTAACTAGTAGAACTGGTTCGCTAGTGTAGTAGCTGCTTGAAAAGGCAATTTCTTGTTTGCGTTCAGCAGTAGGACTCATACCTGCGATAATCATGTCAATCTTACCAGAAGTAAGGGCAGGGACTAGACCTTCCCACTTGGTCTTAACAACCAAAGGTTCTTTGCCTAAGTCCTTAGCGATTTTCTTGGCAATTTGGACATCGTATCCATTGGCATACTGGTTGGTTCCATCGATTTTGACAGCTCCATTGCTATCATCATCCTGAGTCCAGTTAAAGGGAGCATATGCTGCTTCCATCCCGATGCGTAAATATTCATCAGCTTGAGCAACATTGACAAGTCCTAGCATCAGCAAGAGACTTGTGAAAATAGATAAGTATATTTTTCTCATGATTTCTCCTATTTCTAATCTATTAAAAAATAACTGTCTCCTATTTTATCGAAAAAAACTTTATTTTTCAATATAGGTAAGCCCTTACTTGAGAAAAAATGATATAATGATAGCAAAGATAAAAAGGGGGCTTAGTTGATGAAAAAAACTTTTTTCTTACTAGTGTTAGGCTTGTTTTGCCTTCTGCCACTTTCTGTTTTTGCCATTGATTTTAAGATAAACTCTTATCAAGGTGATTTGTATATTCATGCAGACAATACGGCAGAATTTAGACAAAAGATAGTTTACCAGTTTGAGGAGGACTTTAAAGGCCAAATCGTGGGACTTGGACGTGCTGGCAAGATGCCTAGTGGGTTTGACATTGACTCTCATCCAAAGGTTCAGGTCTCGAAAAATGGTGCTGAACTAGCAGACGTTACTAGCGAAGTGATAGAAGGAGCAGATGGTTATACTGTTAAAGTTTATAATCCAGGTCAGGAAGGTGACACAGTTGAAGTTGACCTTGTTTGGAACTTAAAGAATTTGCTTTTTCTTTATGATGATATCGCTGAATTAAATTGGCAACCTCTGACAGATAGTTCAGGGACTATTGGGAAGTTTGAATTTCATGTAAGGGGAGACAAGGGGGCTGAAAAACTCTTTTTCCATACAGGGAAACTTTTTAGAGAGGGAACGATTGAAAAGAGTAGCCTTGATTATACTATTCGTTTAGACAATCTTCCGCCTAAGCGTGGAGTTGAGTTGCATGCCTATTGGCCTCGGACCGATTTTGCTAATGCTAGGGATCAGGGATTGAAAGGGAATCGTTTAGAAGAGTTTAATAAGATAGAAGACTCGATTGTTAAAGAAAAAGAGCAAAGTAAACAACTCGTTACTTGGGTCTTTCCTTCGATACTTTCTATCTCCTTGTTATTGAGTGTCTGCTTCTATTTTGTTTATAGAAGAAAGATCACTCCTTCAGTCAAATATGCCAAAAATCATCGTCTCTATGAACCACCAATGGAATTAGAGCCTATGGTTTTATCAGAAGCAGTCTACTCGACCTCCTTGGAGGAAGTGAGTCCTCTAACAAAAGGAGCTGGTAAATTCACTTTTGATCAACTTGTCCAAGCTACCTTGCTAGATGTGATAGACCGTGGGAATGTTTCTATTATTTCAGAAGGGGATGCAGTTGGTTTGAGACTAGTAAAAGAAGATGGTTTGTCAAGCTTTGAGAAAGACTGTCTAAATCTGGCTTTTTCAGGCAAAAAAGAAGAAACTCTTTCCAATTTGTTTGCGGATTACAAGGTATCTGATAGTCTTTATCGTAAAGCAAAAGTCTCTGATGAAAAACGGATTCAAGCAAAGGGGCGTCAGCTCAAATCTTCTTTTGAAGAAGTATTGAAAGAGATGCAAGAAGGAGTGAGAAATCGGGTTTCCTTCTGGAGGCTCCCAGATTATTATCGTCCTTTAACTGGTGGGGAAAAGGCCTTGCAAGTGGGTATGGGTGCCTTGACTATCTTGCCCCTATTTATCGGATTTGGTTTGTTCTTGTACAGTTTGGATGTTTATGGCTATCTTTACCTCCTCTTGCCAATACTTGGTTTTCTAGGTTTGGTTTTGGCTGTTTTCTATTATTGGAAGCTTCGATTAGATAATCGTGATGGTGTCCTAAATGAAGCAGGAGCAGAAGTCTACTATCTCTGGACCAGTTTTGAAAATATGTTGCGTGAGATTGCACGATTGGATCAGGCTGAATTGGAAAGTATTGTGGTCTGGAATCGCCTCTTGGTCTATGCGACCTTATTTGGCTATGCGGACAAGGTCAGCCATTTGATGAAGGTTCATCATATCCAAGTGGAAAATCCAGATATCAATCTATATGTAGCTTATGGCTGGCACAGTATGTTTTATCATTCAAGCGCGCAAATGAGCCATTATGCTAGTGTCGCAAATACAGCAAGTACCTACTCCGTGTCTTCTGGAAGTGGAAGTTCTGGCGGTGGTTTCTCTGGAGGCGGAGGTGGCGGCAGTATCGGCGCCTTTTAAAGAGAGCTATCACTGGCTGAAAAAATATGCTATAATGGAAGATAGAAAAAAGGAGTAATCTATGTATCTTATTGAAATTTTAAAATCTATCTTCTTCGGGATTGTTGAAGGAATTACGGAATGGTTGCCCATTTCCAGTACAGGTCACTTGATTTTAGCAGAGGAATTTATCCAATACCAAAATCAGAATGAAGCCTTTATGTCTATGTTTAATGTCGTAATTCAACTTGGTGCGATTTTAGCGGTTATGGTGATTTACTTTAACAAGCTCAATCCCTTTAAACCGGGTAAAGACAAGCAGGAAGTTCGTAAGACTTGGAGACTGTGGTTGAAGGTCTTGGTTGCCACTTTACCTTTGCTTGCCGTCTTTAAATTTGATGATTGGTTTGATACCCACTTCCATAATATGGTTTCTGTTGCTCTTATGTTGATTATCTATGGGATTGCCTTTATCTATTTGGAAAAACGAAATAAAGCGCGTGCTATCGAGCCAAGTGTAACAGAATTGGACAAGCTTCCTTATACGACAGCTTTCTATATCGGACTTTTCCAAGTTCTTGCCCTTTTACCAGGAACTAGCCGTTCTGGGGCAACGATTGTCGGTGGTTTGTTAAATGGAACCAGTCGTTCAGTTGTGACAGAATTTACCTTCTATCTTGGAATTCCTGTTATGTTTGGCGCTAGTGCCTTAAAAATTTTCAAATTTGTGAAAGCAGGACAGCTCTTGAGCTTTGGGCAGTTGTTCTTGCTCTTGGTTGCGATGGGAGTCGCTTTCGCAGTCAGCATGATCGCTATTCGTTTCTTGACAAGCTATGTGAAAAAACACGACTTCACCCTTTTTGGTAAATACCGCATCGTACTCGGTAGTGTTTTGCTACTTTACAGTTTTGTCCGTTTATTTGTATAAGAAAAACCTTGAAGGGGCAACTCTTCAAGGTTTTAAAATCCAGTCAGGGTAATCCCCAATAGGCGGACACCTCTTTCTTTCTCGCTTAACTCTTCATAGAGTTGCAGGGCTATTTGGCTTATCTGACTAGCATCCTGTGTTTTTTGAGCTAGACTTTTTCGTTTAGTGAGAGTTGAAAAGTCCTCGTAGCGGATTTTCAAAATGACAGTTTTTCCAGATTTTTCTTGCTGATTGAGATTGAGAGCGACTCTTTCTGATAGAAGAATCAGCTCTTTTTTGATGTCTTCCTCAGCACGGAGAATCTTTCCATAGGTTTTCTCCTTCCCGATTGATTTACGGATACGATTGGATTTGACTGGAGAGTTGTGAATGCCACGAGCCTTTCGATAAAGGTCATAGCCCAGTCTTCCAAAACGATCTATTAGGGTCACTTCAGGAACTTCAAGTAGATCAGCACCAGTAAAAATCCCCATTTGATGAAGACGTTCCACCGTCTTTTTTCCTACTCCATGAAACTTGGAAATATCCATTTGTTTTAGAAAATTCTCAGCTTGGTCAGGTAAAATTACTGTCAGACCATGTGGTTTTTGATAATCGCTGGCCATTTTAGCTAAGAATTTGTTGTAAGAAACGCCAGCAGAAGCAGTTAGATAGAGTTCTTGCCAAATATCTTTTTGAATGAGGCGAGCAATTTTGACAGCTGACTTGATACCGAGTTTATTTTCTGTTACATCCAAATAGGCTTCGTCAATACTCATAGGTTCTATTAAATCTGTATAACGCTTAAAGATAGCTCGGATCTGGAGTCCCACAGATTTGTATTTCTCATAATTCCCTGAGATAAAGACGGCCTGGGGACAACGTTCATAGGCTTCCTTGGAACTCATGGCAGAATGGACACCAAAAGCTCGTGCCTCATAGCTACAGGTAGAAACGACTCCCCGTCCACCTGTTTGCCGAGGGTCGCTTCCAATAATGACAGGTTTTCCTCTGAGTTTAGGATTATCCCTGATTTCCACCGCAGCAAAAAAGGCATCCATGTCAATATGGATGATTTTTCTTGACAAATCATTTAACAAAGGAAAAATCAACATGCCTAGCACCTTTTTACTGCTTATTTTCTTTTATTATACCCTTTTTTCTGAAAAAAGGAAAAAAGGGTATATTTTTTTCAAAAATATAATACAGTTTGGGATAAAACACAGACTGTTTTAGAAAAGAAAGTGTAAAAATAGGGATTTACCACTTGTTGAAAACGATTACTGTATGGTATACTTATCTCATGAATGTAACAGATGGTTGTTACTAGAAAGAAAAAAGAGGACATTAACATGGTTGTTAAGACAGTTGTTGAAGCACAAGATATTTTTGACAAAGCTTGGGAAGGCTTCAAAGGCGTAGATTGGAAAGAAAAAGCAAGTGTATCACGCTTCGTACAAGCTAACTACACACCTTATGATGGAGACGAAAGCTTCCTCGCAGGACCAACAGAACGTTCACTTCACATCAAAAAAATTGTAGAAGAAACTAAGGCTCACTACGAAGAAACTCGTTTCCCAATGGACACTCGTCCAACATCTATCGCTGATATTCCAGCAGGATTTATCGATAAAGAAAACGAAGTTATCTTCGGTATCCAAAACGATGAACTCTTCAAATTGAACTTCATGCCAAAAGGTGGTATCCGTATGGCTGAAACTACTTTGAAAGAAAATGGATACGAACCAGACCCAGCTGTTCACGAAATCTTTACAAAATATGTGACTACAGTTAACGACGGTATCTTCCGTGCTTACACTTCAAATATCCGTCGCGCTCGTCACGCTCACACTGTAACTGGTCTTCCAGATGCATACTCACGCGGACGTATCATCGGTGTTTACGCACGTCTTGCTCTTTACGGTGCTGACTACTTGATGCAAGAAAAAGTAAACGACTGGAATGCAATCGAAGAAATCGATGAAGAAACAATCCGTCTTCGTGAAGAAATCAACCTTCAATACCAAGCATTGCAACAAGTTGTTCGCTTGGGTGACCTTTACGGAGTTGACGTTCGCAAACCAGCGATGAACGTTAAAGAAGCAATCCAATGGGTTAACATCGCCTTCATGTCTGTCTGCCGTGTTATCAACGGTGCTGCTACATCTCTAGGTCGTGTGCCAATCGTATTGGACATCTTTGCAGAACGTGACCTTGCTCGTGGTACATTTACTGAATCAGAAATTCAAGAATTCGTTGATGATTTCGTTATGAAACTTCGTACAGTTAAATTTGCTCGTACAAAAGCTTACGACCAATTGTACTCAGGTGACCCAACTTTCATCACAACTTCTATGGCTGGTATGGGTAACGACGGTCGTCACCGTGTTACTAAGATGGACTACCGTTTCTTGAACACACTTGACAACATCGGTAACTCTCCAGAACCAAACTTGACAGTTCTTTGGACTGATAAATTGCCATACAACTTCCGTCGCTACTGTATGCACATGAGCCACAAACACTCTTCTATCCAATATGAAGGTGTAACAACAATGGCTAAAGACGGATATGGTGAAATGAGCTGTATCTCATGCTGTGTGTCTCCACTTGACCCAGAAAATGAAGAACAACGCCACAACATCCAGTACTTTGGTGCTCGTGTAAACGTATTGAAAGCCCTTCTTACTGGTTTGAACGGTGGTTACGACGATGTTCACAAAGACTACAAAGTATTTGACATCGAACCAATCCGTGACGAAGTTCTTGAATTCGAATCAGTTAAAGCTAACTTTGAAAAATCTCTTGACTGGTTGACTGACACTTACGTAGATGCTTTGAACATCATCCACTACATGACTGATAAGTACAACTACGAAGCTGTTCAAATGGCCTTCTTGCCAACTAAACAACGTGCCAACATGGGATTCGGTATCTGTGGATTTGCCAACACTGTTGATACATTGTCAGCTATCAAATACGCTACAGTTAAACCAATCCGTGACGAAAATGGCTACATCTACGATTACGAAACAATCGGTGAATACCCACGTTGGGGTGAAGATGACCCACGTTCAAACGAATTGGCAGAATGGTTGATTGAAGCTTACACAACTCGTCTACGTAGTCACAAACTTTACAAAGACGCAGAAGCTACAGTATCACTTTTGACAATCACATCTAACGTTGCTTACTCTAAACAAACTGGTAACTCACCAGTCCACAAAGGTGTATACCTCAACGAAGATGGTTCTGTGAACTTGTCTAAACTGGAATTCTTCTCACCAGGTGCTAACCCATCTAATAAAGCTAAAGGTGGATGGTTGCAAAACTTGAACTCACTTTCTAGCCTTGACTTTAGTTATGCAGCTGATGGTATCTCATTGACTACACAAGTATCACCTCGTGCTCTTGGTAAGACTCGTGACGAACAAGTTGATAACTTGGTAACAATCCTTGATGGTTACTTCGAAAACGGTGGACAACACGTTAACTTGAACGTTATGGACTTGAACGATGTTTATGAAAAAATCATGTCAGGTGAAGACGTTATCGTACGTATCTCTGGATACTGTGTAAACACTAAATACCTCACTCCAGAACAAAAAACTGAATTGACACAACGTGTATTCCACGAAGTTCTTTCAATGGATGATGCCTTGGATGCATTGAGCTAATCAAGTTCTTGAATAATGAAAAGGAACCCTCGGTCAGTCGACTGAGGGTTGTTTTGGGGCTCTTAAATTCCTTAAGTCAGGTACTGAAATGTCTGACCGGGATTCAAAGATACTTGTTGAGTTGCGGGAGGTATTTGATACTCAATGAAAATCAAAGAGGAAAGTAGGAAGCTAGCCGCAGGTTGCTCAAAGCACCGCTTTGAGGTTGTAGATAAGACTGACAAAGTCAGTCACACATATACGGCAAGGCGAAGCTGACGTGGTTTGAATTTTATTTTTGAAGAGTATGAAAATAAAAACACCACACTTTGTAAGGAAACAAGGTGTGGTTGTATTTTATCTCTTAGACCAAGTTCTCTTCATAAAGAGAAGTAGGATTGGGTAAATCTCCAAGCGGCCTGCAATCATTGCAAAGGAGAGGAGAATTTTTGAGATGGGACTAAAGATTGAGAAACTAGAAGTGGTTCCTAGAATAGGCCCGATATTATTGAAACAGCTAAAGACAGCGCTGGTCACAACCAGAAAATCATTGCTATCTAGGCTGACAATAAAGATAAGGGATAGCAAAATCATAGCATAGATGACAAAGTACTTGAGAATCTTATGCTGGGTATCTTTGTCAATCACCGTTTTATTAACATGGAGAGTCAAGACACGGTGGGGCGATAGGATTGACAAAATCTGATTTTTAGCAATTTTTGAAAGGATAAGCCCTCGAATAACCTTGAGTCCACCTGCGGTTGAACCAGCAGAACCACCGATTCCCATGAGGAAGAGGAGGATAAACTGGGAGAAGAGGGGCCAGTTGGTAATGTCTCCGTAACCAAAACCAGTCGTTGTAATGATATTGGAAACTTGGAAGAAGGCCATTTCAAAACTCTTGGAAAATCCTGGGTAGAGATAGAGGGTATTAAGGCTAATCAAGCCTGTAGAAACCAGCACGATGACCAAGTAAGCACGAAGTTCTTCGTCACCAAAGAAGGCCTTGACGCGACGGAGCATAAGGTAGTAGTAGAGATTGAAATTTACCCCAAAAACCAAGACTCCGATACTAACTAGATAGGTGATCAGTGAGCTACCATAGTGGGCAATTCCGTCGTTATAGACGGTAAATCCTCCTGTACCCGCTGTCCCCATGGCAATGACAAAACTATCAAATAGGGGCATGCCAGCTAGATAATAGATGATGACAAAGAGGGAGAAGAGAGCTAGATAAAGGAGATAGAGAATCTGGGCAGTGTTTTTTAGTTTGGATACTACTTTACCAAAAACAGGGCCAGGAACCTCAGCCTTCATCACCTCTAGGTGGCTATTCTTGGCATTATCCATAATAGCAAGTGCAAAAACAAGCACTCCCATCCCTCCAATCAAGTGGGTAAAACTTCGCCAGAAGAGGAGGGAACGACTGAGAACCGAAACGTCATTCAGAATAGTTGCTCCAGTAGTTGTAAAGCCAGAACTGATTTCAAAAAAGGCATCGATAACGCTGGGAATTTGTCTAGCAAAAACAAAGGGTAGACCGCCAAAGAAAGACCAGAGGATCCAACAGAGGGCAACAATCAAGACTCCCTCCTTGGCATAAATCCGTTGATTTTTGGGCTTTTGTAAAATTCCTGAACCGCCTAGTAATACGAGAATCCCTATTGTTGAAAAGAGGGCCGTAAAGACTTGGCTCGATTCGTGGTAATAGACAGCTACAGCTACAGGAACCAAAAGAAGAACAGCTTCAATCAAAAGTAACTTTGAAAGGAGGTAACGAATCATACTTTTATTCATTTCTTACCTCGCGATCAAGTCATAAATCTTGGTGATGTTTGGCAACAAAGTTGTTACTAGGAGCTTATCTCCAACTTCCAACATATCCTCCCCAGTTGGGAAAATAGTCTTGCCCTTTCGAATGATGGCTGCAATAAGAACACCTTTTTTCAGTTTGAGTTGAGAAAGAGGTTTGGCAGTCATCTTATTAGCTTCCTTGATATGGAATTGCAGAGTCTCGATTTGACCATTGGCTAGATGGTGCATGGCCTGAAGGTCTGAATACTGGGCATTAACCCGACCACGAATAAAGTGCATAATCGTATCTACAGCAATGCTTTTAGGTGTGATGATACTTGAAAAATCAGGCGCATTAATAATCTCAAGGAGACTGGTACGATTGACCTTGGTGATATTTTTTTGTACACCTACGCTGTCAAGGAACATAGAGGTAATCAGATTTTCCTCATCGACCCCTGTTAGAGTTGCAACGGCATCATAGTTTTGAGCACTTTCTTCCAGTAGGATATCTTTTGCGGTCCCATCTCCTTGGACAATATAGAGATTAGGGAATTTTTCGCTAAAGAAGCTGGCGATTTCGGGATTGATTTCAATAACTTTGGTATCGATACGACTATCTTTGAGAATGCCTAGTAGATAATAGGCAATTCTACCTGCACCAACGATGAGAAGGCTCTTCACGGCACGTGATTTGAAATAATTATGGAAGAGCATCATATCAACACGGTTACCAGTGACAAAGATTCTATCTTTATCCTGTATCGTCATGTCACCACTTGGGATGATAATTTGATGATCCCTTTCTATAGCACAGACAATGACATTGCCAAATTTTTTTCGAAAATCAGAAATGGGCATTTGGCAAAGACCGCTAGAAGACTTAACAGTGAATTCCATCAAGCTGACCCGTCCACCAAAGAAACGTTCGACAGAGAGGGCATTGGGGAAGTCAATGATGTTGGCAATAGCGCGGGCAGCCAAGAGTTCAGGGTTAACGATAAGAGAAAAACCGAGAATATTCTTTTCTTTAAAATAAGAGTTAGAATATTCAGGGTTCCGCACCCGAACGATGGTCTCTTTAGCTCCCATTTTTTTGGCTAGAACGGCTGCAATCATGTTCACTTCATCGTATTCAGTCAGAGCGATAAAGATATCACAATCCTGGACACTGGCTTGCTCAAGGATGGTAAAATCGGCCCCGTTACCAAGGATACCCATGATATCAAAGCGATTAACAATATGATTGAGAACAGCTTCGTCTTGCTCAATCAGTAAAACATCATGCTTTTCTGCAACCAAGGAGCGACAGAGGGCAGAACCAACTTTTCCCCCTCCGACAAGGATAATTTTCATAATAAAACCTACTTCTTCATTATGTAACTATCATACCTTTTTTCAAGAAAAAATGCACCTACTAGCTAATAACAAGAGCTTTTAGTAGGAAATTTGCTATAAGGTAAAACTATACCCTAATCAATTGAAATAGCTATTAGCACCTTTCTCTGAAATATGGTATGATAAAGGATATACAAGGAGATAAAATGAATAATAATTTACTGGTATTACAATCAGACTTTGGTCTGGTTGATGGTGCGGTATCTGCTATGATTGGAGTGGCTTTAGAAGAATCTCCAACCTTAAAAATTCATCACTTGACGCACGATATCACGCCTTATAATATTTTCGAGGGGAGTTACCGTCTCTTTCAGACGGTGGATTACTGGCCTGAGGGAACGACTTTTGTATCGGTTGTCGATCCAGGTGTTGGCTCGAAACGTAAGAGTGTGGTTGCCAAGACTGCAAAAAATCAATACATTGTTACGCCAGACAATGGAACTCTTTCTTTTATCAAGAAACACGTTGGTATTGTAGCCATTCGTGAAATTTCTGAAGTGGCCAATAGACGTCAAAATACAGAGCATTCTTATACCTTCCACGGTCGTGATGTCTATGCCTATACTGGTGCTAAATTAGCCAGTGGTCATATTACTTTTGAGGAAGTGGGGCCAGAGCTCAGTGTAGACCATATTGTAGAGCTTCCAGTCGTAGAGACCATCATTGAAGATCATTTGGTGAAGGGAGCTATTGATATTCTGGATGTGCGTTTTGGTTCGCTTTGGACCTCTATCACGCGAGAAGAATTTTACAAGCTGGAACCAGCATTCGGTGACCGTTTTGAAGTGACTATCTATCACGCTGATATGCTGGTCTATCAAAATCAGGTTGTTTATGGAAAATCATTTGCAGATGTGAGAATTGGGCAACCCATCCTTTACATCAACTCTCTCTATCGTTTAGGTCTGGCTATCAACCAAGGTTCCTTTGCCAAGGCCTATAATGTAGGTGTCGGTTCATCTTGGACCATTGAAATAAAGAAAATAGAATCATAAAATAGGAGAATAGTATGGAAATCAAATTTACAATTAAACAAGTTGTTGCTGTCGGAATTGGCGCTGCCCTCTTTGTCGTCATCGGGATGATCAATATTCCGACCCCTGTTCCAAATACAAGCATCCAGCTTCAGTATGCGGTACAAGCGCTACTTTCTATTATTTTTGGACCGATTATCGGTTTGCTTGTCGGGTTGATTGGTCATGCAATCAAGGACTCTCTTGCTGGTTACGGTCTGTGGTGGACTTGGATTATTGCTAGCGGTCTCTTTGGTCTAGCTGTAGGGCTATTTAGAAAGTACGTTCGCGTGATCAATGGTGTCTTTGACTGGAAAGATATTCTTATTTTTAACCTTATTCAACTACTTGCAAATGCTCTTGTTTGGGGTGTTTTGGCACCACTTGGAGATGTTGTGATTTATCAAGAAGCGGCAGAAAAAGTATTTGCACAAGGAATTGTTGCGGGAATTGCTAATGGTGTATCTGTAGCTATTGCAGGAACTCTTCTCTTGCTTGCCTATGCAGGAACTCAAACTCGTGCAGGAAGTTTGAAAAAGGATTAAAATGATGGGGAAGGCTGGGCAACCAGTCTTTTTCGATGTTTATAGATTAGTTAGGCAAGCAAGCTAGGATAGGAATCTTTTTGGCGCTAAGATTTTAAGAGAAGAGACTGCAAGAAGGGCTTGATTTATGATAAAATAGAAGTCTAAGAAGCGAATGAAGAGAGTAAGATGAAAGAAGCTATAATTGAGTGGAAGGATTTCTCTTTCCGGTATGAAACACAACAAGAATCGACCTTGCAAGGAGTGGACTTGACTATTTATAAAGGAGAGAAAGTCTTAATTGTTGGCCCATCTGGGTCAGGTAAGTCTACCTTGGGTCAGTGTTTGAATGGGATTATTCCCAATATTTACAAGGGGCAGATGTCTGGAGAATTTTTGATCAAGGGGCAAGCAGCCTTTGATATGAGCATCTACGATAAATCTCATCTGGTCAGTACAGTTTTGCAGGATACAGATGGGCAGTTTATCGGCTTGTCCGTGGCAGAGGACTTGGCTTTTGCTCTGGAAAATGACGTGACAGATCTAGATGACATGAAAAGTCGTGTTCATAAATGGGCTGAAAAGCTGGACCTTCTCTCTTTACTGCCGCAGCGTCCTCAGGATTTGTCAGGTGGACAAAAGCAGCGAGTCAGTCTGGCTGGTGTCTTGATTGATGAGAGTCCGATTCTCTTGTTTGATGAGCCACTCGCCAATCTAGATCCCAAGTCAGGTCAGGATATTATCGAATTGATTAACCAGATTCATAAGGAAGAGGGGACGACGACACTTATTATCGAGCACCGTTTGGAGGATGTTCTGCATCGCCCTGTGGATCGGATTGTCCTGATAAACGATGGTCGTATCCTCTTTAATGGGAGTCCTGATCAGTTATTGGCGACTGATCTGTTGACCCAAAATGGAATTCGCGAACCCCTTTATCTAACCACTCTCCGTCAATTAGGTGTGGATTTAGCTAAGGAAGAACAGTTAGCAAATTTGGATAACTTGTCTATCTCAAAAGGTCAGGTTCAGTTGCAGAATGAACTAGCAAAAGAAAACCCAGAATTGCAGTCACTCTTTAGACTAGAGGACGTGTCGTTTTCTTATGATGATAGACCGATTTTAAAGTCCCTACATCTGGATATTAAAAAGGGTGAAAAGATTGCCATTGTCGGGAAAAATGGAGCAGGGAAGTCAACCCTAGCCAAGGCTATAAGTAGCTTTATCCAGACGGAAGGTCGCTATCTTTGGGAAGGTCAGGATATCAAAGGAGATTCTGTTGCAGAGCGGGCGGAACGAGTCGGCTATGTGCTGCAAAATCCTAATCAAATGATTTCAGCCAATATGATTTTTGATGAGGTGGCTCTGGGACTTCGTTTGCGAGGTGTAGACGAGCAGGAAATTGAAACGAGAGTCTATGAAACTTTGAAAATCTGTGGTCTCTATGAATTCCGTAATTGGCCTATTTCTGCCCTGTCATTTGGGCAGAAAAAACGTGTGACTATTGCATCGATTTTGGTCTTAGGGGCTGAAATTATCCTCTTAGATGAACCAACTGCAGGTCAAGACCAGAAGAACTATACTGAGATTATGGAATTTCTCGAAGAACTTCATCAAAAAGGGCATACCATTGTTATGATTACGCATGATATGCAATTGATGCTGGATTATTCAGACCGGGCCCTAGTCATGGTGGACGGGGAATTGATTGCCGATACAGATCCAGCTAGTCTGTTGAGCAATCCTGAGCTGTTAGTAAAAGCCAATCTAAAAGAAACTTCTATCTTCAACTTGGCTAAGAAACTAGACGTGGATCCACTTGCTTTAACGGCATTTTACAAAGAAAGGAGAGAAGAATGCAAGCAAAATTAATCGGTTACCAGCATAGAGATACTGTGATTCATCGCTTGTCAGGAGCTGGGAAACTTCTCTTTTTTATTCTCGTGTCATTGGCGGCCATGATTAGCTATGATACCAGACTGCTTGTTCTGATTGCTATCTTTTCGGTCTTTCTCCTCTATTTGTCAGAAATCCGTTTTAAAGATGTTTCCTTTGTAGCCGTTTTTGCGACGGTATTTGCCGTTTTAAACGTCTTGATGGTCTATCTCTTTTCTCCTGAGTATGGGGTTGGACTTTACGGAGAGAGAAGTGTGATTTGGCAGGGAATCGGTGCCTACACTCTGACTAGCCAAGAGCTCTTTTATCTGCTAAATTTGGCCATTAAGTACCTTTGCACCATTCCTCTGGCTATTATCTTTTTGATGACAACTCATCCTAGTCAGTTTGCTTCTAGTTTAAATCAAATTGGTGTGCCTTATAAGATTGCCTATTCTGTCAGTCTGACTTTGCGCTATATTCCAGATTTGCAGGAAGAATTCTTTACTATCAAGATGTCTCAGGAAGCGCGTGGGATGGAATTATCCAAGAAAGCTTCTCTCATGCAACGAATCAAAGGCAATCTGCGCATTATCACTCCCTTGATTTTTAGCTCGTTAGAACGCATTGATACCATCGCGACTGCCATGGAACTTCGCCGCTTTGGGAAAGAGAAAAAACGCACTTGGTATAGTTATCAGGCTTTGAAAAAAGGAGACTATATTACTTTGCTCTTGGCAGCCTTGTTTTTAGTAACTAGTTTACTACTTATCTTGCAGAATCAGGGACGATTTTACAACCCTTGGAAATAGCTTGAAAAAATTGAAAAAATCAAGTCGTTTCTATTGACAATGATTCTGAAAGTGTTATACTAAGAAAGTAGTTTCGCTGATTTACTTCAAACCTGTTGTGAGGTAAGTTAACGATGCCTTAACCACGCTGTTTGCTGAGCTTGACTCCGGGCAGTGTGGCTATTTTTTTGCAATGGTGAAAGGAAGCAAGTCATGACAAATCACATTGTATTATTTGAACCTCAAATTCCACAAAATACAGGCAATATCGCGCGTACTTGCGCTGCGACCAATTCTCCCCTCCACATCATCAAGCCAATGGGTTTTCCTATTGATGACCGCAAGATGAAGCGGGCTGGATTGGATTATTGGGATAAGCTAGAGATCTATTTTTACGACAGTTTAGAAGATTTTATGTCTCAGATGGAGGGAAAACTCTATCTGATTTCGAAATTCGCTGAGAAGGTGTATTCTGAGGTGGATTTATCGACTAACGAAGACCATTATTTTCTCTTTGGACGTGAAGACAAGGGCTTGCCTGAGGACTTTATGCGAGAACATCCTGAGAAGGCTCTCCGTATTCCTATGAACGATGAACACGTCCGCAGTCTCAATGTGTCGAATACCGTCTGCATGATTGTCTACGAGGCTCTTCGTCAGCAGAATTTTGCAGGTCTTGAGCTCGTTCATACCTATGAAGTGGATAAATTGAAATAAAAAATGAAAATGAACAAAATGCTTGCGCTTGCAAGCGTTTTTTGTTATGATAAAAGAGTCTTCAGGGCTGGGTGAGATTCCCGACCGGCGGTGACTTTAACTAGCTATTTTAGCTTTCTCGTCGTTGTCTTGTCTCGATATACTTTAAGTATGATCTTCGACTGCGACGCCTAGATAAATCTAAAATATCTTAGTTAAAGAAGTCCGCGAGCGCAAGCTGATGTGGTGAGATTCCACAACCGACAGTATAGTCTGGATGGGAGAAGACGAAAGAATAGCTTTGTCTGTTCTGATAGATTTATAGCTAGATTGTAACCGCTTGCTTCAATAGAGTGAGAGGGAAGATTTGGGATATAAAAAGTGAGAATAGATAGAGGAATCCTTTCTAACTTCTTCTGATTTTATAGAAAATTGGAGGAACCTGTTATGACAAACACACGTCGACTTTCGACCATTGCAATTCTATCAGCCATCTCATTTGTGCTGATGTACTTTGACTTTCCGCTCTTGCCAGCGGCATCCTTCCTTAAGATCGAATTTAGTATCTTGCCAGTCCTTGTGGGTCTGGTGGTCATGGATTTGCCTGCTGCTCTAGGAATCCTCTTGCTTCGCTCACTCTTGAAATTGCTTCTTAACAGCCAAGGAGTGAATACTTACATTGGTTTGCCGATGAATATTGTAGCTTTGGGAGTTTTTGTCATCGTATTTGCTTTGATTTGGAAAAAGGAACGGACAACCCTTCGTTTCCTACTAGGATCTCTAGCTGGAACTATTGGCTTGACCGTGGCTATGTTGGTTCTCAACTATGTTTACGCTGTTCCTTTGTATGCTAAGTTTGCTAACTTTGATATTGGAAAAATTTTGGGACTGTCCAACTACCTAATGACTATGGTGTTGCCTTTTAACTTGATTGAGGGTGTCATCTTTGCCGTTTCATTCTGGTTGTTGTATGTTCTCTTGAAACCAACCTTAAAACATTATGAGAGATAAACAAACGTTTTTAATGAAGGGCAGTTTTGCCCTTTTACTTTTCGTTATTCTTGGCTACATGGTCAAATTTTACCCTGAAACGCTGGTCGGTTTTGACCAACCGATTCAGACTGCCGTTCGAGGAGACTTGCCAGATTACTTGACTATTCTTTTCCGAGCCATTACACGTCTGATTGATATCCCAGTGATTATCACCTGGGTTGTCATTACAGCTTTTGTCTTTTATCGTAAGCGGTGGAAGATAGAAAGTTTCTTCATGCTGGGAAATCTGGCTTTGGCAGGTCTTTTAATCGTGATCTTTAAAAATATCTACCAGCGCCCACGACCAGCTATTTTACACTTGGTTGAGGAGAAGGGATTTTCCTTTCCAAGTGGCCATTCTCTGGCTGTAACCTTGATGGTCGGTTCTCTGATTGTCATTCTCAGTCAACGGATTAAAAATCCAGTCTGGAGAAAAATCGTGCAAATCGTTCTAGGTCTCTACCTAGTCAGTGTGTTGGTATCAAGGGTCTATCTGGGAGTTCATTACCCATCAGATGTACTTGCCAGTTTCTGTGTGGGCTTGGGAGTCTTGTTTATCGAATTCCCCTTCTATGACAAGCTCCGCTTCCAATGGCGATTTAAAGGCAAGCAGAAGTGAGTATCAAATTCCCTTGAGGAGAAAGAAATGAAAGTCAGTATAGCAGATCTTCATCCGACTCAACTATACTTATCAGAAAAGAAGTTGCAAGATATTCAGATGCTTTATCAGTCTGTAGAACTAAACAATGTTGATCCAATTAGTATTCTTGCATTTGGAAATTGCTTGCTGATTACAGACGGGCATCACAGGGCTTATCAGGCTTTATTGGCGGGTCGGGATACGATTTCTGCTGAGTGGGATAGAGACGGCGGCGATGAACTATATCATCTCTATGCGCAAGCTTGTGAGGAAAGAAAGATTTACTCTGTTCTGGATTTAAAAAATCATATATTACCTCAAGATGAGTATGAAGCAAAATGGTATAACTGGTGTGATGGTTTTAATCAAGCAGCAACTCTTTTGTTGAAAAGGAAAGCAGATGAAACAGGCCCTACAAATAGATAATTCACTGCGTCTTGTTCCTTATTGTAAGGTCAATCATTGTGAGGAAGCTTTTGCTTGGTATCAGAATGTGGACTTAGTTTACCTCGTAGATGGGGTGAAGCTTCCTTATAGTCAAGAAACTTTGGAAGCCATGTATTCCTATTTGGATCAGCATGGTGAACTTTTTTGGATTGAAGTCAAGGAGAAGGGAGAATGGTTTCCAATTGGGGATGTTACACTATCTCAGGATAATCTCCCCATTGTGATTGGGAATTCCGCTTACCAACATCGAGGACTTGGAAAAAAGATTCTAAGTGCTTTGATTGAATTGGCTCGAGTAAAAGGATGGAAAGAATTGAGAGTCAAGGAAATCTACACCTACAATCATGCTTCTAGGAGGTGTTTCAAGGCGCTTGGATTTGTGGAAAATGGAGCAACAGAAAAAGGAATGAGTTTTATACTGAAATTAGTCTAATCTAACTTGTTTTTTAACTCAAAATCTGATAAACTAAGTAGTAATTGAATAGAAATCTGCAAGACTAGTAACTCAAGGGAAGTATATCAGGGAGGAGAGCCGTGACTGCAAGCTCTCTATATGAAAGCTGGGTGAATTCACTTGCGCATGGATTTAGAAATGAAGGTCTGACTTGTCAGATGAAAACGGATGGTACCGCGTGTCAACGCTCCGAGTGGAGTTTTGGCATGTGGTTTTCTTTTTATCTACGAGCGACTGATGGAGGAATTATGTCAACTATTGAAGAACAATTAAAAGCGCTTCGCGAAGAAACGCTGGCTAGCTTGAAGCAGATTACTGCTGAAAATGAAAAAGAGATGCAAGACTTGCGTGTCTCTGTCCTTGGTAAAAAGGGTTCGCTTACTGAAATCCTCAAAGGGATGAAGGATGTATCAGCTGAGATGCGTCCAATCATTGGGAAACACGTAAATGAAGCTCGTGATGTCTTGACAGCGGCCTTTGAAGAAACTGCTAAGCTCTTGGAAGAAAAGAAAGTCGCAGCTCAACTAGCTAGCGAGAGTATAGATGTGACACTTCCAGGTCGCCCTGTTGCGACTGGTCACCGTCATGTCCTCACACAAACAAGTGAAGAAATCGAAGATATTTTCATTGGGATGGGTTACCAAGTAGTGGACGGTTTTGAAGTGGAGCAAGACTACTACAACTTTGAGCGTATGAACCTTCCCAAAGATCACCCAGCCCGCGATATGCAGGACACTTTCTACATCACAGAAGAAATCTTACTTCGTACCCACACGTCTCCTGTTCAAGCGCGTGCTATGGATGCTCATGATTTTTCTAAAGGTCCTTTAAAAATGATCTCTCCAGGGCGTGTGTTCCGTCGTGATACGGATGATGCGACCCACAGTCACCAGTTCCACCAAATCGAAGGCTTGGTTGTTGGGAAAAATATCTCTATGGCAGACCTTCAAGGAACGCTTCAGTTGATTGTCCAAAAAATGTTTGGTGAAGAGCGTCAAATTCGTTTGCGTCCATCTTACTTCCCATTCACAGAGCCATCTGTTGAGGTGGATGTTTCTTGCTTCAAGTGTGGTGGAGAAGGCTGTAACGTATGTAAGAAAACAGGTTGGATCGAAATTATGGGTGCCGGTATGGTTCACCCACGTGTCCTTGAAATGAGTGGTATCGATGCGACTGTTTACTCTGGCTTTGCCTTTGGTCTTGGTCAAGAGCGTGTAGCCATGCTCCGTTACGGAATCAATGATATCCGTGGATTCTACCAAGGAGATGTCCGTTTCTCAGAACAGTTTAAATAAGATTGAAACTTGAAACACAGTCCTAGTCATTTTTTCTCTATGGAGAATGGTAAGGACTGACTCGAAGAAAAAGAAAGGAATTGAAAAGGTCCCACGTGGTGGGATCTTACAATCAGAATTATGCTTGTATCTTATAAATGGTTAAAAGAATTGGTGGACATTGATGTGCCATCACAAGAGTTGGCTGAAAAAATGTCAACTACGGGGATCGAGGTAGAGGGTGTCGAATCACCAGCTGCTGGTCTCTCAAAAATTGTCGTCGGTGAGGTCTTGTCTTGCGAAGATGTGCCAGAAACTCATCTCCATGTTTGTCAGGTTAATGTTGGCGAAGAAGAAGCCCGTCAAATCGTTTGTGGTGCACCGAATGTGCGTGCTGGTATCAAGGTCATGGTGGCACTTCCAGGAGCTCGCATCGCTGATAACTACAAAATCAAAAAAGGGAAAATCCGTGGCTTAGAGTCACTTGGAATGATCTGTTCACTTGGTGAATTGGGAATTTCTGACTCAGTTGTGCCTAAGGAATTCGCAGATGGCATTCAAATCTTGCCAGAAAATGCCGTTCCTGGGGATGAAGTCTTCTCATATCTAGACTTGGATGATGAAATCATCGAACTTTCTATCACACCCAACCGTGCAGATGCCCTTTCTATGCGTGGAGTGGCTCACGAAGTGGCAGCCATCTATGACAAGGCAGTCAACTTTAAAGAATTTACTCTAACAGAAACAAATGAAAGTGCAGTAGATGCTCTTTCTGTCAACATTGACACAGACAAGGCACCTTACTATGCGGCCCGTATCTTGGACAATGTGACCATCGCACCAAGTCCACAATGGTTGCAAAATCTCCTCATGAATGAAGGCATCCGTCCAATCAATAACGTAGTGGACGTGACCAACTATATCCTGCTTTACTTTGGTCAACCCATGCATGCCTTTGACTTGGATACCTTTGAAGGGACTGACATCCGTGTGCGTGAAGCGCGTGCTGGTGAAAAATTGGTGACTTTAGATGGTGAAGAACATGACTTGGACGTGAATGACTTAGTCATCACTGTCGCTGACAAGCCAGTAGCCCTTGCAGGTGTCATGGGCGGTCAAGCAACAGAAATCTCTGAAAAATCTAGTCGCGTTGTCCTTGAAGCTGCTGTCTTCAATGGCAAATCTATCCGTAAAACTAGCGGTCGCTTGAATCTTCGTTCGGAGTCATCTTCTCGCTTTGAAAAAGGTATCAATGTGGCAACTGTTAACGAAGCCCTTGATGCGGCGGCTAGCATGATTGCTGAGCTTGCAGGTGCGACAGTGCGTAAGGGTATCGTTTCAGCAGGTGAACTTGATACTTCTGATGTGGAAGTTTCTTCTACCCTTGCAGACGTCAACCGTGTCCTTGGTACGGAGCTTTCATACACTGATGTCGAAGATGTCTTCCGTCGTCTTGGATTTGGTCTTTCTGGAAATGCAGATAGTTTTACAGTCAGCGTACCACGTCGTCGTTGGGATATCACCATCGAAGCAGACCTCTTTGAAGAAATCGCTCGTATCTATGGATATGACCGCTTGCCAACTAGTCTTCCAAAAGACGATGGAACAGCTGGTGAATTGACTGCGACACAAAAACTTCGACGTCAAGTTCGTACGATTGCTGAAGGGGCAGGTTTGACAGAAATCATTACCTACGCTCTAACAACTCCTGAAAAAGCAGTTGAGTTTACAGCTCGACCAAGTAACCTTACAGAACTCATGTGGCCAATGACAGTGGACCGTTCTGTCCTCCGTCAAAATATGATTTCTGGTATCCTAGATACAGTTGCTTACAATGTGGCTCGCAAGAACAAAAACTTGGCCCTTTACGAGATTGGAAAAGTCTTTGAACAAACAGGTAATCCAAAAGAAGAACTTCCAAATGAAATCAACAGTTTTGCCTTTGCCTTGACAGGATTGGTTGCTGAAAAAGATTTCCAAACAGCAGCAGTTCCAGTTGATTTCTTCTATGCTAAGGGAATCCTTGAAGCCCTCTTTGCTCGTTTGGGACTCCAAGTAACTTATACAGCAACATCTGAAATCGCTAGCCTCCACCCAGGACGTACAGCTATGATTTCACTCGGTGACCAAGTTCTTGGTTTCCTTGGCCAAGTGCATCCAGTCACTGCTAAGGCTTACGATATTCCAGAAACGTATGTAGCTGAGCTCAACCTTTCAGCCATCGAGGCAGCGCTTCAGCCAGCCGCTCCATTTGTAGAAATTACTAAATTCCCAGCAGTCAGCCGTGACGTTGCCCTTCTCCTTAAGGCAGAAGTGACTCACCAAGAAGTTGTGGACGCTATCCAAGCTGCCGGTGTGAAACGTTTGACAGATATCAAACTCTTTGACGTCTTTTCAGGTGAGAAATTGGGACTTGGTATGAAGTCAATGGCTTATAGCTTGACTTTCCAAAATCCTGAAGATAGCTTAACGGACGAAGAAGTCGCACGCTATATGGAAAAAATCCAAGCATCGCTCGAAGAAAAAGTGAACGCAGAAGTGCGTTAACTCATCAATCCATCCCCCGGGGTGGATTTTTTCTTTTCAAATAACAATTCAGGATTAAAAATGGACAGTTGAGGAGAGGAGGTGATAAATTGAGTTCGCTACTGTATAATGGATTTATCACTAAAAGTGCTCCAGACCGTATTTTATACAGCAATAGTCTTCTGAAAATGGACAAAAAACATTGTAAAGGCTATCAAAAGGGAGTATAATGAGTGAAAGACATTTCGGAGGTGAAAGATGCTAGAAGTAAGAAGTCTAGAGAAAAGTTTTGGACCCAAGCAAGTTTTGTTTGGTATTGACTTTCAAGCACGACCAGGTCGTATTTTGGGACTAGTCGGGAAAAATGGTGCTGGAAAAACAACAATTTTCCACAGTATTTTGAAGTTTTTAGAATATCAAGGAGAAATCAGTCTGGATGGTCAGGATATTCGTCAGGAAACCTACGCTCGGATTGGCTATCTACCTGAAGAACGCAGTCTCATGCCTAAATTGACAGTCCTTGAACAAGTTCGCTATTTGGCGACTCTAAAAGGCATGGATGCCAAGGAGGTCAAGGAAAAACTCCCTCAATGGATGAAGAGGTTGGAAGTGAAAGGGAAGCTGACAGATAAAATCAAGAGTCTGTCAAAAGGAAATCAGCAGAAGATTCAGCTCATCATTACTCTGATTCATGAACCAGACTTGATTATCTTGGATGAGCCTTTCAGTGGCTTGGACCCAGTTAATACTGAATTGCTAAAGCAAGTCATTTTTCAAGAAAAAGAACGTGGGGCAACCATTATCTTTTCTGACCATGTCATGACCAACGTCGAGGAGCTTTGTGACGATATTCTCATGATTCGAGATGGCCGTGTGGTCTTGCATGGACCAGTTCAGGATGTCCGCAATCAATACGGGAAAACACGTCTCTTTGTTTCAAGTGAACGAAGCAAGGAAGAATTGGAAAAACTTCCTCATGTCAAACAGGTGAGCTTGACCAAACAAGGCAGTTGGAAATTAATCCTAGATGATGAGAGTGCTGGAAGGGAACTCTTCCCAATCTTGACTCAAGGGCAATATATCGCAACCTTTGACCAGCAAGCGCCAACAATCGATGAAATCTTTAAACTAGAATCAGGGGTGGAAGTATGAGAAATATGTGGGTTGTAATCAAGGAAACCTATCTTCGACATGTCAAATCGTGGAGTTTCTTCTTTATGGTGATTTCGCCGTTCCTCTTTTTAGGAATCTCTGTAGGAATTGCCTATCTCCAAGGCTCTTCAATGGCTAAAAATGATAAAGTGGCAGTAGTGACAACAGTGCCATCTGTAGCAGAAGGACTGAAGAATGTAAATGGTGTTAACTTTGACTATAAAGACGAAGCAAGTGCTAAAGAAGCGATTAAAGATGAAAAATTAAAAGGCTATCTGACTATTGACCAAGAGGATAGTGTCTTGAAGGCAGTTTATCATGGCGAAACGTCGCTTGAAAATGGAATTAAATTTGCAGTTACAGGTACACTCAATGAACTGCAAAATCAGCTTAATCGTTCAACTGCCTCCTTGTCTCAAGAGCAGGAAAAACGCTTAGCGCAGACAATTCAATTCACAGAAAAGATTGATGAAGCCAAGGAAAATAAAAAGTTTATTCAAACAATGGCAGCAGGTGCCTTAGGATTCTTTCTTTATATGATCCTGATTACCTATGCGGGTGTAACAGCTCAGGAAGTTGCCAGTGAAAAAGGCACTAAAATTATGGAAGTCGTTTTTTCTAGCATAAGGGCTAGTCACTATTTCTATGCGCGGATGATGGCTCTGTTTCTGGTGATTTTAACGCATATCGGGATTTATGTTGTAGGGGGCCTGGCAGCCATTTTGCTCTTTAAAGATTTGCCATTCTTGGCTCAGTCTGGTGTTTTAGATCACTTGGGAGATGCTTTCTCTCTAAATACCTTGCTCTTTATTTTGGTTAGTCTTTTCATGTATGTAGTCTTGGCAGCCTTCCTAGGATCTATGGTTTCTCGTCCTGAGGACTCAGGGAAAGCCCTGTCGCCTTTGATGATTTTGATTATGGGTGGTTTTTTTGGAGTGACAGCTCTAGGTGCAGCTGGTGACAATCTCATCTTGAAGATTGGTTCTTATATTCCCTTTATTTCGACCTTCTTTATGCCATTTAGAACCATTAATGGCTATGCAGGGGGAGTAGAAGCATGGATTTCACTTGCTATTACAGTGATTTTTGCAGTGGTAGCAACAGGATTTATCGGACGCATGTATGCTAGTCTCGTTCTGCAAACAGATGATTTAGGACCTTGGAAAACCTTTAGACGTGCCTTATCTTATAAATAGAAGAGCCTCGCGAAAGCGAGGTTTTTTAGAGATGAAAAGAGTGGAATTCAGAAAAATATTTTTCATATCTATTGACTTTTAGGGGTGAAATTTGGTATTATAGTAGGCGGTATTGTTTACCCCATTTGAAAGGCCCCGGAACCTTCCAAATACTTTTCGATGGGAAGGAACACCCATCACCGTAAACAAAAATCGAACTATATATAGGAGAAATCATGAACAAAACAACATTTATGGCTAAACCAGGCCAAGTTGAACGTAAATGGTACGTAGTTGACGCAACTGATGTACCACTTGGACGTCTTTCTGCAGTAGTTGCTAGCGTACTTCGCGGAAAAAACAAACCAACATTTACACCACACACTGATACAGGTGATTTTGTGATTGTTATCAATGCTGAAAAAGTTAAATTAACTGGTAAAAAAGCAACTGATAAAATCTACTACACTCACTCAAACCACCCAGGTGGATTGAAACAAATCTCTGCAGGTGAACTTCGTTCTAAAAATGCAGTACGTTTGATCGAGAAATCAGTTAAAGGTATGCTTCCACACAATACTCTTGGACGCGCTCAAGGTATGAAGTTGAAAGTCTTTGTTGGAGCTGAGCACACTCACACTGCACAACAACCAGAAGTTCTTGACATTTCAGGACTTATCTAAGGAAAGGAACAATAAAGTATGTCACAAGCACAATATGCAGGTACTGGACGTCGTAAAAACGCTGTTGCACGCGTTCGCCTTGTTCCAGGAACTGGTAAAATCACTGTTAACAAAAAAGATGTTGAAGAGTACATCCCACACGCTGACCTTCGTCTTGTAATCAACCAACCATTCGCAGTTACTTCAACTGCAGGTTCATACGACGTTTTCGTTAACGTTGTAGGTGGTGGATACGCTGGTCAATCAGGAGCTATCCGTCACGGTATCGCTCGTGCCCTTCTTCAAGTAGACCCAGACTTCCGCGATTCATTGAAACGCGCAGGACTTCTTACACGTGACTCACGTAAAGTTGAACGTAAGAAACCAGGTCTTAAGAAAGCTCGTAAAGCTAGCCAGTTCTCTAAACGTTAAGAAACGGCTACAATACAGCATTTATCAACACTTCATGGTTCACACCATGGGGTGTTTTTTGATGTTTTTTTAGCAAAATTCACACCATTTTTCACACCAAATTCACACCATTACTTTTTAAGATTACGATAGGCAATCTCTCCAACAGCCATTGGAATGACATTTGAAGTGTTGACATAAGTCTTAGTTGTAATCGTGTCACTATGGGTTAGAGCTTCAGAAATAGCTTCAATAGACGTTCCAGCCTGTTTTGCTAATGTTGCTCCTGTATGTCGTAATTTATGAGGTGTAGCATGCTTAAGTTCTGGATGACGACGTTTGACAGATTTCATTTTATTATTGAGATAGTCAGAGTGTAGAGGGCTGTTAACATTTCCTTTCATATCGATATACGTAAAGACATACTGTTCATTGGATTGGATAATTCCAAATTTTGCTAGTTCATCTTTTTGCTGTTTTTTCCATTCTTTAAGTAAGTTAGTCAATTCAATGGGAATTCGGAAAGTTGTCTTTTTATTCCCTTTGGTAGACTTTGGATTTTTGTATTTATCTAAAGCTTGTACTAACTGAATTTCCTGATCACTTGTATTGATATGCCTCCACTGCAAAGCGTAGCTCTCTGATTTTCTATCTCCTAGGAAGAAGGTAGTATAGAACAAAACATAATCTTTGAATAGAATCTTTTCAGCCTCTAGATCTTTTTCAAAAGCTGTAAACCATGCTTGAAGTTCTTCTTGAGATAGGTATAAATCTTCATCTTTTTTAGATTTTTGCAACTTGATTTTCTTAGTGGCTTTGATACGGCTTATTGTTTTAGATAGGCGGTTTGTTTCGATATATTCTAATTCTTCCGCCCAGTCAAAGATAGAATTAACGTAGCTCCTGATAACTTTGAAATTTGCATATTCTTCAGCCTTTTGAGTTAATAGATTTAAAACAACTTGTTTATTTTGATTGAGAAACTCAATAGAGTAGTTACCAAGCATAGGTAAGATATGCTTTCTAAAGGCAATTTCTGTACCAGTTATGGTAGCTTGAGAAGGTGGTTTGGAAGTAGAAGTAGTCTGTCCTGCTTTGTAGGATTCCCACCAAACGTTTTTATAGAAGTCGGAAAAGAGTATAGAACCATTATTTTCTAGTAAGGCTGATTCTCCACTAAGAATTTTGTCAATCTTGTTTTGAAGTTCTAGTTCGTATTTTTTTGCTTCACTCCTTGTTTTGAACCGTTTTTCAATCACTTTCTTATCAACACCTAGTGAGGACTTAACTTCCTCAGGAATGTAGATTCGTAAGCGATAAGTTCCATTTTTAGTTTTTGTAATTGACATAGTATTCTCCTTTTTAATTGAGCTAGAAAAATACCGTGATTTCATTATAACAAACCACGGTAGAAATGCTACTGATTTTGTAACCAACGATTGATTTCTGTCTTATCAAAGCGAACAGTTTTTCCAACTCTTATATAAGGTAATCCTTGTTTAATCCAACTGTCGAGAGTATTGTTAGATATACTCAAGTAATTACAAGCCTGTTGTTTGTTTAAAAATGGACTATCAAGATTGCTATTGTTCAACCTATTTTCAATCTCTTTTTTGATTAGTTCAGCGAGTAGGTGCTGAATTTGTTGAACTTGTTCATCTGGTAAAATGACTTGCATGTATTCCTCCAATGTATGGTATAATAGAGGTATCAAGAGATACCCTATTTACTTTTCTTGATTATCTTCCACCTCGTCCTCGCTCGCCAAAGTTTCGGACGGGGTTTTTATTTTGTCGTATTCCCAGATATCCCATTGGTTGTTAAGTCCAATTTTTGAAACTAAAATGGACAGTAGTTCTTCTTTACTCTTCATTTCGTTGTCAGATGTGAAATCGTAAGATAGATAAACTTCATGTCCAACCTCTGGGATTCGTCTCCTATTGTTTGAGAATCTTTCAGGATGAGATTCTGCAAAAATAAGTTCGTCACTCGTACCTTTTACTGTTACCAATTGCTCGATTCTTCTAACGTATTGCGATAAATCTTCTTGGAAGTTTCCTTTAGTATGGTAAAAGAAAGTTAAAGGATGTTTAGAACTTGTGATAATGATGACCTTGGAAGCAGCTGTTTTGTTTTGATAACGTGCAGACACTGGACTGATACTATATGGATCCAAAACTTTTAACCAATCAGATGCGGTTAAGCTATCCCCTCGAACATCATCAAGTAGTAGGATTTCTTCTCCGTTTACTTCATCAAACATGTTAGTACCTGCGGTCAAGACTGACTGCCACTTTTGGTTATTTAGTTTTGCTAGCTGAACGATATCTTTAGTTAACTCTTTTGCAAACGTTGATTTTCCAAGACCAGATTTACCATAGATGAAAATGACTGTCTTTTTGAACTCTTTGTGTTCAAGTTCATATTTTACTTTGGCACTTTTAATTTCCCCAACAGTCCTAATAGCATCGTTTATTCTAACTCTATGCACTGTATACAGCGTGTGATATTTCTTATTAAGCAGAATTTCCTGTTTGGTGATATTCTCGTTCAGAATGTTATCAATTAATAAATCGATATCCTCATAACTTTGTTGAACTTCTTTTTTAGCTTTTCCTTTAAGCCAACTTTCTTTCCTTTCATGATAGACTTCTAAGTAGTCTTTACCTGCTAGAGTAACAACTTCATCAGGGCTATATTGATATTTATCTTTATCTTTTGCATGAATTAAGTAAGCTAACAAGTTATCGTAGCCATACCTTCCAGACTTCGCTTTTTCGAGATACTGTTCTGCTAATCCGATTTTTTCGGCTAAAGTAGATAGTGTTGCACCTTTTTTAAACTTGAGTAAAGCATGAATATGCGGTTCGGCAAGTTTAGTAGTTGTTTCTTGAAGTTTTTTGTCGAATGATACAGATGTGTCTTTGTCATGCTTAATTGCATATGCCTCAGAAACTGTTGCCACTTCACTAACTTTTCTAACAATCTCCTCAAGAATTTTTTCAATATTCTCGGATTTGATTAGTTCTTCATCCCAACTGTTTTTCCAAGCTTTGGATAAGAACTGTTGTGTTAATAGAACTGATGTTAAAATAGTTTCTTTTTTATTTGTATTTTTTGTCATAATAATTAAACCACCATTTCTAATTATTTTTTTAATTATTTTAGTGTTAGACTATTGACAAGCCCAGTCTAACACGCGTTAGGAATAATTAAAAAATAAATTTAGATACTCTTGGGGCTTTGCCCCAAACCCCAGCCTCTCCTGCCCGATGGATCCCCATCGAACCGAGAACGCTTGCCAGCTAACAAGGGACGGGTAGTATTTTTCTTCGCTTCACTCCTTGCCTTCGGCATCGTTACGCTTGAAAAATCTCCACCCTCTAGCCCTTGCAAGCAGTCATTTTTCTGCTGGTAATGTCGTGCCGACACCTATACCGATGAATCCCCTAGGTAAGGTCAGTGTCGCGCTAAACAAGTGTAGCAGAAAAAGCGCTAGCTATACCTTGAAAATAGCTCTTGCATTCGTTGATTTAACCGTTCCTCGTCTCTTACTTGAATAGTACGAAACATCTTGACAGATTCGCCCTCCAGTTGGAAATAGCCATATCCTCTAGGTTTTACTGAAACTTCATCCTTTTCCATATCAGGAAAAAGGAGTTGCCTGTTGTTTGTTGCTAGCAGAAAGCTAGTTGATAAGGATATGACACAATTAAAATTGTAGCGCCCCGGAAGGTCAGACATCAAGAAACGTTGACTAGATAAAACGATTCGCAAACCTAGGCTTCTACCCATACTGTTCATCATTAACATCTTAGAAAGTACTTCCTTGTGCTTTTTCTTGTCTGTTTGTTCTAAATAAGCAAGGAAAGCTTGCCACTCGTCGAAAATCAAGTAAAGATTATGTGAGTTTTTTTCTTGCTTATGAAGTCTATCCTCAAAGCGTTTATAGACTGTTTCGAATAGTTCTAGACAGTCAAAGCCTCTTGCGACATGGTCACTAGTCATTGAAAACATTTCTTCATCTGCTTTAAAGTCCAAAAAGTAAGCTTCAGCATCTGTATCATGAAATGAAATGAGACCTAGCAGTCTTCTCAAAAAAGTGGATTTTCCTGAACCAGACGGGCCTGCTATAATCCATGCGAAAAATCGGTTAATGTCAACGGTTGCAGGGGATGGGTGTCCCCTGTTGTTGACGTCAAAAACGTTTTTGATCATGCTAGAAGTCCTCTTCGTAACTGACTTTCGTCTGTCTTGTCATTCGATTGTATACTGCCTCTCCGCTCGTTTTGACATCGAATTTAGCAACCCAGCCAGAACCTGCGGTCAGTTCAACAGTTAGTACATCTAATGCAAACTCATTGGTGTATAGAGCAATAACACCTACAAAGTAGTTTTCTAATGACAATTGTTCATCATCATTTAAGTTGTTTGCTAGATAAACCCAAATATCTACACCATCAGTAGTGGCAGGATTTATAGTTTTTAACTGTAACTGCTGATATAAGTTTTGATTGAGATGATTAACTACGTTTTGTAAGACAGTAGCCTTTCGAGCTTGTAATTGCTCATCAATTGTCTTGTTTAGTTGCCAAAAAATTAACTCCTGAATCAAATTTTTTAAAATCTTAACTTGATTTCCCGATAATAAGAGACATTGTTCCCATATCTTTCCGTTGTTATCAGCAACTTCATTTGATAGTAGAAGAAACTGTCTCTTTAGATAAATGTACACAACATTCAAACCTTGCCACACAAGCAACGCAAGGATAAGATAGAAGAATATTTTAAATAACATATGTTCACCTCACGCATAGTAAGTAGTTATCATCTAAAGGAAGTAGATGATAACTCACTATGCTTATCACTTATTTCAATGAAATGTCACCAAGCTCAGCTACAAGAGCGAGTCCGACTGGTTGCTTGAGTTTGTCAAATACAAACGCTACATCATAGTTATTAAGTGTGATGTCAGCGTTAATCAAACTATCTAGGTTTTCGCTCTGATAGTTTTTCAACTTGACTTTAAAAGTTGGACAGTAGTCTTCTTGTCCAATACTTGCAAACGTCTCGTAGAGTTTCTTATCTACACACGTTAGAGATGCCCAAGCACGTTGGTCTTCTTGACCTTCGTTGATGATGCCATCGTTTTTGTCAACAACTTTTATTGTTGCTGACACTGTAACAGATGTTAACAAAGCATCTAAAAATGCTTTTGCACTGGTGTGGGTGCCCACAGTTAATTTTTTCTCTTTTGACATGTTTTTTCCTCCTGTCAAAGAATGCATGGTCAGCTTATCGCGAATGCTGACGAGTAAAAAGTTATAACTTTAACGACACAACTAGTATATCTTATTTTAAAATTGGTTGGAATGCGAGTTTTTTTAAAAACTCGCCTGCACAATCAAATCTGGTCAGTTTACTATCTGGCCAATCTACTAAAAGTTTTCAAATTGAAACAAAAATCCGACAAAATGATATAATTTAATAGTGATAGTTATCAATATAACTTAAGAATTTGAGTTTGAAAAATCAACTCGTATTTTATTTTAGATAGTAGGTGTATTATGAAACAATGTGATTATTTTATTTCTGAACTCTATCCTCAAAATATTAGAGTTAGAGATGTAGTAGATTTTTTAAAAAGTCAGATTAGTCAAGAAAAAGAAATCTCTTTTTCTGATTTATTACAGTGTAATGATATTTCTGAAAAAGAAATCTCTCTAGTAGAATTAGGAAACTTTTTAAATCAAAAAAAGTTGTTAGATATGAAGAGAGAGTTCTTATTAGAAAACTTTAACGTTATTATCAAGGAACAGTGGGCAAGAGATAAAAAAAATAACCATTATTCAAGACGAAATTTCTTAGACATATATTTTAAAGAAAAAGCGCCAGTTTCAGAAGATACTTTAACAAAATGGTGTAATAACGAACCAAAAAAAGATTCACAAAAATTAAAGTTATTGTTTGCTTTTGAGGAAATGTCTGTCGCTAGTGAAATGTTTAATGATTATTTTAGTAATGATTCATTAGAACGGATTCCAAAGGACTTGAGTAAAGACAGTAAGGGTGATTCACTTGAAGTAGCTGTGCTATCCGATATGTATAAGTTAACGGATTTCTTATTGCCTTCTTTAAAGAGATTGGATTACAGTGTGAGGAGGGATATAGAATACCAAATAAATAGAGAGGTGAAAAAGAGTTTAGGAACGAGCTTAAATCAAAATTCTTATAAAAAACAAATGACAATCATTAAGAGAATATTGAAAAATTTTTTAGATAATAATTCGAGACTGAGCAGAAGTCAATTCGAGGCCTTTTTAGGTGCATTAAAATCAGAGAATTATTTTTTCAGTCTGAATTATCCTTCCGAAACTGAACTTATTGATGAATTTCTTAATATTGCGAAAGAAGATAGTCTTGATGTGGATCGGGATGATATAAATTTAAACCTATATGCTTCTATAGAAGAACCAGCTTATATCATTCGTAAGAATAAATCTAAGGGATTAAAAAATCATAGACTCTACTTCAAATCTTCAAATGGAACTAGGAAGTATATACAAACTAAACTGCATGAGAAGAAAGTATTTAAAGATAAAAAGTTTGTACTAGATGGAAAAGGTAAGAAAAAAGTATTTAAAGGAGTATTACAAAAAATTAAAGAAAACGTTATATATGATGTTGTTAGTAATAAAAAACAATCTAATTGTCTAAATTTAGTTTATAAGTCAAATAGAGAAATATGTATTCTTTATCGTCAGTTACCAAAGTTCAGTAATAATAAGATAAAAAAAGGTAGAGGTATATTGAGAAATCGTAAAGCAATAGTAGATGTTGAATATAATCAATGGTTTTACATGATAAATTATTTTATAAATTACCGTTTAAATGCAAATGTAACGATAAAAGATAGAACTATAAAAATTAAGTTTAAGTCCCTATCAAAACATCAAAAAGAATATAATCATTTTTATATTTTAAAAAATGATTATATTCAAGAAAAGACAAATAAAAGAAATTTATTCAGTGTAATTAAAGAAGCTAATTTTTTTGCTAATATTCCTCTTGTAGTTAACGAAAAGTAATCACTTCATAAGAAATTGTTATTGACATCAGACTGCTATTATTAGTATTTCGATAAAAAAATCCCTCCATGAAACAATATTATGGAGGGATTTTATATATTTAGGGTAAATTCCCAAACTAAGTTCCACCGCTAGTACAAGTGGAAGTTACTTTTAGAAGTTACCTTTATATATTTAGAAAATATTTTTTACTTAATATTCTTTACAATTTCATTAAATGAAGATATAATTTTTCCTTGTTTCTCTTTGGGTAACTTTGTTAAGTTTTCGAGAAGTATTTCTGGGGAGTCTTCTCTCTCTGATTCATATGCTTGTAAATTAAAGAACTCTTTTCTTTCTGGATTATATGCTTGTAGGTTAAAGAACTCTTCTACGGTAATGCCTAATGCTTTGATTACTGATTCAAGAGTTTTTATTTTAAAATCATATTTCATATTTTCCATGTTTTGAATGGCCTTAATACCCAAGCCAGCTAATTCTGATAATTTCTCTTGACTTAATTTCTGTTCTTTTCGACATTCACGGATTCTAAATGCTATATGTTTTTGTAATCTATCGTATCTCATATTATGTACCATTCTACTATCTATTTTCTTTAAAAATAAGTATATTAAACTGTACAAAAGTTACAAAAGTATGGTAGAATGGTACTAAAGGTAAAAAATACACTGAAAACTATACAATAGGAGTTTAGATATGTTTGATTCTAAGTTAAAAGATCATGGGAAGATTAAGAAATTACATACGGGTGCAGTTGTATCTGCATTGGCAGTCACTATCGCATCCCTATCCCATACAGTAGGAGCAGAAGAAGTCGCTCCAAAACCAGTGAATGTGGAAGCGCCAAAGGCGGAAGTTGTGGAAACAACTGCTCCTGCGGTAGCGACAAAAGAAGAAGTTGCAACAAAAGAAGCAGAAGCTAAGAAAGCGGATCAAGAAGTAGTAGAAGCCAAGCAAGCGGTCAAAGATGCCAAGCGTGCTACAAATGAAGCAGATTCTCTTGTCAATGAGAAAACAGACGCTGTGAAAAAGGCGGAAGACTTTGCGAAGAAGGCAAGTCCAGCCATTATTGCAGAAGCAGAAAAAGAAGTTGTGAAGGCTGAGTCTGCTGTTCCTGCAAAAGAAGAAGCCGTTAAACAGGCAGAAACAAAAGCTACAGAAGCAAATCAAGCGGTATCTACGCAAGAAGCGGTTGTAGCAGAAAAAGAAGCTACACAAACTGAAAAAGAAAAAGCACTTGCAAGTGCCACAGAAGCGGTTCAAATCGCCACAGACGCGGTTAATGGCAAAGGCTTGGAAAATGCTAATGAAGCACAAAAAGAAGCCGTAGAAGCGGAAAAAACAAGCAAACAAGCGCAAACAGATGCAGAAACTGCTCTTACAGAAGCAGAACAAGCAAATCAAGCAACAAAAGCGCAAATTGAAGGTACAAAAGCAGATATTGCTACAAAAACTCAAGCGGTATCCGTTGCCAAAGAAGCACTTAACCAAGCAAAAACACAAGTTACTTCTTCAAAAGAGTTGGTTCAAGATTTGAAAACTGCTGCAAAAGAGCTTGAAACTCGCAAGGCAGAGTTGAAAGACGCAGAAGAAGCGCTCAAAGAAGTAAAAGCAAATCAAGCAACTGCACAAGAAGCGCTTGAAGCAAAAGAAAAAGTAGCCAAAGAAGCGAATAAGGCTTATGCGACAGCAAAAGCAAGTTACGAAGCAGAACAGGCTCGTCTTCAAGCAGAAGAATTGAAGAAACATCCTGTAACAGATAAGGGTATCCCAGAAGTCCGTCCAGCTCTTCCTGAGTTCGCACTTCCAACAACTCCATCTGTTCCAAGCACTCCTAGCGTTCCAAGCGCACCTGTAGCTCCTGTTGTCCCAACAACTCCACGTGTTGAAGTTCCTGTTGTGAATAACAATGGTGGGGTGATTGGCCAAGATAAAGCCAAAGTAGATGTAGTTGCCAAACAGAAAACGGAAACTAAGACTACAAAAGATTCTCAAGCTGGTAACTGGATTGAGTCAGCTGGTCGCTGGTGGTATCAGCACGAAGACGGTTCCTATACTAGCAACGGTTGGGAACAAATCAAGGGTACATGGTATTACTTTGACAGTACAGGCTGGATGCAAACTGGCTGGGTCAAAACTGGTGGCTCATGGTATTACTTGAATGAAACAGGTTCACTGGCTACAGGCTGGGTCAAAGACAATGACACATGGTACTATCTTAAAGAAAATGGTAAAATGGCGACTGGTTGGGTAAAAGATAATAATACATGGTATTATCTTGATAGCGCTGGAGCTATGAAAACAGTCTGGTTTACAGTTTCTGGTAAATGGTACTATGCCTATAGCTCAGGAGCTTTAGCGGTGAATACTACTACACCAGATGGCTATACGGTCAATGCCAATGGTGAGTGGGTATAAAAGATTAAATTGTAATAATAAAAAAGGAGAGCGGTTTGCTCTCTTTTCTATGTTTTTGTTAGGATATATATAAATTTTATATGGTGTGAACTTTTCGGTAAATTCTAGCTCAATTCGTGTATTTTTAAGGTAAAATTCACACCATTCAAATAAAATTTATTCAAATTAGATGAAAAAGTGTTTTCTGAAAAAGAGGGAAAACGTTGATTTTGAAGGGATATTAAAACTTATTCAAATAATAGTTTTTCCAACCAGGTCTTAAGAAAGCTCGTAAAGCTAGCCAGTTCTCTAAACGTTAAGAACCAGCTACAATACAGCATTTACAACACTTCATGGTTCACACCATGGGGTGTTTTTTTGATGATTTTTAGTAAAATTCACACCATTACTTTTTAAGATTACGATAAGCAATCTCTCCAACAGCCATTGGAATAATATTCGAAGTATTTACATAAGTCTTAGTTGTAAGGGTATCGCTATGAGTAAGAATTTCATAGATTCCATACTTTAATCCAGTTTTAGCCATTTTATTTTCTCCTTTATTTTGTTATTTCTTGAGTACTAGCTTTTCAGCAAAAATATTGAGAGCAGGTGCGACAGAATTTCCATTCAGCGAAGTATCCGATAGGAAAATAGGGTTAACTACTTCAACAAAAGCATCTTCTGGAAAGACGGTAGCTGAAGCAGGTGTGATTACGTGGAAGTCTCCGTGTTGTTCATTGTTTAGCACGTGGCGTTGATATTTGCCTTCTTTTCCGAAGACATAACGTGGCGCATTGCCCAATTTTTCGTAGTAAGCAGTGTCGATAAATTCTGGTAGCATAACAAGTGTTTCTGGGATCATAAGTGTTTCCTTTCTGAGTGTAAAATTGTACTTCACCTTGAGCAAAGCCAGTAAGCAGTGATTGGTTAGCAAATTTATTTAAAGCCTTTTGAGCTTGATGATAGAGTTGCCCTTGGAGTTGTTCCGATGAGGAAAAGATATCATAGGTGAAAATGTAGTTTTTATAGATTCGTTCACATTGTTGTGCGAAAAAAGTTAGTCATATGTTCTCCTTTATTGTAAAAGTAAAAAGCTACTAAGAAAATGGACTTAGTAGCTAGAGTAAATCTATCTAGTAAATTAGATAGAAAGCAGTAGAGAAAAGTTATTTGGTTGAAGGCTTCCTCCTTCACGGTGGCAACGTTTAGCAAGGTGCTTTGCATCAATTACCATCGCTTTCCCAGCCAATCTCATCAGGTAGTCATTGTCATACCCTTAAGATTCTTTGGCGAAGCAAGTTCACTTTACTATTCGGAAAAGTGCGAAAGTCCGAAATGCGTGGAAGTCCACAAAAATGTTTTAAATCTTCACTTCAACCATCAAATAGACTTGACTTTTCTTTCCAAAGCGTTTACAATAAGGGTACGAAGTTTAGTGTAGTTTTGGCAATCAGTCTTCTGGTTGTCAGACGCACTTTTTATTTAATTTTCAAAGATCGTGATGCTAAAAGTTAGCATTATTATTTTTAAAACCGATATAACCATTGGTTATATTTACGTTATATAACCAAAGCTTATATCTTCAAGAGGTTTTTAAAAAAAATTTTAAAAATTTTTAGAGGCTTAAAAATGGAATTTTCGGAACGCTTGAAAGAACTAAGAAAAAAGGCGAACTTTACTCAAGTTGAAGTGGCTGAAAAACTAGGAATTTCGCAACCTGCTTACGCTTCATGGGAACGTGGAGCTAAAAAACCAACACAGGAAAATCTCGTTAAAATTGCACAAGTTTTAAATGTGACCGTTGATTATTTGCTTGGCAACTCAGAAGAAAAATCAGATGAATTAGACAATATTGAATTGCTTTTCCGTATGAATTCAAAGGGATTAACAGAGGAAGAGAAGAAAATCTTTAAGAAGGAGTTGATTGAATTTATGGAAGAAAGAAAAAAATTATTTAGTAAGAGCAAAATAAAGAATTAAAAAATTAACATATTTAATGACTTATAGAGGATTTAATACTTTTTTTGAGGATAGATTTTATGAATACTGCAGAAATAATTGAAGGTATAAAAAAAGAATATCATGAGATTACTTGGTTTGAACAGGACTTTAAATTTTCGCAAGAAAAGGATAAGTTGTTTGTTGATTATAGTTTTCTAGCGTATTCTAGTGAAAATTGGCATGGTAATAAAAAAATTCTATTGATTAGTCAAATTGAAACTTTAAAAAATAAGAAATTAACAAGTAGTGCTGATAAATTGGTTAAAAAACTAACAGACTATATTATGATTACGGAAATAACCGATAAGTATGTTAGTTTTACAGATACTGACATGTTATACGATTTTACAGATATTGAGAAGTTAGATGATTTTAATGGTTATGTAGATGAAAAGTGTTATTATTTTTCTATTAACAAAGAGTTTCTCACATTTCATTTTGTTAGAATTTCAGCCATTGAAACTAGTAGCTTTGAAATTATAGAAAATGTAGTTAGTTTCAAAAAATTGGACGATTTTATACAGAATATAGATATTGGATTTGATCAATGGAATGACTATGGTTATCAGCAAATTATGGTTATTTACATATGGGGGAAAACAATATCATTCCGTATTAACCCTCTGACTAACGAAATAAAAGAATATCTATTAGGAAGCAGAGCAAAACCAAAAAATGAAATTTGTTCGATAGGTAATATTACTTATTATAAATTTTTAAAGAAATACTTAACATATGATGTTAGAAAAGAATGGTTTGCTATGACGAATGATTTAGCATTTGATTTAAATGAACTAAATGATTTTGCCCAATATTATGCTGACTATGAAGATCTCGAAGCTAAATCTAAAAGGATAAGACCAGTACAAGGAAAAGCACATAATTTTTTTAATAGTTCTTTCCTAAGATCTACGTCGATAAAAGAAATTAAAGATGTATTTCATCCTTTGACATTATCGGGAACTGATCTAAATGAAACGGATACTGAATATTCTAAATTTATAATTAAACGTTCAATTGATGACAAAATTGATAAGATAGAATATGAATTCAATGAAGATATAGTTTCTAAGGGCAAATTAATTTTTCATAAGAGAAAAAAATCATATTTACCAATGAATGTTTATGGAATAGTTGGGGGGAATGGGAGTGGTAAATCTTACAAATTAGAAGAGATTATTAAAAGGCACGTTAACAATGATAATAATTTTTCTCAGATAATTCATTTTTCGCTAAGTCCATTTGATAATGAAATTGAAGTTAATAATATAAAATTAACTGACAAGTATCTAGATGAAGAAGGTAACATTCTTTACGAAAAAGTAGGCTTTGTATCTGTTAAGAACCCCTTAATAGAAACTGTAATAGATAAATTAGCTTCATTGGAATTAGAGGAAATTAAAAACTCTTTTGTCGAAAAATACAGAAATAACGAGGGAAGGCAATTACTTGACGATAAAAATCAATTATTAAAAAATAAAATTCATGAAATTAATATTGGAGATAGTTTTCGTTGGTACATTCAGTCTCTAATTCTTGACTTGATTGCATCTGAAGAAAAACTTGAATTATGGGAAAAAGCTTTATGCTATTTTTCTTTTGAACCGTGGGCACAGGATATAAGAGCCGCTTTTTGTGATAGAACCATTGAATTATCCGATTTCGAAAAGATTAGCAAACTAAGTTCGGGTCAAGCTACTATTTTACTGTATTTAACTAAACTAGTTTTTTGTGCTAATCAAGGAAGTTTGGTAATATTTGATGAACCTGAAACTTTTATGCACCCACCTATGATTAAGTCTTTCATTAGGGCTGTTTCTGAAATAGTTAATAAAGTAGGAGCTTTTTGTTTAGTTGCAACACATTCGCCTGTAGTTATTCAAGAAATTCCTCATTGTAATGTATATAAGTTGGATTCGAATCATAACATATCATCAATTATTTATAAGACTTATGGGCAAAATTTGGATGCTTTATATAAAAATATATACGGTGTAGAGCTACAAAATACAGGATATAATAGCTTGCTTATAGAAAGAGTAAAAGATCCGGAACGTAAAAAAAATCCCTTATTATTTAAGACTGATATTCCTTATTTAGGCGATGAAGCTTATTTAAAATATCTGCTCCTTAAATATGAGGTATTGGAGTATGAGTTAGAAGAGGATGATTAAATTTGAGAAAAGTTAGTATAGACAATCTACCTACTATTGATAAAATAATCGAAGTTTTGCCAAGTTCTATAGAAGAGCCAGATAAACAAATACTGGAATTGTACCTGAATGACTTAGATAAAGAATATCAAGAGAAAATTAATTCAAGATTATATGTCATAGATATTGAAAATTTGAATCAACCTGCTTTTTTTGATTATGATAAGGCAAAAGATTTATACACAAATTATATTCGAAAAGAAGAAAAAGAAGTATTTATTTCATTTCCCACAGTAAAGAATGTTAATAATACTGAGATATGTCCGATTTGCGAGGGCGTTCTTTCGACAAAAGTAACATTGGAACACATTATTCCTAAAGGAAGTAAAGGAGATTTTCGTTTTGCTATCTTACCTATTAATTTAATTAAATGTTGTGTAGAATGTAACACTCCAAAACATCAAGTAAAATCTGATAATGCAAATAATAGCGAGATTAATCCGTATGCGGAAGATTTTCGAATTGAAGAATATTTTGAAGTTGTTTTAGTGGAAGAAAGAGGAGGGATTTCTCCAAGAATTAATTTTTCTTTTTCTCAAAGTTGTTTCGATAAAAGAATTGAAAATTTTATAGACATCTATAATCTTGAAAAGACTTATAATCATCGCTTAAAGTTAGAGTATCAAAAAATCATTTCAACCTTATCCAATAGTCCTGAAATTTTTAGAAGGACATTACTAAATTGTTATTTAAACAATTTAAAGGAATCATACAGAGTTAATATGGAATATGAGAAAAGTGATAGTTTTTATTGGATAGATCAAAATTATTTCGGCTTTCAAATTTGTGATAAATTAATAAATTATTGTCAAAGAGACCAAAACGTTCTAGAATGCTTCAGAAGTGATATTAACCGACTACGTTATAATCCCAATGAACTGGTATTTGAAAATAATGACTTTTTTACAGAATTTAAATCTGTAACTAATCAAAATAAATTAATTGAGTTTGTGTTAAGTAATGAAACGGATATAAAAAAATATTTTTATCACTTAAAAAAATATTCAGTAGATTTCAGCTTTCCTAATTTGTACAAAGATGTTGACTCGAATAAAAAAGATATAATTGAAGCTATTCTAAAATACTATCTTGAAACTAATAAAAGTTTCGAAACTTTTGGGGAGAATATTTCTAATATCCTTGAATAGAAGTCACAACAGAATAAATCTTTTTAAAACTAGGTGGACATTTGTCCACTTTTTTTATATAATAAACTCAACCAAATTGATTTAGTTTTGTAATTTATACTTAAAGGAGGTATCATTCTTTGGATGAATTGTATACAAGAATAAGTAAGTCTACAAAACATGTGTTATACCAGTACATGAAGGATCATGATATTTCGTTACTAAATTATAATTTTAACTACTTCTTTCAACATTGTATTCATGAATATCAAATTCAAGTGATTAGTCATCACTTCTCAAATCATAAGATTGAAGGATTAACTGTCATTGATGAATTAGGAATTAGTTTTTCCTATGAGAAAGATAACCCCATTGTGAAGCAAAATTTCACCCTATGTCATGAATTAGGACACTTCATCCTTAAGCATGAAGGCACTTATTTTACTGAATCTATTGATAATCAGGAGAACCTACTAGAGCGAGAAGCGAATATTTTCTCTGCTGTAGTATTAATGACTGACATTGTTTTGTTGTCAAAGATTTATTATAGTTGCGATACCTTTCAACACATTCAGAATAGTCTGAATGTTTCAAAGCAAGCACTGTTTTTTCGTCTTTTAGATTTCTTACGAGAATATTATTCTGGAAAAGAAGATTGCATTAAGCAGGCTATCGAGGCTTATATCGATGGACAAAATGCTCCATTACTACTTTTATTCCATAGTATCAAAGAACGGATTATAAAGGAATCTAACAACTACCAGACTTCTCTAATCAATAAGATAGAGCAACCTTTAAACCAACGAGGCTTTGTTACTAGTCATGAGTATCCTGAACTTCTGAATCAAGAGAATTGGAAAACAATAAAGGCTAGCCGTGACAATTTAAAAGTATGGCTCATCTATGATAAAGGAAAATCTATAGCTTATGTTTGGGATAAAAATAAGCTAACAGACAAAGAGGCAAAACAAAAAGCTGAATTGAAATTACTATTAATGTGAGGAAAACGATGTATCAACCAGAAAAACTAAAAGCTCGTAGAAAAGAGCTAAAACTAACTCAAAAAGATATCGCGGATCAATTAGGTATTACCTATCAAGCCTATTCTGCATGGGAACGAGGAGTAAAAAAACCGTCTAGAGAAAAAGTAGAGAGGTTAGAGCAGATTCTAAATACTACAAAAGGTTATTTTACAGAGGTTGAAATTGTCCGACTGTATAATATGTTATCAAAGCAAGGTAAGGATCAAGCACTTAGTTATGTCAGAACCTTAGTTCAAAAAGAACAATGTAAGAATCTTGTTTCGATATCAGAGAAGCTATATGAATACTATGTTTACGAAAAAATGTCTGCTGGTATCGGTTCGTCGGTTTATAATGATCAAAACTATGACACTGTCTATTTTGATGAAGAACTAGCCCGTGACTTTGCTTCATGGTTATCTGGCGATTCAATGGAACCCAAATATCAAAATGGTTCTGTGGCTCTCATTCGTGAAACAGGGTTTGATTATGATGGTGCAGTATATGCAGTAGTCTGTAATACTCAGACATACATTAAAAGAGTTTACCAGGAAGAACGGGGTTTACGGTTAGTTTCTATCAATCCAAAATATCGAGATATTTTTCTTTCGTATGATGAAGATTCTAGAATTGTAGGTATTATTGTTGGGAATTTCTTACCTGTTGAATAGTAATATTATTAATGTAAAATAATAATAGTGTACTTTTTTGTTTATGGAGATTGAAAATGAGAAAAGAAAATAATGAAATAAAAAAGGCATATGATGAATTACTGAAAACTAAAAATAAATGTGGGAAATATAGTAAAACATTGTTTCACATCCATACCCCAGTATCCCATGATTACAGATTGTTTAAAGTTTGGAACGATTTATCTGAGAAAGAATGGAACAAACTAGCTATAGAAGATTATCTTTTAGAAGTAAAAAATAATAAGCTTTTTCCAGAGGAATATTTTAAAACAAAAGATGGTGATAGTATTATTTATAATAACTATCAAAAAAATGGTTTTGAAGATGAAAAAGAGCAAATATCATTTTTGGTAGTTGCTCAGAGTTTATATCGAGAAAATATTTCAACAATAGTGGTTTCTGATCATAATACAATTTCAGGAATTAAGAAAATGGAAAAAGCTATAAAAATTGTATCTGAATTGAATATCAATAAAGGTAAGGAGTATATTGAAGTAATAAATGGAGTGGAAATTTCATGTGCTGATAGAATACATGTTCTTGTAGCTTTTCCAAATGAGAAAAGTGAAATTGTTAAAAAATGGCTAGAAGAAAATCTTATGGGCATTAAAGAGGGTTCATATAAAGCCAGTTTAGATGTTATTGATACTTTTAATAAGGAAGAATTTATCACTTATCTTGCTCATATAAACAGTTCGGATATATTTAAAGATGGAAAACTTTTTACTAATGCTTATAAGAAAAAATTATTTTCGAAAGAATATTTGAAGTATATAGGAGTTTCAAATAAAGACAGTATTTCAAATGTTAGAAATTACATTTCAAAAATAAATAAAGAGGTTAATCCATTTTTTATTCTGGATAATGATTCACATTATATTGAAAACCATTCTATTAATCCCATGTGGATAAAATTCAGTAAGAGAAGTTATAAACAATTGAAAGAATCTTTATCAGAGTATGATGTTACAGTAAAATTAGACAAACCAAATAAAAAAATAAAAAAAGTTATACGAGGTCTGTATTTACCTACTAATAAAGAGGCTTTTTTGTCAAGTAATGATAAATTTAAAATTTTGTTCTCCGACTCATTAAATAGCATTATAGGAGGAAGAGGGACCGGGAAAAGTACTATTTTAGAATTAATTCAATTTGTTCTTTCACAAAAAGCTGACTCAAAACAGAAGTTAGAATTTTTATCTAAACATTCAAAAGTCTATTTATGGTATGAAATGCTTGAAAAACAATACATAATTGAGTTGAATCTCCCTAAACAAAAGGAGAATGAAGACATCTATGATTTATATCAAGTTAGAACAAGAAGTACTGATAAATATTGGTTTCATGAAAATAGAATAAAATCAAAGATAATAGAAAATCATTTATTAATTTATGAAATTCTAGATGATGAAAAAATTATTAATGTACCAAAAAGAAAGAGAGAATCATTACTTAATGAAATGTTTGATAGTAGATATTCTGTTAACGAATTAGTTAATTCTGCGAGTAGTGGCAAAATAGATGATTTTCTACGTGGTACACTTTTCAAGGATAGAAAGAACAAAGAATATAACTTCTCCGAAAAAATTGATAAAATAGAAAAGATAATTCCAGCAATTGAATCTGCTAATGAGAAATTAAGTAAACAATATAATTTTATAAATTCAATTATTGATAATTTTAATAGTCAACAAACGGGGAATTTACAAATTGTTTATAAGCAGGAACTTAAGTATCTTTTACCGGACCGCTTTGAAACATGGTTTTTCCCACCAGGAAAAAATTTAAAAAGGCCTTTCAAGGGGTACATGCTGTCCTGTGAAGATGTTATTGACTACTTATCATTTGTTTTTGATAAGATAGGATTTATAAATTTTATAAAAATGATGAATGACAGGGAAATTTATTATGAGAATCAAATAATTCAAATTGCAAATCAGGGGAACTCTAATTCAATTTATTCCGACTTGTCTTTAATAGCGGTTAAAAAATCAAATGTACATGATGTTTTTGATGAAATTTTCAATATTTGGGACAATCTAGATCTATTTAGCATAGAAGACTACTTGAAGGATACATATAATAATTGTGAAAAGCTCTCTTTAGAATTCAATATTAACTCGAAGGTTACAGATAAAAATAAGAAAGCAATTTTTAAAGATGTTACTAACTTAAGTTTAGGTCAAAAAGTGGTTGCAATGCTTGATTTTATTCTCGCATATTCTGAATTAACTGATGATAATCGTCCATTGTTAATTGATCAACCAGAGGATAACTTAGATTCCAGATACATTTTTAATAATTTGGTAAGTATATTACGAGATGTAAAATCAAATCGTCAAATTATTATTGCCACACATAATGCTACAATTGTGACAAATGCATTGTCAGATTTAGTTATATTAATGAAATCTAATGGTGAACATGGGTGGATTGAAAACTCTGGATATCCAAGTGAAGATAAAATAAAAAAATATATTGTTAATTATCTTGAAGGTGGAATAGAATCTTTTAAACATAAAGTTAAAATATATAAAAGTATTATTTAATTAAAATAGTTGAACCATAGTTTTTTGATTTGAAGAAATTCTTACTACAATAGTTGTTAATTAGAAAAATTATTTTGATTTAGATTTTAGTAATAAAAAGGATAGTAAAGTAAATTATAAAAAAAGAGACTATTGTCCCAGACTCTTTTAAGAAAATTATTTGTAGTATTCTCTTAATTCGGCAAAAGTTATATCTAAACCAACTTTAGCTAGAGCAGCTTTTCGCTCCTCATATAATTTTTTAAGAACTGGAGTTTTATCTTCGTCTCTTCCATAGTGCAGTAAATTATGACAATGACTACATAGAGATACAATGTTTTCCATAGTATCTAAACTACAATTCTCATAGTCGAAATCATGGAATTTACTAATTGGAATTAAATGGTGTGGTTCAGTGTAGCCTATACCTGATTTTCTCAAGAATATTCTATCATTAGCATCTACTTCGCATTTATAATTAGCTCTAGCTAATGCATCGGCTGCTATTTTTGGATTTCTTTTAGGCCGAAGTTTATTTGTAGATACAGACATTGTCATTTTCTGACCTTGTTTTATACCGGTCCAACTAGGTTTAACACTAGTAGTTGCACTTGCAACTTCAATTAAATTATCAATTTCGTCTTTTTCTACTTGATGATATTCTCCAGCCTCATCTTCTCGGATGTCAGTTAGAGCATCATTTAAAAATTTTTTAGTTTGATTTGTAGATTGAAGATTAATGGCTTCTTCTAATAAATAAAGTGCGTGTTGTTCAGTAATTGTACACATATACTGTTGTTTACCAGTTCCGCTTTTAGTAAATGCACTTTCTTCACTATAGTGTTCTTTTAACCATTTTTTATGTTCTGCTAATTTGAGCGGATTATCTAAAAGTATATAATTACAATTAACTCGATAGCCATCGTTGTCCCAACTATTACCTGTACCTATTTTATAAGATGGTTTGTCAGAGTCGTAGCAATTGGTTTCAGCAATACTTATAGCTCTTATTTCACCATTACAATGATGAATAATAAAATCCCCTTCTTTTATTTTAGTCATTGTGGAAAATCCTTTGTTTTTTCCATTTTTTCTATTTAATTTAGGGGACCAAACAAAACCTCCTTTAAGTTCTTCGTTGAAAGTTTCTCCTTGGTAAACATAAAAAACACTCATAAATGCCTCCTATATGTCATTATTGTACTATGTTATTGTATCATGTTTTTTTAATATAATCTACATTCAAAAATAGTTTGATTGTCATATTTTCAGAATGATTATTCCTAATTGAAACGACCTGGTTGGAAAATGAATGAATGTTCACTTCGAATGATGGTATATTGCGGAAAATAGACGTTCTTAAAAAATACTTATTTTCGGAAACTTAGTCAGTGGAATAGTGTATTGTGGTATAATTATGATGTAAATGATTTTATTTTTAAATGGAGTATGACCATGGATAGATTATCCAAAAATATTAAAAGTTTAAGAAAACGTATGGGGGAAACTCAAGAGGATTTAGCGTATTCTATAGGATTAGATAGTAAAAGTGCAGTTGCGAATTGGGAAAGTGGAAATAATAGTCCATCGCAAGAAAATTTAAAGCGAATAGCAGCACGCTATAGAGTTACTGTGGATCAATTATTAGAAGATGATTTAAGTACAGGTTTTTCATTATTAAATTATTTAAATAATGTTGCAGAAGATAGGGGTTCTGATTTGCTTCATTCTATTGTATGTCTATTCCCTATTGTAACAATTAAAGAAGAAGACGATTTATACCCAAAATTGATTGAGATTAAAGCTAGTCATAGACATTTTTTAGAATGTATAGAAAATGAAGATGAGAATAGTTATATTTATTTTGAGAAAGCTTTATTGGCTTATGGCGAGCTAATAAAGCAATCAGATTGCATATCTGCTACAGCAAATGGATTAAGTTTATTTCTCTTGTTGATAATAATGATAAAGAGTTATAAATATTTTGAGGGAGTATTTGATTTTTTTGAAATTAAAAATAAGATAAGAAGGAAGAAGGAAATAAAACGTTTTCTTTTGGAAGATTTATTGAGTAAAAGCAAAGATTTCCCTGATAAGTTGAGATCTATGGTTTATGAAGACTATTATAAAGATATTATGGAAGAAATTAGAGTGTTAAAAGGTGATGAACGATTGTTTCAATTAGGAGATTATTATCATTGTTTGATTTATATTTTTGATATTGTTGACAATGAACTCAGTACTGAAATTAATCAGCAAATTGGTCTGGCATTGCTATCGGATTTATCATTGATGAAAAATAAATTTATTAAAAGAATAGAAAATTATTTTATAAAAGTTGGAAAAGTTCAGTAATGCTGAACGACAAATACGTTGAGAAGGTATATAATTTTTAAAAAGTTAGAAAAGAGGTTTTTCAATGTATTTTTTAATTATGGTCATTATTTTTCTGTGTTTATTATTGCTTATTCTTTCAATAAAAAAAGTAAGAATTAATAATATATTTACTCAATACATTATTGAAGATGTCGGAAATGAGATTGATATTATAATTAATAAAGATAAGACTTTTTACGAATCTATAAAACTACTTAATATAAAATTGGAATGATTAATTCTTATATTGTTGTTAGTGCATTAAAGGTACGATAATAGAGAGATAAAAATGAGGGAAGAATAATGAAATTAAGTTTAACAAAATTAAAAGATTGTACAAATAGTACATTAAACCATACTATTAAAATATCAAAATCAATAGGTGATAAGTTTTTGGAATCAGAGGAGAAGTGTCTTAAGTTGGTAAACGAGCATCCGAAAGTTGTTGTATTTTTAGGAGCAGTAGTAACAGTAGTTTTTGCTAGTCTTGCCAATTATGAAAAAGACAATAATTTGGATGATTTTGAAAAAAATCATTCAACAGCTAATTCATCTTTTTCTGAAATACTTGAAAATAAAACTATGAGTCATCGTTATCCTGATGAGAGAAAATCTCCTCGTGTTCATAGTTATCGTTTAGGTAATAAAGTTTATCCAAGAGGTGGAACTGAACAAGAAAAGGAAGCATTTCTTCTAGATAATAAGTCATTGTTTGAATTATGATTTCTAGGCTCAAAACTATTTCTAGATTACTATAAGGGGGGACTATGGCCAAATTATACGATGATACTGACGTTAACATAAAGATTGAAATATATTGGGAAAGTAATGATAGATGTCACAAATATTATTATTGTTATGAAAATACAAAAGCTATGGAACAAAATACTGTTGATGAAGATGAAATAGATATTAATTTATTTGATGATGGTAAGGAAGGATATTGGGATTTGAAATGGTTAGGTTTTGAAGATGTGTAAGATATATTTATAAGTCAAATTTTTAAGTTCATATTTTATTGTTGACAATTAAACATAATTGATTACAAAAGAAAATTTAAAAGTAATATAAAAATTTCCTAAAAGTAGTATACTTATATTTATTTTTTTAAAATCTTAATAATTTAAGATTCAATAAAGTACTATTCTAAAGCCATTTTATAAGTATATAAAAACTAGCTTTCACAAACCATCCTTGAAAAAAGCTCGTAAAGCTAGCCAATTTTCAAAACGTTAATCAGTACGATTATATCAATGTTTCAAAGCACTCAAGAGTCATCTCTTGGGTGTCTTTTTTGTTTTGCTTAAAAATTTAAATACTATGGGAAACAGCAGGATATCAGTACTTTTCAGAGTTTTCGTGATGTAGTCTTCAATCTCTAAATCTTAGATATTAATATTTTTAATAAAGTTTGCGTTTTTGTTTTTGTGCTATAATAGAAATAAATAAAAGGAGGGTTCTTATGATTGGAGAAAATATAAAAACATTACGTAAAACACATGATCTCACCCAACCTGAATTCGCAAAGATTATTGGTATCTCTCGAAATAGCCTGAGCCGTTATGAGAATGGAACAAGTTCAGTTTCGACAGAATTAGTAGATCGTATCTGCAAAAAATTTAATGTTTCCTATATCGATATTGTAGGGGAGGAAAAAATGCTCACACCAGTAGAAGATTATCACTTAACATTAAAAATAGAATTGATAAAGGAACGAGGAGCGAATATCTTAGCGCAACTTTATCGTTTTCAAGATGAACAAGGAATTGAATTTGATGATAGTTCGAATCCTTGGGTTCTAATGAGCGATGATCTTTCTGATTTGATTAATACGAAGATTTATCTTGTTGCTACTTTTGAGGAAGTAGAGCGATATAATGGCTATTTGGATGGCATTGAACGTGTGCTAGAACAAGCTAGTCATCTAGTTGTGGCTTAATGAAATTAGATAAATTTAGCCAGGATGACTTTATTAAAGCCTATAATCGACTCGTTCGTTCTTTAATTCGTGGAAAAACAACTTCATCTCAGCCCAAGGCTATTTTGCTCGGTGGACAGAGTGGTGCTGGTAAGACAACGATTCACCGTATTAAACAAAGGGAATTTCAAGGAAATATCATTATCATTGATGGAGATAGTTATCGCTCTTTTCATCCGAACTACCTTGGTTTACAGGAAAAGTATGGTAAAGATAGTGTGGATTACACCAAAGTATTCGCGGGACAAATGGTTGAATATCTTGTAGATGAGTTGAGTAAACGAGGTTATCATTTATTAATCGAGGGTACCTTGAGAACAACCGAAGTTCCTCGGAAAACAGCACAATTATTGACAACTAGAGGATATCAAGTCTCACTTGCACTGATTGCGACTAAGCCAGAATTATCCTATCTCAGTACTTTGATACGTTATGAGGAGCTCTATGTCATAGATCCTAGTCAAGCTAGAGCGACTCTTAAAGAACACCATGATGGAATTGTAGAACATTTGGTTGATAATTTACGAGAGTTAGAAAAGAGTGAACTTTTTAGACAAATTCAAATTTATCAAAGAGATCAATCGTGTGTTTATGATTCGCAAGTAGACGAAACCTCAGCAGCAGAAGTTTTACACGAATGCCTATTTGGAAAATGGAACACGGTGGAAGAAGAGATGTTGAAGATAGGACAGGAAAGGTTGAGGGAGTTAGGTGATAATTGATAAGTGACGCAGGGGTAATTTATGAGTACACTAAAAAGTAATTTATTTCCATAAATCTACAGCAATAGTTTTTTACAGAAGCTAATGATTTATTGTCCAGAGAAATCAAAATTGTATTAATTGATGAATGTGATAAAGTAAATGCTGCCTTATAAAATGTTTTTTATCAAATGTTTGATGAGGGGGAGTTGGAAGATATAAATTACTTGGTAGATGTTTCCATAGGGTAAAATTCACACCATTTAACTGAAACTTATTCAAATTAGTTGTGAATTTATTTTCAGGAAACACGGAAAAACGTTGATTTTAAAGGAATGAAGAAACTTGTTGAAATAAAAATGTATCAAACCAGGCTTGAAAAAGGCTCGTAAAGCATTACAGTTCTCAAAACGTTAATCAATCCGATTATATCAACGTTTCAAAGCACTCGAAAGTTTACCTCTATTTTTACCTTATTGTTTTAGAGACTTTAAGGCAAATTCACAGACTGCCATAGGGACTACATTAGAAGTATTGACATAAATCTGTGTTGTACCTGTGTCGCTGTGGGTTATTGCTCCAGAAATATCTTTTAATGTCATTCCTGCTTGTTTAGCAAGCGTTGCTCCTGTATGGCGTAATTTATGAGGTGTAGCATGTGTCAGCTCTTTATGTCGCTTTCTAATACTTTTCATTTTGTTGTTTAGATAGTCAGCATGTAAAGGCTTGTTGATGTTTCCTTTTGTGTCGATATATGTAAAAACAAATTGTTCTGGATTACTGATGATACCAAATTTTGCTAGTTCATATTTTTGTTGCTCTTTCCAAGAGGTAAGAAGCTGAATTAAGTCATTAGGAATAGATAAAATAGGATAGAAAAAACTCAATTTCAGGAGAAAATGAAGCAAATATTTCCATAATAAAACACATATTATCAAGGTTGTTTTTGTGAACACCTGATACTATGCGTTTTTCTGATTTTAAAGCCCGATTGCTCAGCCTTTTATTTGAAAAAAGACAGTAAAAAAGCGCAAAAAATCACTTCCTGTGCTATACTGTAATTGAAATTTTTTTAGTTTGAGCGTTAGAACTGTTTCCTCAGTCCTATCGCCTTTTCTTTTTGATAAGTCTGTTTGGTGGAGAGTAGTTTGTAAATGATTCTGAGAATCTTATGAGCATAAGCAATAATTGCCTTCATCTTGCTTCCTCTTTGGGAAATTCGATTGTAAAAAGAAGAAAAAGCTGGATCCTTAGAATGTGCTACAATTAATCCCGACATGGTCAGAGCCTGTTTGATATATCGATTTCCTTGCGTAATGTGTGAGGATTTTTTAATGCCAGCACTCTCATAAGATCCTGGGCATAGTCCAGTCCAGGATGCTAAGTGTGCATCGGATGGAAAGGCTGTAACAGTTGGTCCAATCTCAGCTAGAATAGTGGCAGCACAGTTTTCATTCACACCAGGAATGGTTTGAAGTATCCTATTTTCCTCAGGGAAACTCCTTTTCGATGTAGTGTTGAATCTCATCGGTCAATTTTTCAATGAGTTCCTGATACATCTGATATTCCTCTAAGCTCTGGTCTAAGAGGAAGCGATCTTCTAGTGACAACTTTCCTTCCATCGCTTCAACAAGTTCTTCTGGACTTGCTTTCACTCGCTTTTGGATACAAGGGATAACAGATTCTACATTAATGCTTTCTCCGTTAATAAATAATTTTAAAAGTGATCGCCCTGTCTTAGAAAAAATATCAGAAAGATAACTTATTAGCTTGATATTAGCCCGTTGTAAGAGATTGTGAATTTCATTTTTGACTTGAGTTTGACGCTGCTTGTAAGAACGCATGCGACGTGTCAGTAAACGAAGCTGTACTACTTCAGGAGCAGGGATATAGGAAGGTTCAATTAGTCCGCAACGGCCGAGTTGAGCAATCCATTCGGCATCTTTCATGTCTGTTTTTCGACCAGGCACATTCTTGATATGTTGAGGATTGGCAAGTACCAAGACGAGATTAGAATCTGAAAAGATATTAAAGAGAGGGAGCCAATATTGCCCAGTACTTTCAAAAAAGACATGTGTGACATGGTTCTCCACCAACCAATCTAAGGCATTGTGAAGAGCTACAGTAGTTGTCCCAAATTTCTTCTGAATTTTCTTTAGCTTATTAGTATCTAGTGGACCATCTAGAATACAACAAACAATGGATTTTTGGTGGACATCAATACCACAACACGTTTCAATCATGACTTCCATTATAAAAACCTCCTGTTAACTATTTGAACAATAGAACAAGAGGCTACTAGTAATTTTATTTTCATGCTCAAGGCATATTCGAGTTATCTCATGACTCTTGTTCATCCAGTTTTTTTAACAGGCTAGGAAAAGCCCTATTAGACACCACGGATTTGTATTGTTCATCTTCATTATAAGCTAAACTTCTTTTTCTGTCATGAGTTAGCAGGCTCTGCCTGCTTAGAGTTTTTTTATTATAATTCAGTTACAATTTAATCTCATTTGAGGAAGTGGGTGATGCTTTTCTCTAACAAGACTATGATATTAATTTTTGATAGTACTTCCAGAAGTTATAGATTCCATGTTATCTTTCAAGTATCAGTGTTCTAAATTCCTTATATCTTGTTAGGGTTTGGATAGAATCATTGATAACGGACTGTTACAAACCTAGTTAGATGTATGATTTATGATTATTTATTTTTCTAGTAACCAATCTATAATGTTTTTCTTCTCAATACCATTGTAATTTGCTGTTGGCTGAATCGTATCCATTGTTAATAGATACTTGGGGAATTGATCTTTAATGGCTTCTAGTGGTCTAAGTTCTCTTTCTAGTGTTTCTGGAGCAAGTGTTGTTTCACTGACTTGATAATAAGCGTAGTGACCAAGATCAGTTACAACAACAAAATCAACCTCATATTTATCTAAATTACCAACATATACTTGTGAATATCTACGTCTTAATTCCAAATATACAATATTTTCCAAGATATGGCCAATATCTTCTTTGTGGTCTGGTAATAAGAGGTGTCGTAAACCTAAATCAACGGGATAATATTTTTCTAAGCGTTGCAATAATGCTCGACCTTTTACATCAAAACGTGGAACGGAATAAAAAAGTAAACTATCTGTCAAAGTCGTCAAATAATTTTCTAAAGTATTATGGGAGATTGAAACATTTTGGCTGACCAGGGTATTGCGAATCTTATTTGTTGATATTAAGCTACCTGTACTACTGAGAAGGGTTCGGACAATGCGCTCAATAATAGTAGGATTTGGATTTCCCAATCTAGTGACAATATCATTTAACAGTATGGAGTTATATATTCCTCTGAGATAGTCAATTTTTTCAGCGTAAGATGATGTTTGCAATAAGTAAGGGAAAGCACTAAAGAGATAATTGTTAAAAATTTCTGTTGTATTCAGATTCTCTGAGAGAGATTGACCTGATAGGTATTCTTCAAATGACAATGGAAGAACTTCTATCTCAACATACCGACCAGTCAAGTTTGTAGCTAATTGGCTACTCATAAAGTAGGCGTTGGATCCAGTCAAATAGAGGTCAACATTTGGTAGGATGAATAGACTATCTGCTACCAGCTCAAATTTTTCAACATGTTGAATTTCATCTAAAAAGATATAGTATGTTTTCTCCCCAACTAACTGCTCTTTTATATAAGCGAATAATGTTTGAAAATGTCGCAGTTCATAGTAACTCAAATCTTCGAAATTGATGGATATAATCTGATCCTCGTCTACTCCAGTTGCTAGCAACTCCTCTTTATATAGTTGAAAGAGAACAGATTTACCAGCTCGTCTAACTCCACTCACAACTTTAATGATTTGGCGGTCACGATGTCTTCTTAAAAAGTCTAAATAATGTGGTCTTTTAATATAGTTCATAAATAGATACCTCAAAGATAGTATAATACAAATAGACATTATTTTCAAATATTTAGAAATAATCTGCTATTTGTTTTGTTATTTTTAAATATCTAGAAATAATATCTTCAGAATAGAAAATGACGATAATAAAATCATTTGAACTGGCATGAAGTAGCTGTGCGTTTGTTGTTAAACTGTACATCATCTTTATGATACAGTATTTCGTATTTCTCAACTACATAAGCTCCGAAAACTAAAAAAGTGATAACCCTTTGATAACCTCTCGATTTTAAAAAGGGTTATATATGTAAGAATTGAGGCTTTATCTCTCAAAAGAACTTGAATTTAGTGATAATTTATCATAAATATCATGATGTGGAACTTAATAAAGCTCGAAAAGCTACCCAATTCTCTAACCGTTAAGAACGAATTAGAATACAGCATTTGCAACACCTATGGCTTAAACTATGGAGTATGTTTTAGATAATTTTTAGCAAAATTCACACCATTACTTTTTAAGATTATGATAAGTAAACAACCAACAGCCATTGGATGTTAATTAGAAATGATTATGCTCTCATTTCGGGGAAATGCTCCTGGAAGTTAGTTTTATCAGCCAAATCAAGATTATAATTATCCTTAATAAAACTCTAAGTTTTTTATTAAATACCTAAAGTAATAATGATATATAGTAGATTGAAATAAGATATGAACAACTATATTGGGAAAGTCAAATTAATTTCTAGAAATGTTTTAGTAGCTACAGCGTACTATTCCAAATTCAACTAACTATAGTAGTTGGATCAGTTATTTTCTGTTGAAAGTAGTTCGCTAACTTCATGCCAAACTTCATTATTTAATTATCAAAAAATTTTTAAAAAAGCGCTTGCAAAAATAAAAAAATGTGATATACTTGATTCATGGATTGTTACTGGTCATGCAGGCAAAACCTAAACAAATACGAGATAAGAAGCGATACTTTGCTTTCTATTTGGTATGTGTTTAGGTTTTTTTGTTACCTATTTTCCGGGAATAAGTAGTCAACTGATGACCAAAAAATATAAGGAGGTCCAATATGGCTAAATATACTGAATTAGCACAAGATATTATTAATCACGTTGGTGGACGTGAAAATGTGAGTAGCGTTAAACATTGTGTAACACGTTTACGCTTTACACTTAAAGATGAAAGTAAAGCTGATACAGACTATCTCATGAAGCGAGATGGTGTAGTCACAGTTATTAAGGCAGGAGGTCAGTATCAGGTAGTAATAGGTAACCATGTTCCGGATGTTTATGCAGAGGTATTAGCAGTAGGCGGCTTACAAGGTAGTGGGGCAGTAGATGCTGATGAAGAAGATAATGTTAAGAAGAATCCTTTAGATGCTTTTATTGATATTGTCTCAAGTATCTTCCAACCTTTTCTTGGCCCACTGGCAGCAGCTGGAATTATAAAAGGGATTGTAGCTATTTTAACTGCTTTCTTCGGATGGACTGCTGCAAATAATGGAGTTGCTCTAGTTCTGACCGCAGCTGGTGATGGATTTTTCCAATTTTTGCCAATGATGATTGCTTTGAATGCAGCTCGTAAATTTAAGATGAATGAGTTCACTGCTTTAGCAATTGCTGCGTCTTTAGTTTATCCAAACTTAGAAGCAAGTGTTAAGAGTTTGACTGAATTAGGAGCATCTAACTTTTTTGGAATTCCTTTAAGCATGCCCGCAGGAGGTTATTTATCAACAGTTATTCCGGCTATTCTAGCTGTATGGGTAGCTTCTAGAATTGAAAGATTTATCAAAAAGATTACACCAGATACAGTCAAGCTTTTTGTGGTGCCGTTTGTAACTTTGATTGTTTCAATTCCATTGACTTTCCTACTAGTTGGTCCTATCGCTAATACAGCGTCTGATTTACTAGGGGCATTCTTAAGTTCAGTTTATAATTTTAATCCTATTATTTATGGAGTCCTTCTAGGTACTTTATGGCAAGTGATGGTTATGTTTGGACTTCATTGGGGACTTGTACCGTTGGCAATACTTGAACTTACTCAAAAAGGGTCTGGTGTTATTCTAGCAGGTGCTTTGTTACCATGTTTTACACAAACAGGTGTCCTTGCAGCAATTATTCTTAAAACGAAAGAAAGCAAGGTAAAAGCAATTTCTACTCCAGCTTTGATTTCTTCAATCTTTGGTGTTACAGAACCAGCTATTTATGGTGTGACACTTCCAATGCGTACGCCATTTATTATCAGTTGCGTCGTATCTGGTATTGTTGGTGGATTTGTTGGAATGTTCAACGTAACTATGTATTCAGTAGGTGCTTTGGGGATTTTCCTTTACCCATCTCTTGTTAGTCCAGATGGTAATTTTGGAAGTTTATATGCAGCTTTAGTTGGCACAGCAATTGCTATTATCCTCTCATTTGCAATTCAAATGTTCTTTACCAGTACCAACACTTTTTGAGAAAAAGGAAAATAAACAGGGTGGTAAAAATTTAGAAACTGATAAAGTTGGAGTGAAAGAACAGGTTATTACTAGTCCACTTGTTGGAAATATTATTCCACTTTCAGAGACTACAGATGCAGTATTCTCTAGTGGAGCAATGGGGTATGGAGTAGCTATTGAACCAACTATTGGGGAAGTTGTTGCACCAGCAGATGGAACAATTCGTCTTCTCTTTCCTACAAATCATGCTATTGGTCTTGCAACAGATGATGGTGCTGAATTACTGATTCATGTTGGTATGGATACAGTTGAGTTAGATGGATCTGGCTTTAAAGCTCATGTAGTTCAGGGTGCTAGAGTTAAAAAAGGTCAATTGTTGTTGAGTTTTGATATTGAATCAATCAAATTAGCAGGTTATTCAGTTACAACACCAATCATAGTTACAAATACCAATAAGTATCATAGTGTAAACACAATTGCAAGTGGTAAAGTCAACTTAGAAGAGAACTTGCTTGAAATTGGATAGTTTAATTGGAGGTATGGAAGATGATTCAACTTCCATACCTCATTTTTGTGCTATACTATAGGTACTAATAATTGGGTGAAATCATGAAAATTAAAAAAATATTTAATAACAATGTAGTCTTATCTGAAATGAAAGATCAGGAAATCATTGTAATGGGAAGAGGTCTAGCATTTGGTAAGAAAGTTGATGATGAACTTGATGAAAATAAAATAGATAAACGTTATATTTTATCTCAAAATCATAGAGAAGTTTTTTTGAAATTCCTGTAGAATTATTAGAAGTTGCAGATAAAGCCATATCTTTTGCTAAATGTAAATTAGATAATGCTATTAAAGATACAGCTTTTCTATCGTTGGCAGATCATATGTATGGAGTTGAACAAAGAATCCGTGACGGATTTTTTATGAAGAATTTTCTCATGTGGGATATTAAACGATTCTTTCCTAAAGAGTATGAGGCAGGTTTATATGCCAATGAGCTTTTGAGTTCCTATTTGGGTCAAGAATTACCCGATGATGAAGCGGGTTTTATGGCTTTAACCCTGGTTAATAGTGAGTTGAATCATCAGAATTCAAATGCTCGAGATTTAACACAGTTAATGGAAGAAATTATGACTATTGTGAAATATAGTTTGGAAATTCCTTTAGAACAAGATGATATTTACGTTCAACGATTCATTACTCATTTAAAATTTTTTTGTGAGCGTGTATTAACAAATACGAAACAAGAAGAATTGGATGATTCTTTAATGTTTGAGCTAATGTGTCAGAAGTATCCTTTTGCATATGAAACAACTAAAAAGATTGCATTACACTTAGAAAAAACTAGACACTATTCTATTTCTGATGATGAGCAGTTATATTTAACGATCCATCTATCTCGTATTCGAAAGAAATAAAAAGTCATGGAGATTTTTAAATTTCCATGACTTTTTGTTGTCGTAGATGATAATTGTTAAAACTAACGGATGTAATAAATTAAATTATCTAATTTTTATTGAATAGAATTATTATTCCAGTTGCTAAAATCATGATTGATAACTTCTTCTAGATAAAAAATATCGTCTGAATATGAGGATTTAAGAATGCAACAATTTGTCATATTCGTTTCTATTTTAACTTTCTCATATTTTTCCCAGACTCTAGCAAAATTTCGAATAACTGCTCCATGGGACATAATAAGGATAGAGTTGCCCTTAGCTTCCTTCATAAGCGAACAAATAGTGTTATTTATTCGCTCTTGTAATTCTAATTGTGATTCTCCACCATAATAGACGAAAAAGTTTTCGTAAGGAATAGATGGATTAAGTTCTTCATTTTCTCCTTCAAAAACACCAAAATTCCATTGTTTTAGACCTTTAATTCGTTCATAAGGTATTTTTCCATCAGTTACAATTTCCAAAGTATCGCATGCTCGCTCAGATGTTGAACTAAAAGCAGTATCAAATCTAATCCCTTGCTCTCTGAAATATTGGCCAGCTATTTGAGCTTGGTAAATCCCAAAGTCTGTTAGCGGAGAATCACAACAACCTTGTATAAGATGACGTTTGTTGAAAAGAGTTTGTCCATGACGCATTAAATAGAGAGTTTTTTTCATTTTACTATCCTACAGTAGATTAAGTTTTTTAAAGGCATTATAAAGTCCATCTTGTCGAACATCATCTGTTATAATATCAGCCATAGCTAGTATTTCAGGACCGCCATTACCCATAGCAACACCAATATGGCAGGTTTCGAGAATTGGAATATCAACTTTAGCATCACCAAAAGCAATTGTATCAATATGATTTGCTCCTAAATGCTTAAGAATGATGTTAACAGCGTGTGCTTTATTAATATCCTTTACCCCTAAATCACCAAATAGAGCTGATTCTCCTCGACCTCCCCAAGTACCAGCTTTTAGGTGTGGGAAAGCTTTTTTAGAATCTAAGTGATCTTGGTAGGAATTGAGAATAAAACTAATTTTATTAAGATCGTCTCGGTACAGTTCTCCACCATAAACTAATCCATGTAGCGCATCTTCTGGCTCCATGTTTAAAATTTGGTCTTCACTAGCTCCTTTACCTAAGGCATAGATGCGGAGTATCTGTCTTGCAGCATCACGAAAATTACGGCTCGCAAATAATCCGTTATTACTTTCAAGATAGAACTCTAATCCTCTGGATTCAAGCCAATAAACAACTTGTTTGGCAGTCTCATACGGAATTAGTTGATGCATGAGAACTTGATTTTTGTACTCAATGTAGGAACCATTTCCTCCAATGATACCATCGAAGCCAATATCTAAAATTTCGTTTGACATCTCAGCTTTACTTCGTCCAGTGCAAAGGAATACTAAGTGTCCATTTTTTCGGGATTGTTGGATAGCTATTTTAGCTGAATCGGGTATGTGGTTATCGTAGTCAACAATGGTCCCGTCAACATCAAGGAAGATAATTTTTTTCATACTTTTACTCCATTCTTTAGCTTGATTTTACAGTATGATAATAAATGTTTCTACTGATATTCTAGCCAATTGTAATACTTTTCTAAGGTAAAATATCTATTTATCTATTTCTTCTCTATATTTTCGGGGAGTAGTTTTGTAAACTTTTTTGAATTGGCGATTAAAGTTTGATAAGTTTTTAAAACCTACCTCTGAGGAAATTTCTAGAACTGATAGAGTTGAGTGTTGAAGAAGTTCAGTAGCTTTACGTAAACGATAGTGGATAAGATAGTCCATACAACTAACTCCTAAATTTTTTTTAAAGAAATTCATAAAATGTGTTGGACTATAGCCACATAGTTCTGCTAGAAGATTAATTGATAAATCTTCCTGATAGTGTTCGCTTATATAATCGATAATTGTCCTAATTTTTTCTTCTCTCCGATAACCATCTATTGATTGTTTACTTGAATAAACATAATTATATTGAAAGAGAAGATGAAGCAGTTTTAGTAACTCACTTTTTAATTCTAGTTCAAAAAATGTCTTCCTATAGTATCCTATTTCCATTGAATTAATTAGTGTTTGTCTAATTTCTGTATAACCAGGTTGATTAGGTTTAATCACTCGTTTAAAGTCTAGTTGTCCGTTATATAGGGGGTGTAAGTAATGAATTGCTGCAAAATCTTTTGTAGAATAACCAATTAAGTCTAATTGAAAGTTGATTGCATCCATGTAGTGATAAGTATTTTCAATTGGGTGTATAGAATGTAAAGCATTAGGACGTATTAAAATAATATCTCCTTTTTCACTGTTAAAATAGTCTGTATCTATATGGAATCTTGCTTGTCCTTCGTGTACGTATATGATTTCCATATCTGTATGCCAGTGAAACAGTATATCAGGTAGGCCATCTTCCATAATAGTCCGGGTAAGAGAATAGGGAATTAATTCATTTTTATAAGGGGTATTTTTATGTAGTTGTCCGAGATTAATCATAATAGGCCTCCTTCATAGTATAGTATTGGTTTTTGCTATTATTGTGCAAGATTTGTAACTTTTATTTAATTATAATATAAGTATAGAAAAAAACAAAGGAGAAAAATAAATGAGTAAATTTCCTAAAGAATTTTTATGGGGTGGAGCTACAGCAGCTAATCAGTATGAGGGTGCTTATAATGTAGGTGATAAAGGTTTATCGGTTCAGGATGTGACACCTAGGGGCGGAGTTCCAGTAAGTGATAATGATCTAAATCCATTCATTACAGAACTGCCTACAGAAGATAATCTCAAATTGGAAGGAATTGATTTTTATCACCGTTATAAAGAAGATGTTGCTTTATTTGCAGAAATGGGCTTTAAGGTATTTAGAACATCGATTGCATGGTCTCGTATTTTTCCAAATGGTGACGAATTGGAACCAAACGAAGAAGGTTTACAGTTTTATGATAATCTTTTTGACGAACTAGCTAAATATGGAATAGAACCTTTAGTAACATTATCACATTATGAAACTCCACTCCACTTGGCTAGAAAATATAATGGATGGGTTAATCGTGATTTGATTGGTTTTTATGAGCGCTATGTAAGAACTGTTTTCAATCGTTATAAAAATAAAGTCAAATATTGGTTGACTTTTAACGAAATCAACTCTGTTTTACATGTTCCTTTTATAAGTGGTGGTATTGCAACTCCAGTCGAGAAATTATCTAAACAAGATCTTTATCAAGCGGTTCATCATGAGTTAGTTGCATCCGCTTTGGCAACGAAAGTTGGACATGAAATCAATCCAGAATTTAAAATTGGATGCATGGTTTTGGCTATGCCAACATATCCTATGACACCGAAGCCAGAAGATGCGTTGGCTGCGCGTGAATTTGAGAATCAGAATTATCTATTTTCAGATATTCATGCTCGCGGTAAATATCCTAAATATATTCAAAGATTCTTTAAAGAAAATGATATCAATATCAAATTTGAATCAGGGGATAAGGAGTTATTAGCTGAAAATACTGTGGATTTTATTTCTTTCTCTTATTATATGAGTTCGGTTCAAGCACATGATCCTGAAAATTATCAATCAGGCATTGGAAATTTATTGGGAGGAATTGCTAATCCTTATTTGGAAAGTTCAGAATGGGGTTGGCAAGTTGACCCTATTGGTTTACGTATAGTGTTGAATAATCTTTATGATCGTTATCAGTTGCCGTTGTTTATTGTTGAAAATGGTTTGGGTGCTAAAGACGTTCTAATTGAAGGTGCGGATGGACCTACTGTTGATGATGACTATAGAATCGATTATCTCAAAAAACATCTACAACAAGTAGGTGAAGCTATTGAGGATGGAGTAGAATTGTTAGGTTATACTACATGGGGATGTATTGATTTAGTATCAGCTTCAACGGCCCAGATGAGTAAGCGTTATGGATTTATTTACGTAGACAAAAATGATGATGGATCTGGAACATTAAATCGCTATAAGAAAAAATCATTTTATTGGTATAAAGAAGTGATTGAAAGTAATGGCGAAACGTTAGATAATTAGTTCATAAAAAAACAAGTTTAGATCCTCATCTAAACTTGTTTTTTTAAAATTGAAGGATGATTTTGGAGGATATGAGATGACATTGATTATTCATGTATATTATAAGGGTGATGGAGATAGTGCAATAAAGTTTGCAAGAGAAATGCTTGATAGGGGCCTTGTTGAAGAAATTAGAAATCAAAAAGGTAACTTGAAATACGAATATTTTTTACCAATTGAAAAAGAGGGAACTATTCTCCTTATTGATCAGTGGACAAATCAAGAAGCTTTAGATAAACATCATCAATCAAAGACAATGCAGAAAATCTTAGATTTAAGAAAAAAATATCACTTGCAGATGCAAGTTGAACGTTATATAGAAGATGATTCTGGGATACCAGAAAGCGATAAGTCGTTTATAGACATGGGGGATTAGAATTATTGTGAGAGTTTTTGTAGTTTGAAAGTATTGCAAATCGTAAAGATATCATTACGAGAATACAAGAAGATATTGTTCTATTTCCATTTGAAATTACTTCTTTCCTTAACAATAAGGAAAAAGAATGCGTTTTCATCTTTTGGTTTGAGGTTTATAATAAGAGTATCAAAGTCAGGAGGAAAAAAGATGACTACTTTTAAAGATGGATTTTTATGGGGTGGAGCTGTTGCTGCTCATCAACTTGAAGGCGGATGGCAAGAAGGTGGCAAGGGAATTAGTGTTGCTGATGTTATGACTGCTGGTCGCCATGGAGTAGCTCGTGAAATTACTTCGGGAGTTTTAGAGGGTAAATATTATCCAAATCATGAGGCGATAGATTTTTATCATCGTTATAAAGAAGACATAGCACTTTTTGCTGAAATGGGATTTAAGTGCTTCCGTACCTCTATTGCATGGACACGTATCTTTCCAAAAGGTGATGAGTTAGAGCCGAATGAGGAAGGATTACAGTTTTATGATAATCTTTTTGATGAATGCTTAAAGAATGGTATTGAACCTGTCATCACTCTATCTCATTTTGAAATGCCTTACCACTTAGTGACCGAATATGGTGGTTGGAAAAATAGGAAGTTGATTGATTTCTTTGCTCGTTTTGCAGAAGTCGTATTTAAACGTTACAAAGATAAGGTTAAATATTGGATGACTTTCAATGAAATCAATAATCAAGCGAATTATCAGGAAGATTTTGCACCATTTACTAACTCAGGTATTGTATATGAGGAAGGTGATAATAGAGAAGCAATTATGTATCAAGCAGCACATTACGAATTAGTTGCTTCTGCACGAGCTGTAAAAATTGGTCATGAGATTAATCCAGATTTTCAAATAGGTTGTATGATTGCGATGTGTCCAATTTATCCAGCTACTTGCAATCCTAAGGATATCTTAATGGCAATGAAAGCTATGCAGAAGCGTTATTATTTTGCTGATGTGCATGTTTTAGGTAAATATCCTGAAAATATTTTCAAGTATTGGGAACGAAAAGGTATTTCAGTTGATTTTACAGAGCAGGATAAAGAAGATTTACTTGGTGGGACTGTAGATTACATTGGTTTCAGTTACTACATGTCCTTTGCTATCGACTCTCATCGTGAAAATAATCCTTATTTTGATTATCTTGAAACAGAGGATTTAGTAAAAAATAATTATGTTAAGGCTTCTGAATGGGAGTGGCAAATTGATCCAGAAGGTTTGCGTTATGCGTTAAATTGGTTTACAGACCACTATCACTTACCACTCTTTATTGTTGAAAATGGTTTTGGAGCTATAGATCAAGTTGCAGCAGATGGTATGGTACATGATGATTATAGAATTGAATATCTAGGTGCCCATATTCGTGAAATGAAAAAGGCTGTAGTTGAAGATGGTGTTGATTTAATGGGTTACACTCCATGGGGATGTATTGATTTGGTTTCAGCTGGTACCGGTGAAATGCGGAAACGTTATGGATTTATTTATGTAGATAAAGATGATAATGGGAAGGGAAGTTATAATCGTTCCCCGAAAAAATCTTTTGGCTGGTATAAGGAAGTTATTTCATCTAATGGCGAATCAGTAGAATAGTGTAAACAAACTGAGGTTATTCTCAGTTTGTTTAGTAAATTGGGGTAACATATGATTGGAAGTATTGCAGCAATTTTAACAACATTTGCATTTTTACCACAAGTTTTTCGTGTAGTTAAGACAAAGGATACGGGATCTATTGCTCTAGGCATGTATGTTATGCAAGTTATTGGTATTGCATTGTGGCTTGCTCATGGTATTCGTATAGGTGATTTACCTTTGATTTTAGCAAATAGTGTTTCATTTCTATTTTCAGGAATAATTTTATTTTATAAATTGAAGTATAAATAATTTTTTTCCATATCATTTAGGAAAATGAGGGAATTGTCATTGAAAACGTTTTATCTTATAATGAGATTAGATAACAAATAAGCCAACTTAGCACAGCTTTGATTGGATTTAAGAAAAGGAGAAAATATTATGGCAAAAGCTTTAATTATTTGTGCAGCAGGAATGTCTTCATCACTTATGGCAAAGAAAACAACAGAGTTTCTAAAAGGAAAAGGGAAAGATATTGTGGTTGATGCTATTAGTGCTACTGAGGGAGGGAAAGCTATCGCAGCAGCGGATTTTGATTTATATCTTGTTAGTCCCCAAACAAAAATGTACTTTAAGCAATTTGAAGAGGCGGGTTCTAAAGCAGGAAAACCAGTTGTACAAATACCTCCTCAAGCATATATTCCTATTCCAATGGGTATTGAAAAAATGGCCAATTTGATTCTTGAGAATATTTGATTTTTTACTCTTTCAGGACTTATGTTTACTGTGAATTGATTTAAGTGTAAAAATCCTTTAGAAGAGAAAACATGCGTTTTAGGAGGAGATGAATGTGCTAAACATTAAAGAGAAAGATATCCTTCAATTTTTAATAAAAAATAAGGAACGTTTTGTTACAAGCAAAGAACTGGCAGAATATTTATCCTGTTCAGATAGAACTGTCCGTAATGCACTGAAATTAATTGAGAAGACAATGATAATTCAAGGCGTCCAGTTGATTTCAAAACAAGGTCAAGGGTATCAAATATTTTTTGAGAATCAAGGCGCTTATCAGGAGTTTAGACAAACTTATGAACTGGAAGAAGACTATACGAAAACTGCGGTTTCAAAAGGTGATGATCGTTTAGTATTTATCTTAAATAAATTATTATTTGAGCAAGTTCCAGTTCTTTTTGATGATTTAGCTGATGAACTTTACGTTAGTCGTTCAACATTATCTCATGATTTCAAAAAGATACGAGTGATGTTATCAGAGTATAATTTGTCTATTGAGAGTAGGGCGAATAAAGGAGTTTATGTCTCAGGCGAGGAACGTGATAAACGACGTTTTATCATAAATTATTTCCTAGAGAATCAATTTTTTAAAGCAATACATTGCTATGTGAAATTTAACTTTTTTGATCAAAATGTTCCATTAGAGGAATTTGCTAGAATTGTTTTGGATGAATGCCAAGAGGCCAACCTAAAACTATCTGATTTTGTACTACAGAATTTAGTAGTTCACATAGCATTGTCTATGATTCGTTTAAAATCCGGATTTGAAATAAAAAATATAGACTGTCAGATGACTGATGATGCAATAGAGAGAAAGGTTGCCCAAAGAATTCTTTCTAAAGTAAGTCAAGTAACAAATCAGGAATTTCCAGTTCAGGAAATAGACTACATTACTTTGCATTTGTTAGCTAAGAGTCAACAATGTCAAAAAAATCAGAAGAATATTTCTGAAGAAGTTTTAAAAAAATCTTTATTTAAAACATTTCAGGATTTAGGATTAGATGATATATATAACTTTTCTTCAGATTTCCAACTAATTGAAGGATTGATAACTCATCTAATGACACTACAAGTACGTTTAGAAAGTCGGATTACCTTAAATAACCCTTTGGTAGATGAAATTAAACGGAATTATAGTGATATATTCTTTATGACTAGAGAAATTCTTGCAAATATGGATATGTTCTTGGAGTGGTCAATATCAGATGATGAAGTAGCATATGTAAGTCTTCACTTTTTAGCTGCTATGGAACGTAGCAAAGAGAGTATTAAGTTTAATATTCTTGCTATTTGTGCAACGGGATTTGGTGCAGCCCAAATGTTAAGAAATCGTTTGGAAACGGAGTTTGGGAACAGAGTAGAAGTTGTTGATGTAATAGGCTATTATGAATTGAATCAAGAAAAACTTAGAGGAATAGATTTTATAGTATCAGCTGTTGATTTATCGAATCTATATTTTCAAATTCCAGTTTTTAAAGTTAGTGTATTTCTTAAGAGTGATGAGATAGAAATGATTCGAAAAGCTATGAATCAGATGCAAGTTTCTAGTCATGTACAATCATCAAAGATTAACAAGTTTGAAAATACTAGCTTTAGACAGTATTTCAGTAAAGAAAATTTTTTAATATGTACTGAATCAGACAAGGTAAATTTACTTGAAAAGATGGTTGAGAGTTTATCTGTTGGTGAATCAAATGAGTTTGAACAATCTTTACTTTATGGAATTAAACAGCGCGAAGAATTAAGTTCAGTTGTTTTTTCTGAAAAAATTGCAGTTCCGCATCCTATTCAACCCTTTGGTACAGAGGGAAAGGTTTCGATTGCAATTTGTAAAGATTCGTTACTCTGGGATAATCAAAGTTCACATGTCCAGCTAGTATTTCTTCTATCTCCATCAATATATGGGAACGAAGGTTTGGCAACTGTGACTAAAAAGATAGTCTCTCTGACAGAGAATGATGAATTGCAAAATCAGCTAATATCTTGCAATAACTTTGAAGATTTTATTAACATATTTGAGAAGATAAAATAGGAGGTTCATATGAATCAAGAGGAACTGCAGGTTGCAGCATTTGAAATTATCCTGCATTCGGGAAATGCAAGGTCAGAAATACATGAAGCATTTGCAAAAATGAGAGAAGGTAGTTTTGATGATGCAGAAAGTAAATTAAATCAATCAAATGAGATAATTCTTGAAGCACATCATGCACAAACCAAACTCTTGCAAGAATACGCAAGTGGAGTGGAAATTAAAATTGAAATTATCATGGTACATGCTCAAGATCATTTAATGACCACTATGACATTATTAGAAGTAGCAAAGGAAATGTTAGCTCTTTATAAGAAAGTTAACTAAATATAAGGAGGGAATGATATGGATAGAAAAGAACGACAAAAAATTGAACAACAACGTCGAGAGATGGCTCTAACTAATACTTTTTTCAATCGATATCTTCTTCTACGTTATTCAATAGCACTCTTCTTTTTTGGAAATGTTTATTGGCTTTTGAATCAGTTTATTAGTCCCTCGCTTATTATTATTTTCCCCATTATGCTCATAGTATTTTCTATTTTAGCAACTGTTGAACAATTTAAACTTTATGGAAATAGGAAAGAAAAGTTGGGAATAACACTAATGTTTGTTAGAATACAAATGCTTATTTCAATAGGATTACTTGTTTTAACTTGGACAAGTTGGTTTACGAATCTTTTTCCGATTTTTGAAAATAACCAAGTAGCACGTTTATTTGTTTTTGTAGTTCTTCTATTAGGTTTAGTTCTGAGTTTGTTAGACATTAGAAGAATTAAAAAAATTTATAAACGAACAGATAAGGCTTATCAACAATTTGTCCAATTGGAAAAGAACTCACTTAGTTTATAATCCTGATCTAGTATAATTTGTATTTGAAACTAGTCTTTAAAAAGTAAAAATTATTATGTTTTATTAAGGAGGTCTATTTATGGATCAACAAAACGGGTTGTTTGGTTTCCTTGAAAACCATGTTATGGGACCAATGGGCAAACTTGCCCAGTTTAAAGTAGTACGTGCTATCACGGCTGCTGGTATGGCAGCTGTACCATTTACTATTGTAGGGTCAATGTTTTTGGTATTCAGTATTTTGCCACAAGCTTTCTCATTTTGGCCAATTGTGGCAGATATTTTCTCTGCTTCATTTGATAAATTCACATCACTTTACATGGTTGCAAACTATGCGACTATGGGTTCTCTATCTCTTTATTTCGTTCTATCACTTGCATATGAATTGACAAAAATTTATGCAGAGGAAGAAGAACTCAATATGAATCCTCTTAATGGTGCCTTGCTTGCCTTGATGGCTTTTGTCATGACAGTACCGCAAATCATTTTTGATGGTGGAATGATGAAGACTGTGACAAGTCTAAAAGAAGGTGCAGTAATTGCAGATGGATGGGCAATGGGAAATGGAGTCGCACGTTTTGGGACAACGGGAATTTTTACCGCAATCATTATGGCAATTGTGACTGTTCTTATTTATCGTATGTGTGTTAAACATAATTGGGTTATTAAAATGCCTGAAGCTGTTCCAGAAGGAGTTTCTCGTGGATTTACCGCTTTGATTCCAGGATTTGTTGTTGCATTCGTTGTTATCTTTATCAACGGTCTTCTTGTAGCAATGGGAACAGATATTTTTAAAGTCATTGCAATTCCATTTGGTTTTGTATCCAATCTGACTAATTCATGGATTGGTTTAATGATTATTTATCTATTGACTCAACTACTTTGGATTGTAGGTATCCACGGTGCTAATATTGTTTTTGCATTTGTTAATCCAATTGCTCTTGCTAACATGGCTGAAAATGCTGCCGGTGGTCATTTTGCTGTTGCAGGGGAGTTTTCTAATATGTTTGTAATTGCCGGCGGTTCTGGTGCGACTTTAGGTCTATGTTTATACATTGCTTTTCTTGCTAAATCTGAACAACTTAAAGCAATTGGTAGAGCATCTGTTGTTCCAGCCTTATTCAATATTAATGAACCATTAATTTTTGGATTACCTATTATCTATAATCCAGCCTTGGCTATACCATTTATTTTAGCACCAATGGTTACTGCTACTATTTATTACGTAGCGAATTCTCTAAACTTTATTAAGCCAGTTATCGCACAGGTTCCATGGCCAACTCCAGTAGGGATTGGAGCTTTCTTAGGGACAGCAGATCTTCTAGCTGTATTAGTTGCTCTAGTATGTGCATTTGCAGCATTCCTAGTTTATCTTCCATTCATCCGTGTATATGATCAAAAATTGGTGAAAGAAGAGCAAGGTATTTAATAAGTAAAAAAGTATACTCGAAGATAGAATCCATATAGTTTAAATAATGAGTGTTAACATTAGCAGTGAAGAGATCTTTTTTAGATGCTCTTCTCTGCTTTTTTTATTCTTTTTACTTTGCAGGGGATGAAGCAAAATAGAAAGTAGTTCGAATAGTTGATTAACAGGGAACTGCTGTTATTTTAACAAAACAATACAGTAAAGTATGTTATCGTAGAATACGATACATTAGTAAAAAAAGGAAAAAGAACGCGTTTTCATCTTTGAGTTTGAAATTTATAAAATAGGCTAAATGTGCTGAAATTTAGATATTACAGACAAAATAAAATATTTAAAAGCTACAGAGAAACATGGTATAATGTAACTATAGGAGGTAGTATATGTCCTTAGATATAGATAAAGAAAAGATGATAATCATGGGAGTAGCTTTTGAAAACCGCTCCGTTTTTAAGAGTGTTTGGTATGCTTTAAGTACAAATATGATTGAAGGATGGCGACCTACGGTTAGTGATGTTGAAAAATTACGAGATGAAGCTCTTGCTCTGGGGATGGCTTAATGAAGCGTAAATGTTATGATTCTTATGACTATATTGATCCGAATAATTTATATACCTATCCAGATTCTTCAGTTCTAAGAAATAAGCAGGAAGAACGAGATGAGCAAAAAGCACGCGATCTTGAATATCGTATGGTTGCTAGTAAGAGTTTGAAATTATTTATCAATCCTATCCCAGTTTATAGTGTAAAAGATATATTGAAAATTCATCAATTTTTGTTTGAAGATATGTATCATTGGGCAGGTGAATTTAGAAAAGTCAATATTTCAAAAAGTGGTAATGCTTTTATGCCGATTCAGTCTTTCGATACAGCACTCACTTACCTTAATAATTTGATAGATAGATTTCATGACAATGCTAATAGTAGAAAAGAAGTCATTCAGTTATTGGTCGAAATTTTAGATAATCTCAATTATTTTCATCCATTCCGTGAGGGAAACGGTAGAACGCAGAGGGAGGTTATTCGCTCTTTAGCTTTAATGAAAGGTTATGAATGTGAAATATCAATCGGTGATGATGATGAGATTTATCACCTGTATATGGATGGTACAGTTTATGGAGACAAAACTAAATTAACGAAGTTATTTGAAAAAATTCTTTTCAAGTTATGAGTTGCTACTGATAGATAGTTAATAGTTTAAAAGTAGTTTGTTTCACAACTACATAAGCTTAAAAAGGGATAACTCTTTAATAACATCTTGATTTGTTAAAAGATATTTTGTCCACTACATTTTTTCAATTGAGTATTATTTGTCATAGATAGAACATTGCATTCAGAATAACGAAAAACGCATCAAAAATGGTGCGTTCTGTTTTTATGCTACCATAAAAGGAGGACAACAAATTGAAAATTTTTAAGGGAGAGTTTTATCGAATCTCTGTGTTAACAGATAAGTTAGTAAGGCTAGAATACTCTCAAACTGGAAGTTTTGAGGATAGGACTACACAACTTATCTATAATAGAGATTTTGGTCAAGTTTCGTTAGATTATATCGAGACATCAGACGTACTAGATATTATGACGGACTATTTTCATTTGCACTTTAATAAAGGAGAATTTAGCGCCGAAAATTTATTTATAGAATTAAAAGGAAATTTTGCCGTATATGGTAGTCGCTGGTATTTTGGTGAATCTATTGAAACGTTAAAAGGAACAGCTCGGACTCTGGATAAGGCAGATGGAGAAATCCCATTAGAGGATGGAATTATTAGCCGAAATGGTATAGCCTTATTGGATGATTCTCAAGGATTTATTTGGGATGAACAGTCTGGTTATATTGAGAGAGAAAATCAAATTGACCTGTATTTCTTTGCCTATGGGCATGATTATAGAGGAGCAATCAGAGACTTTTACCATTTGACTGGTTCAACACCCTTATTGCCAAGATATGCTTTAGGGAATTGGTGGAGTAGATATTGGCCATATACGTCAGATGAATATTTGAATTTAATAGACAGATTTAAAACAGAGAAAATTCCATTATCTATCGGTGTTTTAGATATGGATTGGCATATAACTGACATTCCAGCCCGTTTTGGAAGTGGCTGGACAGGATATAGTTGGAATAAAAACTTAATACCTAATCCAGAACAGTTATTGCAACAACTTCATGATAGAAAGTTAAAACTCTCTTTAAATGTCCATCCTGCTGATGGTATACGGGCTTATGAAGAAGCTTATCCTCGAGTCGCCAAACGATTGGGGTTAAATGTAGAACTAGAAGAACCTGCTATTTTTGATTTTTTTAATCCATCTTTTAGAGAATCCTACTTTAAAGATGTTCATTATGAGCTAGAAAAGCAGGGAGTAGATTTTTGGTGGATTGACTGGCAACAAGGGACACAAGGCATGTTGGATCCACTGTGGCTTTTAAACCATTATCATTATCAGGATAGTTGTAAAAATGCAGAAGGTGGTTTGATTTTATCAAGATATGCAGGGCCGGGTAGTCACCGATACCCTGTTGGTTTTTCAGGGGACACTATTATTAGTTGGAATTCCTTAAGATTTCAACCTTATTTTACAGCGACAGCATCAAATATCGGTTATAGTTGGTGGAGTCATGATATCGGTGGACACATGCTGGGGGATTATGACGAAGAGCTACAAACTAGATGGCTACAGTTTGGCGTTTTTAGTCCGATAACTCGATTACATAGTTCTAGAAGTCCTTTCAATAGTAAAGAACCTTGGTTTTTTTCAGAAACAACATCTAATATTATGAAGAAATACCTTCGTTTGAGACATCAGATGATTCCATATCTATATACCATGAATGTAAAGACACATGAGGAAGGTGCCCCATTAATTAGTCCAATGTATTATTTCTACCCAGAGAATGATGAGAGCTATAATGTTCCAAATCAATACTTTTTTGGAACAGAACTGATGGTGGCTCCCATTGTAGAAAAGATGGATTTGGCATTCCAATCTGCAAAAGTAGATGTATGGTTCCCTGAAGGTGAATGGTATGACTTTTTTTCAGAGAAAAAATATACAGGTGGTGTGAAGTTAAGTGTTTATAGAGACATTTCGACGATACCTGTGTTTGCAAAAAGTGGTGCAATCATTCCCTTGGTTGGTTCTGAGATAGATATGGGTGTTGATTTACCTGAAGTTGTAGATTGGTATGTATTCCCAGGCAAACAACATTCTTTTGAAATGATTGAAGATCAAAATGGTCAAAGATATAAAACAAGATTATCAATCGACTGGGAAATGGGGATGGTAGAGTTGGCATTACAAGGAGATTCTAGTATCGTTCCAAGTAATAGAAAACATAGAATTCATTTTAAAGGAACGAATGTGTCTATGATTGAATTTCCAAATAAGAATGATACGGTTAGATTTGAATGTAAAGATAATAAAACGACATCTCTGAATGATGAAGTTTTTAGACTACTAAAGACGGCTTCTCTTCCATATGAATTAAAAGATAGATTGTTAAATCAATTCATCAATGCCAAAAATTCTCATGAGTTAATGAATATCTTGCATCGTCAGGATAAGGAATTGAGAGGGCGTTTGTTGGAAATGATATTTACTAGCGAAAACTAATTGAGACATTTCGTACACAATTTCTATTCTTTGATTGCTAATTATTATTTTTAAATGTGTAATAGTTTTACATCTCTATGCTTATTGATACTCTTCGAAAATCAAATTCAAACCACGTCAACGTCGCCTTGCCGTACTCAAGTACAGCCTACGGCTAGTTTCCTAGTTTGCTCTTTGATTTTCATTGAGTATGACTTGTATTTTAGTAATTACAAGTTTGGCATAGGGATGTTTTTATGATTTTAAAGACTTTTTGTCCAGCCTCTTTTTTAAACTAAACAAGAACAAATTTTAAAGGTAATTTTTCAAACTAACTTCCACTTGTCTGACCGAAGTGGAAGTTATTCTGAAATGGATTTTTATGGTGGAATTAATACTCTTCGAAAATCAAATTCAAACCACGTCAGCGTCGCCTTACGGTACTCAAGTACAGCTTGCGGCTAGCTTCCTAGTTTGCTTTTTGATTTTCATTGAGTATAAGTATAAGTCTGAGACGTTAGATTTTTTCAGAAAATTTTCTAAAACAAATAGGATTTGTTTGACATTTGTTTGAAAATTCTGTAAAATGAATTATTATATCGTTAAAGGAGAATATATATGGAAAAACAGAAAACATTTTTTGGACATCCTATGGGCTTGTCCACCCTCTTCTTTACAGAAATGTGGGAACGCTTTTCTTACTATGGGATGCGAGCTATCCTACTTTACTATATGTACTATAGTGTGCAAGATGGTGGATTGGGAATGGATAAGACCACAGCTGCATCGGTTATGGCGATTTATGGCTCGCTGGTATTTTTGTCCTCGGTTATCGGTGGTTTTGTCAGTGACCGTATTTTAGGAAGTCGTAAGACTGTCTTTTACGGTGGGATTCTGATTATGCTAGGGCATATTGCTTTGGCAACACCTTTTGGACAAGTGGCTCTCTATCTTTCTATTGCCTTGATTATCTTTGGTACTGGATTTTTAAAACCCAATATCTCAGATATGGTGGGGGGAATTTATGAGAAAGAGGATGATAGACGGGATGCAGGTTTTAGTATCTTTGTCTTTGGTATTAACTTAGGTGCCTTCGTTGCCCCTTATCTAGTGGGTTATCTAGGTCAGGAAGTCAATTTCCATCTAGGTTTCTCATTAGCTGCTATTGGGATGTTCTTTGGTCTAGTGAAGTATGTTTTGGATGGGAAGAAATATCTGCCTGAATCAAGTCTTTACCCCACTGATCCACTTTCACAGAAGGACCAGCAGACCTTGATTAAACGCTTGCTGATTACACTTGTCGTAGTTATTCTCGTGGTTATAGGTTTAGTCTTTACTCACCAGTTTAATGTGGATATGATTGTTAATATCTTTACAGTGATTGCTGTAATTATTCCAATCTACTATTTCTTTAAGATTTTATCTAGTCAGAAAATAACTGCCACTGAGAGATCCCGAGTATTTGCCTACATTCCTCTATTTATCGCTGGAGTACTCTTCTGGTCTATTGAGGAACAGGGTTCTGTTGTTCTCGCTCTATTTGCGGATGATCAAACTCGACTTTACTTTAATGTATTTGGGAATCAGATTCATTTTCCATCTAGCTTTTTCCAAAGTATTAATCCACTTTTCATTATGATTTATGTGCCGATTTTTGCGTGGTTGTGGGGGAAAATGGGTAAAAAGCAACCGTCCTCTTCTAAGAAATTTGCTTACGGTTTATTTGCTGCAGGTTTATCCTTCTTGTGGATGATGTTACCAGGGATGCTCTTTGGGACAGATGTTAAGGTCAGTCCTCTCTGGTTGATTATGAGTTGGGCTATTGTGATTGTAGGGGAAATGCTGATTTCGCCGATTGGTCTATCAGTCACTACTAAGTTAGCACCAAAATCCTTCCAAGCACAAATGATGTCTATCTGGTTCTTGAGTAATGCAGCTGCCCAAGCTATCAATGCTCAAATTGTAAAATTTTATACAAGCGAAACTGAAGTTGCTTACTATGGAATTGTTGGAGGAATTACGATTGTATTCAGTATTATCTTACTCTTCTACGTTCCACGTATTGAAAAACTAATGTCTGGTATCAAATAGAGAAAAACTGGAATTTCTGTAGGGATTCTAAAAGTTAGATCAATTATTTATTCAAAGGATTTAGTTCTGTATTGTATAGGGCTAGGTCCTTTTAGTTTGATTAATACTCTTCGAAAATCTCTTCAAACCGCGTCAACGTCGCCTTGCCGTATATATGTGACTGACTTCGTCAGTCTTATCTACAACCTCAAAACAGTGTTTTGAGCAACCTGTGGCTAGTTTCCTAGTTTGCTCTTTGATTTTCATTGAGTATAAAACTCACGATGTTTCTGCTTTTCCTAGTGGACATTTGTTCACTTTTTTTATATAATAAAACTAAATCATACTGGTTGAGTTCTAAAAATATGGATTCAAGCATCGATTAGTCTTTCTAAGGGAGATAATGTCCATTAAAGTATCATAATAGGAGGTGAAGTATGTATCAGCCAGAAAAATTAAAGGCTCGGAGGAAAGAGTTAAAACTGACACAGAAGGAAATTGCAGAGCAACTTGGGATTAGCTTTCAGGCTTACTCAGCTTGGGAACGTGGAGTCAAGGAACCGTCCAAGGAGAAGGTAGCCCAGCTAGAGAACATTTTAAAAGTACCAAAAGGATATTTTACTCAGATCGAGATTGTCCGTCTCTACCATAGCCTCTCCAAGCAAGGGCAGGAGAAGGTTGTTCTCTATGCTCGCAACCTATCTCAAGAGGAGCAAGCCCAGAAAGTGACAGCTATGCCAGAGCGTCTCTACGAGTACCGTGTTTATGAACGCATGTCAGCAGGGATTGGGGCTTCAGTCTACGATGATCAGAATTTTGATACGGTTTACTTTAATGAGGAGTTGGCTCATGATTTTGCGTCATGGGTGTCTGGGGATTCCATGGAACCTAAATACCAAAATGGTTCAGTAGCTCTGATTCGAGAGACAGGATTTGACTATGACGGGGCGGTTTATGCAGTGGTTTGCAACAACCAGACCTATATTAAACGGGTCTATCGAGAGGAGAATGGATTGCGTCTGGTCTCTATCAATCCTAAATACAAGGATATTTTCATCTCCTATGAGGAAGATCCTCGGATTGTGGGGATTATCGTTGGGAACTTTGTGCCGATGGAGGGCTAGCCTATGGGCTACTTTGATTATTCCAGAGAGCCCAAAAGTGACATTGCCTTTGTCGATATGAAATCCTTTTATGCCAGTGTTGAGTGCGTGAAAAGTGGCTTGCATCCGCTGAAAACCTCGCTTTGTGTCATGAGTCGCGCGGATAACTCAACTGGTCTTATCCTAGCCTCCTCTCCCCTGTTTAAGAAGATTTTTGGCAAGTCAAATGTTGGTCGGGCCTACGATCTGCCTTTTGATATCAAAACGCGAAAATTTTCCTATTACAATGCTCGAAAGCAAGGGCTACCTACCGACTTGGACTATGTTCGCTACATCGAAGATTGGGCTCAAGTGACCTTGATTGTGCCTCCTCGAATGGACGAGTACATTGCAGTCAATATGGAAATCCAGCGAATCTTTCAAAACTATGGCAGTCCAGATGATATTTATCCTTACTCTATCGATGAGGGCTTTATTGACCTGACTAGTTCGCTCAACTATTTCATCCCAGATAAGAGTCTCTCTCGCAAAGACAAGCTGGATATGCTTTCTGCTCGTATTCAGAGGGATATTTGGAGGCAGACAGGGATCTACTCTACAGTAGGTATGTCAAATGCCAATCCTTTACTGGCCAAGTTGGCTCTGGATAATGAGGCCAAGCACACTCCGACCATGAGGGCCAACTGGTCTTACCAGGATGTGGAAGAGAAGGTCTGGGCAATCCCTAAGATGACGGATTTTTGGGGGATTGGCAGGCGGATGGAGAAACGCTTGCATGCTCTGGGGATTTTTTCCATCAAGGAATTGGCAACCAGCAATCCCGACCAGCTAAAGAAAGCTCTGGGTCAGGCTGGTCTGCGTTTGTGGTTTCATGCTAACGGGATTGATGAGAGCAACGTTCATAAGCCCTATAAAGCCAAATCCAAGGGCTTGGGGAATTCTCAAATCTTGCCGAGAGACTACGTGAAGCTACGGGATATTGAAATTATTCTTCGAGAAATGGCGGAGCAGGTGGCTATTAGATTGAGAAGGTCGGGCAAGAAAACAACCCTTGTCTCTATCTATGTCGGTTTCTCTAAAGAGGAGGTTAGGCCGTCTATTCACACACAAATGAAGGTCGAACCGACCAATAATACAGCTGTCTTAACGGATTATGTGTTGAAGCTATTTCATAACAAATACACTTCTGGAGCGATTAGAAGTGTCGGAGTTAACTATTCAGGCTTTGTGGATGAGTCCTTGGGTTTGATTTCCCTTTTTGATGATGTTGATAAGTTAGAAAAAGAAGAAAGGCTCCAGACGGCCATTGACTCCATTCGGGAACAATTTGGTTTCACTTCTCTCTTAAAGGCCAATGCACTGGACGAAGCCTCTAGGAGTCTTGCTAGAAGCAAGCTGATTGGAGGACATTCTGCTGGAGGATTAGATGGATTACAATGATTGATCGTTCTTATTTACCTTTTCAATCTGCGCGAGATTATCAAGATCCAGGTATGCAGAAGTGGATGGGATTTTACCTCTCAGAACACACCAGTTCGCTCAGTGAAGAAAAAAGCCGTGTTGATTTTTCTACGGATTTGACTCCAGATGAGAAGTTGCACTTGCTTTCTCAGCTTTATGTTGGCCAACTTAGGGGAAGTTTTGTGCTAAAGGAAAAGAAGCAGAAAACCACTATCATCGGTGTGGTGAGAGAGTTATCGCCTCAGACTCTATCTATTAGGACAAACGAGGGATATAGGTTGATAGAGGTTGCAGATATCCTAGAAATTCGATTGTGGGAGGAGGGAGTTTATGACTAGAAAAGAGCTGTATGAAAACAAACTGCAGATGGATTATTTTTCAGATAACTATATTCATTTTGAAGAGGATTTTCAAAAATATTCTGCCATGAACGTGCCCTTGACTTTCTTGATTGATGACATCTTACGAACCATGGCGATGAATCAGAAAAACTACTTTGTCTTAAACAAGGAAAATGCCAAGGATGGGCGGGAGCATAGCTTTTATTTTAGGGTGGTAACGGAAAAAGTGTGTCCTAGAAATAGGACCTATGTATATGCTGGGGTTAAAAATAGTGTCTAGTATTGAATTGTCTGCTATGAATGTATCATTTTTACAACACTTCATGTTTCATATCATGGAGTGTTTTTCTATTTAAGTCAAAGCCCATCAAAAAATCTCACTATTCATCAGGCTAAAGGAAACCTAATCATAGTGAGATTGTGAATTATAGTAGTTTTTGTATGGCCTCTTCAATTTGTTGTGGGTCTGTTTTTGAAGAGAAGCGTTCAAAGACCTGCCCATCACGACCGATGAGAAACTTAGCGAAATTCCATTCGATTCGTTTTCCTAGTGGGCCAGATTTTTGTTCTTTCAACCAAACATAGAGGGGATCTGCCTCCTTACCGTTGACCTTAATCTTGGCAAAACGTGGGAAAGTGGTTTGATAGTGTAGGCTACAGAAGGCGTTGATTTCCTCTGCGCTGCCGGGGGCTTGTCCCATAAACTGATTGCAAGGGAAGTCTAAAATTTCAAAACCTTGTTCTTGATAGCGATCATAGAGTTCTTGAAGTCCCTGGTACTGGGGCGTTAAACCACATCCAGTAGCAGTGTTGACAACCAAGAGAACCTTACCACGATAGACATCTAGTTGAGTTTCTTGATGGTCTTGGTTCAAGACTGAAAAATCGTAAAGTGAAGTCATTGCCTGCTTTTCTCCTTCTGTTTGGTATTTTTTGGAGTTTTCTCCTCCTGAAGTGATAGAAATCCGTAGGTCAGGGTTCCAAAAATGCTACCGATAATCAGGCCATACATCAGGAAAGGAACACTTTTATCGAATTGCATGAGCAACTTCGCAAAATCTGAAAGGGACATCTGCTGAACGAAGACTTTATGAAAGATGAGTAGGGTAAAGAGGCCAATCTGAAGACCGATAAACACAACCCAGCTTCGAAATTTGATTTGGGCTTTGCTGTAGGTTTTGAGGATGATTTCTGACTTGTCATCTTTTTCCAGATGGAGTTCTTTGACGGCTCTTTGAGTTTTTAAAGTAATGAAAAAAATGAGTCCAGAGTAAACGTAGGGCATGGCATAGCGAACGGCTTCTATGAAGCGTCCAAATAATAGATAAAACAAGAAGAGGAAGAAGGAAGAATAAACGATTTGAACCATAGAACGGGCACAAGCCTTGTAGATAATCTCTTGTCGGCATTCATCAAAAGGACCTTGGATGTGAAAGAGATTTCGAAGTAGGCGAGTGGTGAAGTCTTCTTTTTTCATACTAGTAACCTCCTAAATGAGCGGTTTTACAGATTTTCTTTTACGAATTGATAGAGATAATAAAGATAAGTGATAGAAGAAAGGCTAGCAATAGTCAGCAGTAAATAATATTTCCAACCGCTTGAGATGAGCATCAGTTGTGGTAAAGATAGAATCATAAAGCACAGTGCTAAGTTGAGTATGCGTGTTTTTTGGGAGTCAATCTTTAGATAAGTTAGTCCTTTGTTGAGGGCTGGAATAAAGACTAGAAGGAGGAATATCTCGCTGAATGGCAAGTTCCCTGAAACGATGATGAAGATGAGAAGAGAACTGAACAAAAGATGATAGGTCAGTAAAGTTACTAGTGATTTCATAGGGCACCTCCTAATCCTGGTCTTTTTTAGCTCTTGCAATACGAAGTGAGTCGACAATATGTATCATCACTCCGAAAAAGAAAGCTCCCAGTATAGCTTTAAAAATATGTTTTGTATTTAGAAGAGAACTGATAAAATTTGGATTTTCACTTGTTAGGGTATCAATGGGTGGAATTATAAAAAATATTATTGTTCCATAAATCAAACCTGATTTCAGACTAGGATAACGTAACTGTTTCTTTTCTTTTTTCATGAGTTTCCTCCTAATCCTCATCTTGATTTTTCTTAGTGTTTGCAATGCGACGGGAGATGAGGAACTGTATGCTTGCTCCGAAGAAGATAGAACCGAGAATGCTTGATACACCATTTCTTATAGTGAGAAGAGAATGAAAATAGTCCTGACTTTCACCTATGAGTATACTGAGAAGAGGAGTTATAAAAAACATCCATAGACCAAAGAACAAACCTGCTTTAAGACCTGGGTAGTGTAGTTGCTTACTTTCTTTCTTACTCAGCATATCTGGTTCAATAGTTGTAATCCCTGTTTTTTGCATTTGGTAGGTGAGATATCCAGCAACGATGAGGGCAATCACTAAAATTAGAGGAGGATAGACTAGAGCCACTAGTTGAGGATATTTATAGGCCAGAAAGAGCGGAATAAGATTGCCGAAAATCATCAGATAAAATAGGAAGATAAAGACTTGGTTACCTATGCGGTCTGCCTCGCGTCGTTTGTATTCGTCAAGTGGATCAGAAATACCGTATGTGCGCTTGATCAGTTTTTCAGTGAAGGTTTCTTTTTTCATGAGTTGGCTCCTTTTTTAAAAATTATCCTCCCAAAAGAGACTGTTGAGGTCAGTTTGGAGGCTGCGGGCGAGATTGAGACAGAGTTCCAGAGTTGGGTTGTACTTGTCGTTTTCAATCATATTGATGGTTTGTCTCGAGACACCGATATCCTTGGCGAGTTCGAGCTGGGAAATGCCCAGTTCCTTGCGAAATTCTTTCACACGATTCATCTGGTCTCCTTTCTGATTTGTGTCGTATATATTTGACTATATTATATTCTTCTATAGAGTGAATGTCAAGCATATTTGACATATTTCTTAAAGAAATCTTACTTTTTTTGACCTATTTGTCTGACTAGTGCAAGCTAGTCGGATTTGTGGTAAAATAGATAAGATATGACAAAAGAATTTCATCATGTAACGGTCTTACTCCACGAAACGATTGATATGCTCGACGTAAAGCCTGACGGTATCTACGTTGATGCTACTTTGGGTGGAGCGGGCCATAGCGAATATTTATTAAGTAAATTAAGTGAAAAAGGCCATCTCTATGCCTTTGACCAGGACCAGAATGCCATTGACAATGCGCAACAACGCTTGGCACCTTACATTGAAAAGGGAATGGTGACTTTTATCAAGGATAACTTCCGTCATTTACAGGCACGTTTGCGCGAAGCTGGTGTTCAGGAAATTGATGGAATTTGTTATGACTTGGGAGTGTCTAGTCCTCAACTGGACCAGCGTGAGCGTGGTTTTTCTTATAAAAAGGATGCGCCACTGGACATGCGGATGAATCAGGACGCTAGTCTGACAGCCTATGAAGTGGTAAACCACTATGACTATCATGACTTGGTCCGAATTTTCTTTAAGTATGGCGAGGACAAATTTTCTAAACAGATTGCGCGTAAGATTGAACAAGCACGTGAAGTTAAGCCAATCGAGACAACGACTGAGTTAGCAGAAATTATCAAGTCGGCTAAACCGGCCAAGGAACTCAAGAAGAAGGGGCATCCTGCCAAGCAGATTTTCCAGGCTATTCGAATTGAAGTCAATGATGAACTGGGAGCGGCAGATGAGTCCATCCAGCAAGCTATGGATATGTTGGCTCTAGATGGTAGAATTTCAGTGATTACCTTTCATTCACTAGAAGACCGCTTGACCAAGCAATTGTTCAAGGAAGCTTCAACAGTTGAAGTTCCAAAAGGCTTACCCTTCATTCCAGATGATCTCAAGCCCAAGATGGAATTGGTATCCCGTAAGCCAATCTTGCCAAGTGCAGAAGAATTAGAAGCCAATAACCGCTCGCACTCAGCCAAGTTGCGCGTGGCCAGAAAAATTCACAAGTAAGAGGAAAAAATGGTAGATAAAAAAGAAACAACCAGTCAATTCTTGCAGAATCGTATAAAAAAATTCTCCCGTGTGGAGAAGGCTTTTTATCTTTCCATTGCGTTTACAGCTCTCGTTTTGGCGCTGAGTATTATCTTTATGCAGACCCGACTCCTACAAGTACAAAATGATTTGACAAAAATCAATGCGCAGATAGAGGAGAAGAAGACAGAATTGGATGATGCCAAACAAGAAGTAAATGAATTGTTGAGGGCAGAACGCTTGAAAGAAATCGCAAATTCTAAGGACTTAAAATTGAATAATGAGAATATTCGATCAGCGGAGTAAGATATGAAGTGGACAAAAAGAATAACCCGATTTGCGATTAGAAACCGTAAATCTCCAGCAGAAAACCGTAAAATAGTGGGGAAGTACATCAGCTTGTTAGCTGTCGTACTTTTCGCTGTCTTTTTGGTTAATTTTGCTGTTATTATCGGGAGTGGTAGTAAATTTGGAACGGATCTAGTCAAAGAGGCTAAGAAAGTTCACCAAATAACTCGTATAGTCCCTGCCAAACGTGGGACTATTTATGACCGAAATGGAGTCCCGATTGCTGAGGACGCAACCTCCTATAATGTCTATGCTGTTATTGATAAAAAATACAAATCAGCAACTGGTAAAATTCTTTATGTAGAAGATGCCCAGTTTAATAAGGTAGCAGAGGTTTTCCATAAGTATTTGGATATGGACGAGGCTTATGTTAAAGAACAATTGTCTCAACCGAATCTGACCCAAGTTTCTTTTGGTGCCAAAGGAAATGGAATTACCTATGCCAATATGATGGCTATTAAAAAGGATTTGAAAGACGCTAGTGTTGAAGGAATTGACTTTACAACTAGCCCAAACAGAAGTTATCCAAATGGACAATTCGCTTCTAGTTTTATTGGTTTAGCCCAACTCCATGAAAATGAAGATGGAAGCAAGAGTTTGCTGGGAACTTCTGGGATGGAGAGTTCCTTGAATACTATTCTCGCAGGGAAAGACGGTATTATTACCTATGAAAAAGATCGTCTGGGTAATATTGTCCCCGGAACAGAACAAGTGTCCCAGCAAACGGTAGATGGCAAGGACGTTTATACGACTATTTCTAGCACCCTTCAGTCCTTCATGGAAACACAGATGAATGCCTTTCAAGAAAAAGTAAAAGGCAAGTATATGACGGCTACCTTGGTTAGTGCTAAAACGGGGGAAATTCTTGCAACAACGCAGAGACCAACCTTTGATGCCGATACTAAGGAAGGACTTACCAAGGACTTTGTTTGGCGTGACATCCTCTATCAAAGTAACTATGAGCCAGGGTCAACCATGAAGGTCATGACGCTTGCTGCTGCTATTGATAATAATACTTTCCCAGGAGGAGAAGTTTTCAATAGTAGTGAGTTAAAAGTAGCAGATGTTACTATTCGAGATTGGGACGTCAATGAAGGATTGACTGGTGGCAGAATGATGACCTTTTCTCAAGGTTTCGCGCTCTCAAGTAACGTTGGGATGACGCTTCTTGAGCAAAAGATGGGAGATGCTACCTGGCTGGATTATCTAAATCGCTTTAAATTTGGTGTTCCGACTCGATTTGGTTTGACGGATGAGTATGCAGGTCAACTTCCAGCTGACAATATCGTCAATATTGCTCAGAGTTCATTTGGACAAGGTATTTCAGTGACCCAAACCCAAATGATTCGTGCCTTCACGGCTATTGCCAACGATGGAGTCATGCTAGAACCTAAATTTATCAGTGCCTTGTATGACCCAAATGACCAATCTGTTCGGAAATCTCAAAAAGAGATTGTAGGAAATCCTGTTTCCAAAGATGCAGCCAGTCTAACTCGAACCAACATGGTTTTGGTAGGAACAGATCCCGTTTATGGAACCATGCATAACCACAGCACAGGCAAGCCAACTGTAACTGTTCCTGGTCAAAATGTCGCCCTCAAGTCCGGTACGGCCCAGATTGCCGATGAGAAAAATGGAGGTTACTTAGTTGGTACGACCAATTACATTTTTTCTGCTGTATCGATGAACCCTGCTGAAAATCCTGATTTTATTCTCTATGTGACGGTTCAACAGCCTGAGCATTATTCAGGTATCCAGTTGGGAGAATTTGCCAATCCTATTTTGGAAAGAGCAGTGGCTATGAAAGATTCCCTTAACCTGCAATCTACCGCTAAAACTTTAGATCAGGTAACCAATCAAAGCGCTTATGCCATGCCTAGCATCAAGGACATTTCACCTGGTGATTTGGCAGAAGCCTTACGTCGCAATATTGTGCAACCAATCGTTGTGGGAACAGGAACAAAGATTAAAGAATCATCTGTAGAAGAAGGGACAGATCTTGCACCTAACCAGCAAGTTCTCCTCTTATCTGATAAAGCAGAGGAAGTCCCAGATATGTATGGTTGGACAAAAGCAACCGCAGAAGCATTTTCTAAGTGGTTAAATATAGAACTTGTATTTGAAGGTTCGGGCTCTACTGTGCAGAAGCAAGATGTTCGTGCTAATACAGCTATCAAGGACATTAAAAAAATTACATTAACTTTAGGAGACTAATATGTTTATTTCCATCAGTGCTGGAATTGTGACATTTTTACTAACTTTAGTAGGAATTCCGGCCTTTATCAAATTTTATAGAAAGGCGCAAATTACAGGCCAGCAGATGCATGAGGATGTCAAACAGCATCAGGCAAAAGCTGGCACGCCAACTATGGGGGGACTTGTTTTCCTCATTGCTGCAGTTGTGGTGAGTTTCTTTCTTGCTCTTTTTTCAAAACAATTGACCAATAATGAGGGAATGATTTTGTTCATCTTGGTCCTTTATGGACTTGTCGGATTTTTAGATGACTTTCTCAAGGTCTTTCGTAAAATCAATGAGGGGCTGAATCCTAAGCAAAAATTAGCTCTTCAGCTTTTAGGTGGGGTCGTCTTCTACCTTTTCTATGAGCGCGGTGGAGATATGCTTTCTGTCTTTGGTTACCAAGTGCATCTAGGGATTTGCTATATTCTTTTCGCCCTTTTCTGGCTAGTCGGTTTTTCAAACGCAGTCAACTTGACAGATGGTATTGACGGTTTAGCTAGTATTTCAGTGGTGATTAGCTTGTCTGCCTATGGAGTTATTGCCTATGTGCAAGGTCAGATGGATATTCTTCTAGTGATTCTTGCCATGATTGGTGGTTTGCTCGGCTTCTTCGTCTTTAACCATAAGCCTGCTAAGGTCTTTATGGGAGATGTGGGAAGTTTGGCTCTCGGTGGAATGCTGGCAGCCATCTCTATGGCCCTCCACCAAGAATGGACTCTCTTAATTATCGGAATTGTTTATGTCTTTGAAACAACTTCGGTCATGATGCAAGTCAGTTATTTCAAACTGACAGGTGGGAAACGTATTTTCCGTATGACGCCTGTGCATCATCATTTTGAGCTTGGAGGATTGTCTGGTAAAGGAAATCCTTGGAGTGAGTGGAAGGTTGACTTCTTCTTTTGGGGAGTGGGACTTCTAGCAAGTCTTCTGACCCTCGCAATTTTATATTTGATGTAAGAATGGCACCCTGATGTTTCAGGGTGTTTTTGCTGTTTAAAAAAATGGTCAATTAAAGTCAAATCTCTTGACCTTTTCTGACTAATGTAGTATATTATGAACGTAAGGTAAATGAAAGCCTTACGTGAACACTTATTTAAAGTAAAATAGAAAGAGGTGGGTCTATGTTTAATCTAGAAATCTTCAGAAGTAAAGATAGTCTACTCCTGCTTGAAAAAGAAAAACCAGAAATAGTACGTAGAGTAGCTATTAAGCTAGTCTAAATTTTTTAAAACAAAGGTCAAAGATAGTCAATATCAGTAATAATAAATAACAAAAAGAGGTAAAGAATATGAACAACAACTTTAATAATTTTAACAACATGGATGATTTGTTTAACCAATTGATGGGTGGTATGCGAGGATATAGTTCTGAAAATCGTCGCTACTTGATTAATGGACGTGAAGTGACACCTGAGGAATTTGCTCACTATCGTGCAACTGGTCAATTGCCAGGAAATGTAGAAACTGATGGACAAATGCCACAACATACGTCAGGTATGAAACAAGATGGTGTCCTTGCTAAACTAGGTCGTAACTTGACAGCAGAAGCGCGTGAGGGCAAGCTGGATCCTGTTATCGGACGAAACAAGGAAATTCAAGAAGCATCTGAAATTCTTTCACGCCGTACCAAGAACAATCCTGTTTTAGTCGGAGACGCAGGTGTTGGTAAGACAGCAGTTGTCGAAGGCCTAGCACAAGCTATTGTGAACGGCGATGTCCCAGCTGCTATCAAGAATAAGGAAATTATTTCCATTGATATCTCAGGCCTTGAGGCTGGGACCCAATACCGTGGTAGCTTTGAAGAAAACGTTCAAAATCTAGTAAATGAAGTGAAAGAAGCAGGGAATATTATCCTCTTCTTTGATGAAATTCACCAAATTCTTGGTGCTGGTAGCACAGGTGATGGTCAAGGGTCTAAAGGTCTTGCTGATATCTTGAAACCAGCTCTTTCACGTGGAGAATTGACAGTGATTGGCGCAACTACTCAAGATGAATACCGTAATACTATCTTGAAAAATGCAGCCCTTGCTCGTCGTTTCAACGAAGTCAAGGTCAATGCTCCTTCAGCAGAGGATACATATAAAATCCTTCAAGGAATTCGTGACCTCTATCAACAACACCACAATGTCATCTTGCCAGACGAAGTTTTGAAAGCAGCGGTGGATTATTCTGTTCAGTATATTCCTCAACGTAGCTTGCCAGATAAGGCTATCGACCTTGTAGATGTAACGGCAGCTCACTTGGCAGCTCAGCATCCAGTAACAGATGTTCATGCTGTTGAACGTGAAATTGAGGCAGAAAAAGACAAGCAAGAAAAAGCAGTTGAGGCAGAAGATTTTGAAGCAGCTCTAAACTATAAAACACGCATTGCAGAATTGGAAAAGAAAATCGAAAACCATACAGAAGATATGAAAGTGACTGCAAGTGTCAACGATGTGGCTGAATCTGTAGAACGAATGACCGGTATTCCAGTATCTCAAATGGGGGCTACGGACATCGAACGTTTGAAAGATATGGGTCATCGTTTGCAGACGAAAGTTATTGGTCAAGATAAGGCCGTTGAAGCAGTAGCAAAAGCTATCCGTCGTAACCGTGCTGGTTTTGATGAAGGTAACCGTCCAATCGGTAGCTTCCTCTTTGTAGGTCCTACTGGTGTTGGTAAGACTGAGTTGGCTAAACAATTGGCTCTAGATATGTTCGGAACGAAAGATGCTATCATCCGTTTGGACATGTCAGAATACAGTGACCGCACAGCCGTTTCTAAGCTAATTGGTACAACAGCAGGCTATGTGGGTTATGATGACAATAGCAATACCTTAACAGAACGTGTTCGTCGCAATCCATACTCTATCATTCTCTTGGATGAGATTGAAAAGGCTGATCCTCAAGTCATTACCCTTCTCCTCCAAGTTCTAGATGATGGTCGTTTGACAGATGGTCAAGGAAATACCGTTAACTTTAAAAACACAGTCATTATCGCAACATCAAATGCTGGTTTTGGCTATGAAGCCAACTTGACAGAAGATGCGGATAAACCAGAATTGATGGATCGTTTGAAACCATTCTTCCGTCCAGAATTCCTCAACCGCTTTAACGCAGTCATTGAGTTCTCACACTTGACTAAGGAAGACCTTTCTAAGATTGTGGACTTGATGTTAGCCGAAGTCAACCAAACCTTGGCTAAGAAAGACATTGATTTGGTAGTCAGTCAAGCAGCTAAGGACTATATCACAGAAGAAGGTTATGACGAAGTCATGGGTGTTCGTCCACTCCGTCGTGTGGTTGAACAACAAATCCGTGACAAAGTCACAGACTTCCACTTGGATAACCTTGATGCTAAACACCTAGAAGCTGACATGGAAGATGGTGTTTTGGTCATTCGTGAAAAAGCCTAAGACAGAATTTTGAGAATAAAAAGAAGGAACCAGCTGAAAAACTGGTTCCTTTTTTGTGTTTAAATCACATGACGCTCAAATGCATCATCTGAAATCCCTTGTTCAAGGATGAGTTTAGCCCATTCTTTAGCAGAGAAGAGGCTGTGATCCTTGTAGTTTCCGCAAGATTCGATGGTTGTTCCAGGGACGTCTTCCCAAGTAGTAGTCTCAGCGATTTCCTTGAGCGAATCCTTGATAACAGCCGCAATTTCAGCGCTGGTATGACGCCCCCACATAATCATGTGGAAGCCTGTGCGACAACCAAATGGTGAACAGTCAATCATACCGTCAATTCGGGTACGAATAAGTTTTGCCAAGAGGTGCTCGATAGTGTGAAGGCCAGCGGTAGGGATTGAGTCTTCGTTTGGTTGTACCAAGCGAATATCATAATTGGAGATGATGTCTCCCTTTGGCCCTGTTTCTTCCCCGATCAAGCGGACATAAGGTGCTTTAACAATAGTGTGATCAAGTTCAAAACTTTCAACAATAACTTCTTTTGACATGGTAAATCCTTTCAGTTTTCTTCTTTCATTATAACACAAAGCTGGCTCCTGAGACAGAGAGAAAACCTCTCCGAGAGTGGAGAGGTTGAAATCGTTACTTACGATACAAGCGATCGTATTGGTAGTAAGGGTCAAAGGTTACATTGATACCTAATTTACGAAGGACATTCTTGTCTTCATCGGTTAAAATGATGGTTGAGTGAGCTTCGCTTCCTTTGAGGTTGCCAAGTTCTTCCATAGCACGAGCAGCATCAGGATTTTCTGTAGCTGTGATAGCAAGTGCAATCAGGATTTCATTTGAATGAAGGCGTGGATTGCGGCTACCGAGATGATCGATTTTAAGACCTTGGATTGGCTTAACAACTTCAGGTTCGATTAGTTTTACTTCTTTAGCGATGTCAGCTGATTTCTTGATAGCGTTGATAAGAGCAGCGGCTGTAGGGCCAAAGAGCTCTGAGTTCTTACCAGTGACAATTTCCCCGCTAGGCAATTCAAGGGCTAGGGCTGGTCCGCCAGTTTCTTCTGCTTTTTGACGTGCAGCAACAGCAACCTTGCGGTCTGCAGGTGTGATACCTAGGTCGTTCATAAGCAACTCAATTTTCTTGACAGCAGATTCGCCAACTTTTTCGGCTTTAAAATCAAGGACCGTTTGATAGTAGCGGCGGATGATTTCTTGTTTAGAAGCTTCGACAGCAGCCTCATCATCAGTAATAGCGAAACCAACCATGTTGACACCCATGTCTGTCGGTGAAGCGTATGGAGATTCACCAAGAATACGCTCTAACATGCGCTTAAGCACAGGGAAGATTTCGATATCACGGTTGTAGTTGACAGTGGTTTCTCCGTAGGTTTGGAGATGGAAGGGGTCAATCATGTTGACATCATCAAGGTCTGCTGTGGCAGCTTCATAAGCCAAGTTGACGGGGTGATGAAGGGGAAGATTCCAAACTGGGAAGGTTTCAAATTTAGCGTAACCAGACTTGATACCATTGATCTGGTCGTGGTACATATTGGACATACAGGTTGCCAATTTTCCAGAACCAGGTCCAGGAGCGGTTACGACGATCAAGTTGCGACTAGTTTTGATGTAGTCATTTTTCCCCATACCTTCAGGAGAAATAATGTGATCCATATCCGTCGGATATCCTTTGATTGGATAGTGAAGATAAGAATCAATTCCGTTTTTCTCAAGTTGGTTGCGGAAGGCATCTGCAGCTGGTTGACCAGCGTACTGTGTGATGACAACGGAGCCAACAAAAATCCCTAATTCATTGAATTTATCAATCAAACGAAGAACTTCTTGGTCATAAGAAATGCCCAAGTCACCACGTGCTTTGGAATGCTCGATATTACTTGCATTAATAGCAATCACGACCTCAACCTGTTCTTTCAATTCTTGCAAGAGCTTGATTTTGTTGTCAGGCTCATAACCAGGAAGAACACGAGCAGCGTGAAAATCTTCTAACATTTTGCCACCAAACTCCAAGTAGAGCTTGCCGTCAAATTGGTTAATGCGTTCCAAAATGTGGTCGCGCTGTAGATTCAAATATTGTTCAGAACTAAAAGCTTGTTTTTTCATTTTTTTACCTCTGACCTCTATTATAATAAAAAATTGGAAGTTAGGAAACTATGGAGTTAAAAAAGGAATCAAAAAGATTAGGCAAACGCTTGCATAAAACTCTGAAAAGCGCTATCATAGACTACAGATTATTAAAATAATGAGGTAAGAAGATGCAAGAAAAGTGGTGGCACAATGCCGTAGTCTATCAAGTTTATCCTAAGAGCTTTATGGATAGCAACGGAGATGGAATTGGCGATTTGCCAGGAATTACTAGTAAGTTAGACTATCTAGCCAAGCTAGGAATCACAGCGATTTGGCTTTCTCCTGTTTATGACAGTCCTATGGATGATAATGGATATGATATTGCTGATTATCAATCGATTGCAGCTATTTTCGGAACCATGGAGGATATGGACCAACTGATTGCGGAAGCTAAGAAGCGTGACATTCGTATCATCATGGACTTGGTGGTCAATCATACCTCAGATGAACATGCTTGGTTTGTCGAGGCTTGTGAAAATCCTGATAGCCCTGAGAGAGACTACTATATCTGGCGGGACGAACCCAATGATTTAGAGTCTATCTTTAGTGGGTCTGCTTGGGAATACGATGAAAAGTCAGGTCAATACTATCTCCACTTTTTCAGTAAGAAACAGCCCGATCTCAACTGGGAAAATGAAAAACTTCGCCAGAAAATTTATGAAATGATGAACTTCTGGATTGATAAAGGGATTGGCGGTTTCCGTATGGATGTTATTGACATGATTGGGAAAATTCCTGACGAGAAAGTAGTCAATAATGGTCCTATGCTCCACCCTTATCTCAAGGAGATGAATCAGGCGACCTTTGGAGATAAGAATCTCTTAACAGTAGGGGAAACATGGGGAGCAACGCCAGAAATTGCTAAGTTCTACTCGGATCCAAAAGGGCAAGAGTTGTCTATGGTCTTCCAGTTTGAACATATCGGTCTTCAGTATCAGGAAGGTCAGCCTAAATGGCACTATCAAAAAGAACTGAATATTGCTAAGTTAAAAGAAATCTTCAACAAATGGCAGACAGAGTTAGGAGTTGAGGACGGCTGGAATTCCCTCTTCTGGAACAATCATGACCTTCCTCGTATCGTCTCAATCTGGGGAAATGACCAAGAATACCGCGAAAAATCTGCCAAAGCCTTTGCCATCTTGCTTCATCTTATGAGAGGGACTCCTTATATCTACCAAGGTGAGGAAATTGGGATGACCAACTATCCGTTTGAAACGCTAGACCAAGTAGAAGATATTGAATCTCTCAACTATGCGCGTGAAGCTCTTGAAAAAGGAGTTCCGATGGAAGAAATCATGGACAGTATCCGTGTCATTGGACGTGACAATGCCCGTACTCCAATGCAATGGGATGAGAGCAAAAATGCTGGTTTCTCAACAGGTCATCCGTGGTTGGCAGTTAATCCAAACTACGAAGAAATCAACGTTCAAGAAGCACTGGCAAATCCAGATTCAATTTTCTATACTTATCAAAAACTCGTCCAAATCCGCAAGGAGAACAGCTGGCTGATTCGAGCTAACTTTGAATTACTTGATACGGCTGACAAGGTCTTTGCCTATATTCGTAAAGATGGCGACCGTCGTTTCCTAGTTGTGGCCAACTTGTCCAATGAAGAGCAAGGCTTGACCGTAGAAGGAAACGTCAAATCTGTTTTGATTGAAAATACTGTGGCTCAAGAAGTTTTTGAAAAACAAATCTTGGCTCCATGGGATGCTTTCTGTGTGGAATTACTATAAATATTTTTTACAGAAAAATTTAAAAATGAAACCGTATAAAAACAAGGGAGGACTGTATGAAAGACAGAAATCCTTTGTTTTTTTATGACGAAAGTTTATAAACTTTCATTCTCAAAATTCAATTAACTTTACAAATTCCCACTATTTTGGTAAAATAAACTTATGTTATAAAAACTAACATAAAGGAGAAAGAAGATGAATACAAAAAAGCGTGTTCTTAGCGCAGGCCTGACCTTTGCGGCTGCTTTGCTTTTAGCTGCTTGCGGACAATCAGGTTCAGATACAAAAACTTACTCATCAACCTTTAGTGGAAATCCAACTACATTTAACTATCTATTAGACTATTACGCTGATAATACATCGATTATAACCAACCTAGTTGATGGTTTGCTTGAAAATGACAATCATGGAAACCTAGTTCCATCTTTGGCAGAAGACTGGTCTGTTTCAAGCGACGGTCTGACTTATACCTATAAACTGAGAAAAGATGCCAAATGGTTTACTGCTGACGGTGAAGAGTACGCCCCAGTCAAGGCACAAGATTTTGTGACAGGTATCAAATATGCAGTAGACAATAAATCACAGGCCATTGACTTGATTCAAAACTCGATCAAGGGCTTGAATGATTATATTACAGGAGTGGATTCTGACTTTTCTAAGGTTGGGGTGAAGGCTATTGACGACCAGACTGTTGAGTATACTTTGGCACGCCCAGAACCTTACTGGAATTCAAAAACAACCAACAGTATTCTTTTCCCGGTGAATGAAGAGTTTTTAAACTCAAAAGGGAAAGATTTTGGTACCCTATCTCCAGATAGTATTCTTTACAGCGGACCTTATTTGTTAAAAGATTTCACATCAAAATCATCGATCGAGTATGTGAAAAATCCTCATTACTACGATCACGATAAAGTATCAATTGAACACGTAAAATTGGCTTACTTTGATGGTTCAGACCAAGAATTGACCATCCGTAATTTTGAAAGTGGAGCTTATTCTATCGCTGGGGTTTATCCAAATAGTTCAAACTTTGCTAAGACTAAGGAAAAATATAAGGATAATATCGTCTATAGCTTGCAGGACAAGACTTCTTGGTATTTCAATTTCAACGTCAACCGTAAGGCTTACAACCATACGTCTAAAACGACAGATGAGCAGAAGAAGTCAACTGAGACAGCTGTTTTGAACAAGAACTTCCGCCAAGCAGTGAACTTCGCCTTGGACCGCACAGCCTATTCTGCTCAGTCAAATGGGGAAGAAGCGGCTAGCAAGACCCTTCGTAACACCCTAGTGCCTCCTACATTTGTCCAAGTTGGAGACAAGACCTTTGGAGAAGTAGTCGCTTCTAAATTGGTCAACTATGGCACAGAATGGTCAGGTATTAACTTGGCAGATGCTCAGGATGCCTATTTCAACAAAGAAAAAGCCCAAGCAAAATTTGCGGAAGCTAAAAAAGAATTGGCAAGTCAAGGTGTGACTTTCCCTATTCACTTGGATGTTGCAGTTGATCAGACAAGTAAAAATGCTGTGACAGGCATGAACTCAGTTAAGCAGACCCTTGAGTCAGTTTTAGGTGCTGATAACATTGTCATTGATGTTCAGCAACTTTCAACAGATGATTTTAATAATGTAGCCTTCTTAGCACCGACACCAGCTGATCGAGACTACGATTTGAACTTTGATGGTTGGGTAGGTGACTACCAAGATCCGTCAACTTATCTTAATCCTTTCAATGCAGAGGATGGGTTCTACCTCAAGATTTTTGGTCTAGATGCTCAAGAAGATAAAGCTAAGATTGCTAGCTTGGGGCTTGATACTTACACCAAGATGCTCAAAGATGCAGATAGTGAAAATAAAGATGTAGCCAAACGCTATGAAAAATATGCTGAAGCACAGGCTTGGATGATTGATAATTCTCTGATTATGTCAGCTATGTCAAGTGGTGGAACAGCATCTGTCACCAAAGTAACGCCATTTACAAGAGGTTATTCATTGGTCGGCATCAAGGGCGATGGCAATAACTACAAGTACATGAAACTGCAAAAAGATACTGTGACAACCAAACAGTTTGAAGAAGCTAAGACTAAATGGGAGCAAGAAAGCAAAAAAGCAATCGAAAAAGCTCAAAAAGAAGCAGAAAATCATGTTAAATAATGAAAAATAGCTTTTTTAAGGAAAATCATAAAGACAAACATCAGTTTTGGTGCTTGTCTTTTTAAATCACTCAGCTATTGAAAACTGAGAAATGATTTGTTTTGTGCTAAAATAGATTGAAACTAATACTTAATAAAAATCAAAGAGTAACTGGGAAGCTAGCTCAAAGTACAGCTTTGATGAGGTGGTAGATAGAACTGACGAAGTCAGCTCAAAATACTGTTTTGAGGTTGCAGATGGACGCTGACGTGGTTTGAAGAGATTTTCGAAGGGTATAAGATTCTCTCTTTTACTATAGTTAAGGAGATGTAAAGATAAGTGATAAGGAAGAGACTATGTATGACTATCTGATCGTTGGTGCTGGTTTGTCGGGAGCAATTTTTGCTTATGAGGCGACTAAGTGTGGAAAAAAAGTAAAAGTTATTGATAAACGTGACCACATTGGTGGAAATATATACTGTGAGAATGTAGAAGGGATCAATGTCCATAAGTATGGTGCCCATATCTTCCATACCTCTAATAAAAAAGTGTGGGATTATGTTAATCAATTTGCTGAGTTTAACAACTATGTCAACTCACCTGTCGCAAACTACAAAGGAAGTCTTTATAATCTTCCTTTCAATATGAATACCTTCTATGCGATGTGGGGGACAAAAACTCCTCAAGAAGTCAAAGATAAGATTGCTGATCAAACGGCTCACATGAAGGACGTTGAACCTAAAAACTTGGAAGAACAGGCTATCAAGTTGATCGGTCCAGATATTTATGAAAAGTTGATTAAAGGATACACTGAAAAGCAATGGGGACGTTCTGCGACTGACCTTCCACCCTTTATCATCAAACGTCTACCAGTTCGTTTGACTTTTAATAATAACTACTTTAATGACCGTTACCAAGGAATTCCAATCGGTGGCTATAATGTTATCATCGAAAATATGTTGAAGGATGTGGAAGTAGAACTTGGAGTTGACTTTTTTGCCAATCGTGAGGAATTAGAAACTTCTGCTGAAAAAGTTGTCTTTACGGGGATGATTGACCAATACTTCGATTATAAACATGGTGAGTTAGAATACCGTAGTCTTCGTTTTGAGCATGAAGTTCTTGATGAAGAAAACTATCAAGGAAACGCAGTTGTTAACTACACAGAACGTGAAATTCCTTATACTCGCATTATTGAGCATAAGCACTTTGAGTATGGTACACAGGAGAAAACGGTTATTACTCGTGAATACCCAGCTGATTGGAAACGAGGAGATGAGCCTTATTATCCAATCAATGATGAGAGAAACAATGCTATATTTGCCAAATATCAGGAAGAAGTGGCAACAAATGATAAGGTTATTTTCTGTGGTCGTTTAGCAGATTATAAATACTACGACATGCATGTGGTCATCGAACGGGCTTTGGAAGTGGTCGAGGAAGAGTTGGGACAATAATGCAAGGATTCTGTCATTTTAGAATCTTTGCTACTTAAGATTTTTAGAAGTAAAGCGAACAAGATTGTTTTCTATCGGTCAGAAGAGAATCTATGTTGGCTTTTTGTTTTATGTAGATGACCAATTTATACTTATGTAAAATCAAAGAACATCTTTTGTTGGCAGTTTGCTCAAGAAATATCGTAGCCCAAGTATGTACTTTAAAATTCAACAGTTCTTATAAGTATTCCTGTATTCTAGGGAATCGATGCTAGAGTTTTTGCTAAAAATCTATAATATATATTCTTAAAAAAAGGAGAATTTCGGCTCTTTTTGATTTTAAATAAGTATAAAACAGAATACTACTTGATATATAGAGATAGTATCAATAAGTCCTTTCTTATGTGAATTAGTTAAGAACTATTTAATATTATTCATATTTTTGCAGAGTTGTTGTTTAAAAAATAAGTTTCTAAAATTCAGAAAATTCTATTGACAGGACTTTAAAAAGGGTCTATAATGAATAAAAAAACAAAGGAGAAGACTATGAAAACAAGAAAAGTATTGGCTCTTGCGGGAGTGACTTTATTAGCGGCAGGTGTCTTAGCTGCTTGTTCAGGGGGCTCAGGCGCTAAAGGTGAGCAGACCTTTGCCTTTACATACGAGAAAGATCCTGATAATCTTAATTATTTAACAACTGGCAAAGCTTCAACATCTGATATTACTAGTAATGTTATTGACGGATTGCTTGAAAATGACCGCTATGGGAATTTGGTACCATCACTTGCAGAGGATTGGTCTGTCTCTAAGGATGGCTTGACTTATACCTATAAGATCCGTCAGGATGCCAAGTGGTACACATCTGAAGGAGAAGAATATGCTCCTGTTAAGGCTCAAGACTTTGTGACAGGTCTTAAATATGCGACAGATAAGAAGTCAGAAGCCCTTTACTTGGTACAAGATTCGATCAAAGGTCTGGATGCTTATGCTAAAGGGGAAGTTAAAGACTTCTCTCAAGTCGGGATTAAAGCCCTTGACGATCAAACAGTCCAATACACCTTGAACAAACCTGAAAGCTTTTGGAATTCTAAAACGACCATGGGTGTTCTTGCGCCAGTCAATGAAGAGTTTTTGAACTCAAAAGGGGATGATTTTGCTAAAGCTACGGATCCAAGTAGTATCTTGTACAATGGTCCTTATTTGTTGAAATCTATTGTGACCAAATCCTCTGTTGAATTTGCGAAAAATCCGAACTACTGGGATAAGGACAATGTTCATGTCGACAAGATCAAATTGTCATTCTGGGATGGTCAAGATACCAGCAAACCAGCAGAAAACTTTAAAGATGGAAGCTTTACGGCAGCTCGTCTCTTTCCAACAAATGCAAGTTTTGCAGAACTTGAAAAAGAGCTGAAGGACAATATTGTCTATACCCAACAAGACTCTACGACTTATCTAGTTGGTACAAATATTGACCGTCAATCTTATAAATACACATCTAAGACCAGCGACGAACAAAAGGCATCTACTAAAAAGGCTCTCTTAAACAAGGATTTCCGTCAGGCTATTGCCTTTGGTTTTGATCGTACAGCTTATGCCTCACAAGTGAACGGTGCTAGTGGTGCAAGCAAAATCTTGCGTAATCTCTTTGTTCCACCAACGTTTGTCCAAGCAGATGGTAAAAACTTTGGCGATATGGTCAAAGAAAAATTAGTGACTTATGGGGATGAATGGAAGGATGTCAATCTTGCAGATGCACAAGATGGTCTCTATAATCCAGAGAAAGCCAAAGCTGAATTTGCTAAAGCTAAATCAGCTTTACAAGCAGAAGGCGTGACCTTCCCAATTCATTTGGATATGCCAGTTGACCAGACAGCAACTACAAAAGTTCAACGTGTACAGTCTTTTAAACAATCGGTTGAAGAAACCTTGGGTACAGATAATGTCGTAATTGATATTCAACAACTACAAAAAGACGAAGTAAACAATATTACCTATTTTGCTGAAACAGCAGCTGGAGAAGATTGGGATATTTCAGATAATGTTGGTTGGTCTCCAGACTTTGCAGATCCATCTACCTACCTTGATATTATCAAACCATCTGTAGGAGAAAGTACTAAAACATATTTAGGATTTGACTCAGGTAAAGATAATGTAGCTGCTAAAAAAGTAGGTCTATATGACTACGAAAAATTGGCTACAGAAGCTGGAAATGAGACAATAGATGTAGCAAAACGTTATGATAAGTATGCTACAGCCCAAGCTTGGTTGACAGATAGTGCCTTGATTATTCCAACAACATCACTCACTGGTCGCCCAATCTTGTCTAAGATGGTACCATTTACGATGCCGTTTGCCTTCTCTGGTAACAAGGGGACAAGCGATCCGCTCCTATACAAATACTTGGAACTTCAAGACAAGGCAGTCACTGTGGATGAATACCAAAAAGCTCAAGATAAATGGATGAAAGAAAAAGAAGAATCCAATAAAAAAGCGCAAGAAGAACTTGCAAAACATGTGAAATAAAGGTAAAGGAGTTGGTTTGTAGCCGACTCTTTTATATTCTTCGAAAATCTATTCAAACTATAGCGGAATGAATTAAAAACTGAACAAATTGATTGGGGAATTCAAAATAATTTCTAAAAATATTTTAGGAACTACAGTGTGCTACTCCAGATTCAATACACTATACATCGGTTTTATAGTATATTGAGATAAGATGTTAACACGTAGATTAGGAAAGTAAAATTAATTTCTAGAAATGTTTTAGCAGTCATGGTGTACTACTCTAGCTTCAACCTACTATATCTGATGACCTCAAAGTCATACTTTGATACTCTTCGAAAATCTCTTCAAACCACGTCAGCGTCCATCTGCAACCTCAAAACACTGTTTTGAGGTTGTGGCTAGCTTCCTAGTTTGCTCTTTGGTTTTCATTGAGTATTAGCTATCTTGTAGTAAAAAATCCTGAGAATTTCTAACTCTCAGGATTTTTTTTACTGTTGTGGTTGTTGAAATTGAGGAGTTTGTGGTGCTTGTTGTACAGGCTGTCCTTGATTTTGATCAGTTACTGGAGCACTGTTGGGTTGTTGTCCTACTGTGGTGTTTGCCTGTGTAGTTGAACTTTCAGCTGTTGTAGAGGGGTTATCTACTGATTGTGTTTGTTGTGTAGAAGGTGTAGTCCAAGTATTCTTGGCACTGTTCAAAAAGACAAACTCACCACTTCTGTATACTCCCTCAGGCATTGACCAATCTCCAGGATGGTCGTTTTGAGAGAGAGAAGTCATCATAGCACGATAGACTTTGGCAGCAACTGTGAGACCATCCCCCATAATTGGTGTGAGACGATTTGTGTAGCCTGTCCATACAGCCATTGAATATTTACGTGTATAACCTACAAACATTTCATCAGGTGCTACAAACTGAGTCGTCTTGATATGGTTTTCGATTTCTTCATCTGTATAGTTAGAGGTACCTGTTTTACCAGCTTGAGGAAGCCAAGGTAGGTAGGCACCGCGACCAGTTCCGTAAGTCAAGACCGTTTTCATCATCTCTGTCATCATGTAAGCAGTCGTTTCCTTCATGGCTCTTGTGCCAGGGTCAGAAAATTCTTTTTCGCTACCATCGCTAAAGACAACTTTATTGATGTACATTGGTTTGTGGTAAATACCACCATTTGCGAATGCGGCATAGGCGGTAGCCATTTTTTCACTACTTGCCCCGTACTGTTTACTAGATTCGGTAGTATTACTTGAAATAGCATTTGAGTAGTGAATACTTGGATAGTCAATTCCTAAACCATTTAGGAAGTTTTTGGCTCTATCTAAACCAACCTTGTTTAGTGTTTCAACGGCGGGTACGTTACGAGATTGTTGAAGGGCATATTGCAGAGTAATATTACCAAAATATGCTCGATCCCAGTTGTAGACAGGTGTGCTTGTTCCCGGATAGTTATAAGGAATATCATTAACCATAGTTGCAGTGGAATCATATACACCGTATTCTATGGCAGGTGCATAATCGGTGATTGGTTTCATTGTTGAACCCCAGTCACGATTGGTTTCCACAGCTTGGTTGGTACCAAATGAAACGTTACTTGCTTGGTGACGAGCTCCAAGTTGGGCGATGACTTTACCATTGGAAACATCTACGACCGTAGATGCGACTTGCAAATCATCGTCAGGGTAAGAGACGTATTGCTCGGAGTTGTAGATATCCCACAGACGTTTTTGAGCCTCTTGGTCTACATTTGTGTAAACATCCATCCCAGTAGTTAGAAGGTTATAGCCAGTTTCTCGTTCTACTTGGTCGATAACCTCTTTGAGATAATTGTCCATATATGCTGGGTAGCTATTGACTGATTTCAAACTTTGGAGTCCATCAGTAATAGGAGTATTGATAGCCTTCTCATACTGTTCGGCAGAAATGTAGCCTTGACCTTTCATCTCTGAAAGTACCAAGTTACGACGGTCAAGGGCAGCTTCTGGATGAGAATAGGGATCGTATTGATTCGGAGCCTGTGGCATTCCTGCTAGTAGGGCAAGTTGAGGTAGTGATAGTTCTCGCAAATCTTTGCCGTAATAGTTTTGGGCAGCCGTCTGCATTCCATAGTTTCCGTTAGACATGTAAACTTTATTCACGTAGTAGGTCAGAATTTCTTGTTTTGTGGTTTTTTGCTCTAATTGAACAGCCAACCAAGCTTCTTGGGCTTTTCGTGAAATAGTCTGATCAGAAGTGGAAGTTGAGAAATAGGTCAACTTAATTAATTGTTGGGTAAGGGTTGATCCTCCCTGGAGGGAGTTGTTTTGTAAGTTACGTAAAAAGGCCCCTATAATTCGGATGGTATCGACACCGCGGTGATCGAAAAAACGATGGTCTTCGATTGATACGATAGCCTTGACCAAATCAGTAGGAATTTCGTTGGCCTGAGCGTTTACTCGGCGTTCAGAGCCCAGATCGGCAATCAGTTCGTTTTTACTATCGAAAATCTTACTAGACGTGGTTGCGACTAATTTGCTCTCAGATAGGGCTGGGGCTTTGCTGACGTAATAGAGAAATATGCCTCCTCCCAGCATAACTGCTGTGATAAATAAAGTTAGGAAGCAGATACTCACATACTTAGCTATTCGCAGGATAGTTTGTTTGTTCATCTTGTTTTACCACCTAATAAATGTTCTTTGATAACATTGAGATAGGGAATTTGAGGGAAGGCACCGGCCTTGATTTCATATCCATATTCTCGAATATATCCAAGTGGCATTGATTTTTGTCCCTTATCTTGATGATAGAAGCGAATCAAATCGAATGCCGGCAATAAGTAGGTTTCTTGCTGAGAAGAAAAGTGAAGAAGGACAAAGCAGATTCCTTGTTGGGCAAGGACTTGTTCCATATGCTGAATCTGATGTGGATGGAAATTTTTCATCGGAATCGCACGTTTTTGTTTTGTTTCCTTGGCTTCAAAGTCGATGTAATATCCATTATAAACGCCAGAATAGTCTGTCGTTGAAGCTTGTCGAAAATAGGCTTCAACGATCTTGGCACGACTTCGTTGTGGATAGTCCACTCGTACGATTTGAATAGGGGTTGGTTTCTTGTGTATAACAGCCAAGCCCTGAGACAAATAGTAGTCGTTGGTAGCATTGATCATCTTTTCAAAAGACATTCCTCTATTTGCGAAATTTTTGGGTTGAGAAAGAGATGTTTGTCTTTTTTGTGATGAAATTTTATGAGGATAGTTGACCATAATTCTCCTTATTGGTACAATAACATCACTCTATTATATCATAAATTTGCACAGAAAGGGTTAAAAATGACTACAGCTTTGGTTTTAGGCTATTCGGCTTTTGATTTGGGTTTGTTTTCAGACAAGGATCCTCGTCTGAAATTGATTAAAAAAGCGATACGTAAAGATTTAGAAGCTATGGCAGCAGATGGGGTTACTTGGCTTGTATTTACAGGGACTTTGGGTTTTGAATATTGGGTTTTAGAGGTTGCTCAGGAAATGAAGACCGAATACGGTTTCCAGTTGGCGACCATTTTTGCTTTTGAAACCCATGGGGAAAATTGGAATGAAGGCAATCAGATGAAACTGAGCCGCTTTAAACAGGTAGACTTTATCAAATATGCCTATCCTCGCTATGAACACAAGGGCCAGTTAAGAGATTACCAGCAGTTTTTACTGGAAAATACGAATAGTTCCTATCTTTTTTATGATGAAGAAAATGAAACGAAACTAGCTTATTTTTACCAAAAGATGAAAAATCAAGAGGACTATTTTATAAAGAGATTAACATTTGATCAGTTAAATGAACTTGCTGAAAATTTTTCCGAAAATTGAAGCTTTGACCTTGATTTTTGTTTGGCTTTTTTTATATAATAATACTAGCAAGCGAGAATGGAGAGAGACATGGCAAGTATTATTTTTTCAGCGAAAGATATTTTTGAACAAGAGTTTGGGCGTGAAGTCCGTGGCTATAGTAAAGTAGAAGTTGATGAGTTTTTAGACGATGTCATTAAGGACTATGAAACCTATGCTGCCTTGGTCAAGTCACTTCGTCAGGAAATTGCGGATTTGAAGGAAGAACTGGCTCGTAAACCGAAACCTTCACCAGTTCAAGCAGAGCCTATGGAAGCGGCAACTACAAGTTCTATGACGAATTTTGATATTTTGAAACGCCTGAATCGTCTTGAAAAAGAAGTTTTTGGTAAACAAATTTTAGATAACTCAGATCTCTAAGTAGTTATTTGAGATGTGCAATTTTTGGATAATCGCGTGAGGAGAGTTGCTTCTTATGAGGAAAGTCCATGCTAGCACAGGCTGTGATGCCTGTAGTGTTTGTGCTAGGCGAAACCATAAGCCTAGGGACGAGAAATCGTTACGGCAGTTGAAATGGCTAAGTCCTTGGATAGGCCAGAGTAAGCTTGAAAGTGCCACAGTGACGGAGTCTTTCTGGAAACGGAGAGAGTGGAACGCGGTAAACCCCTCAAGCTAGCAACCCAAATTTTGGTCGGGGCATGGAGTACGCGGAAACGAACGTAGTATTCTGACTGCTATCAGCTAGAGCTGTTAGTGGTAGACAGATGATTATCGAAGGAAGTGGTCCTAGTCACTTCTGGAACAAAACATGGCTTATAGAAAATTGCATATAGGTTGGGGCTGAGAAATTTTCTCAACCTCATTTTTTAAAGTGGACATATAGAAAGGTCTTGCAAGACTGTAACATGAAAAAAGAATTTAATTTAATTGCAACTGTGGCAGCAGGTCTTGAAGCTGTTGTGGGACGAGAAGTGCGAGAGTTGGGCTACGATTGTCAGGTTGAAAATGGACGTGTTCGTTTTCAAGGAGACGTGAGAGCCATTATCGAAACCAACCTTTGGCTTCGGGCAGCAGATCGTATCAAGATCATCGTAGGAACGTTCCCAGCTAAGACTTTTGAAGAGCTGTTTCAGGGAGTTTTTGCTTTAGATTGGGAAAATTATTTACCACTCGGAGCTCGGTTCCCGATTTCCAAGGCCAAATGTGTTAAATCTAAACTTCACAATGAGCCAAGTGTACAGGCTATTTCTAAGAAAGCTGTTGTCAAGAAATTGCAGAAACACTATGCCCGCCCAGAAGGTATTCCACTGATGGAGAATGGCCCAGAGTTTAAGATTGAGGTCTCTATTCTCAAAGATGTGGCAACTGTCATGATTGATACGACAGGCTCCAGTCTCTTTAAACGTGGCTATCGTACCGAAAAGGGTGGGGCTCCTATCAAGGAAAATATGGCGGCAGCTATTTTACAACTTTCTAACTGGTATCCAGATAAGCCTTTGATTGATCCGACCTGTGGTTCAGGAACTTTCTGTATCGAGGCAGTCATGATTGCTAGAAAGATGGCACCAGGACTTCGTCGCTCTTTTGCATTTGAGGAGTGGAACTGGGTCAGCGATCGCTTGATTCAGGAAGTACGTACAGAAGCGGCTAAAAAAGTAGACCGTGAGCTGGAACTGGATATTATGGGCTGTGATATTGATGCTCGCATGGTGGAAATTGCTAAAGCTAATGCTCAGGCAGCTGGTGTTGCAGGAGACATTACTTTTAAGCAGATGCGCGTTCAGGATTTACGTTCTGATAAAATCAATGGCGTGATTATCTCCAATCCGCCTTATGGAGAACGTTTATCAGATGATGCAGGGGTGACCAAGCTCTATGCTGAGATGGGGCAAGTATTTACACCACTGAAAACTTGGAGTAAGTTTATCCTAACTAGTGATGAAGCATTTGAAAGTAAGTATGGTAGTCAGGCGGATAAGAAACGTAAGTTATACAACGGAACATTGAAAGTGGATCTGTATCAATATTTTGGTCAGCGTGTCAAACGTCAAGAGTTAAAATAGAAAGGGATACTCATGAGTAAGAAAAGACGGAATCGTCATAAAAAAGAAAACCAAGAACCGCGATTTGATTTTGATGAAGCAAAAGAGTTAACAGTTGGTCAAGCTATTCGTAAAAATGAAGAAGTGGAAGCAGGAGTCTTGCCTGAAGATTCCATTTTGGACAAGTATGTCAAGCAACACAAGGATGAAATCGAAGCAGATAAGTTTGCGACTCGCCAATACAAAAAAGAGGAGTTGGTCGAAAAAGAAGAAGCTGTTACCTCGACTCTTGATGACTTACTTCAAGAGATTCGTGAGGCAACAGAAGATGAGTCCTCAGTACCAGAAGATGACTTGAGTCAGTTCGATGATTTAGAATTCACACGCGATTCAGAAGTTCCCCCTGTCGAAGAATTTGAGACTGAAGAAGTACAATTGTTTGAAGGAGAAGAGGTTCCAATACTTTCTCGAGTTCCGGATAGTGAAGATGGAGAAAGTAAGAAGAAATGGTTGATTTACGGGATCCTAGCAGCGCTAGTGGTTCTTATCCTTGGAACTGCTTATTATGTTTACCGTCAAGTGAATCGCTCAACACAGGAAATCCAAACTTCTCAATCATCGTCTAGTGATCAGAATATTCAGCCGATTTTAGAAGATTTTAATAGCCAATACGATGCCTTTTATACAGATAGCAATAAAACGGCTTTAAAAAATAGCCAGTTTGATAAGTTGAGCCAACTCAAGACCTTGCTGGATAAGCTGGAAGGTAGTCGTGAACATACCCTTGCCAAATCGAAATATGATAGTCTAGCAACGCAAATCAAGGCCATTCAAGATGTCAATGCACAATTTGAAAAACCAGCTATTGTTGATGGTGTTTTGGATACCAATGCCAAAGTCAAATCGGATGCTAAATTTACGGATATTAAAACTGGCAATACTGAGATTGATAAAGTGCTAGATAAGGCTATTAGCCTTGGTAAGAGCCAGCAAACAAGTGTTTCTAGCTCAAGTTCAAGTCAAACTAGCAGTTCAAGTCAAGCAAGTTCAAATGCGACTAGTGAGACAAAACCAAGTAGTTCAAATGAGACTAGAAGTAGTCGCAGTGAAGTCAATATGGGTCTATCGAGTGCAGGGGTTGCTGTTCAAAGAAGTGCTAGTCGTGTTGCCTATAATCAGTCTGCTATTGATGATAGTAACAACTCTGCCTGGGATTTTGCGGATGGTGTCTTAGAGCAAATTTTAGCAACTTCACGTTCACGTGGATATATCACTGGTAACCAATACATCCTTGAACGTGTCAATATCGTTAATGGCAATGGTTATTACAACCTCTATAAGCCAGATGGAACCTATCTCTTTACCCTTAACTGTAAGACAGGATACTTTGTTGGAAATGGTTCTGGACATGCGGATGACTTGGACTTCTAAGTAGCCGTTACAAAATTCTTTCTTTTCAAAAGTAAAAATGATAAAATAAAACAAATTAAACAAGAGGAGTGTCAAATGACAAAAGCTAACTTTGGTGTCGTAGGTATGGCCGTAATGGGTCGTAACCTTGCCCTTAATATTGAATCTCGTGGTTACACAGTTGCTATCTACAACCGTAGTAAAGAAAAAACTGAAGATGTAATTGCTTGCCATCCTGAAAAGAACTTTGTACCAAGCTATGACGTTGAAAGTTTTGTAAACTCAATCGAAAAACCTCGTCGTATCATGCTCATGGTTCAAGCTGGACCTGGTACAGATGCTACTATCCAAGCCCTTCTTCCACACCTTGACAAGGGTGATATCTTGATCGACGGAGGAAACACTTTCTACAAAGATACAATCCGTCGTAATGAAGAATTGGCAAACTCAGGTATCAACTTTATCGGTACTGGGGTTTCTGGTGGTGAAAAAGGTGCCCTAGAAGGTCCTTCTATCATGCCTGGTGGACAAAAAGAGGCCTACGAATTGGTTGCGGATGTTCTTGAAGAAATCTCAGCTAAAGCACCCGAAGATGGCAAACCATGTGTGACTTACATCGGTCCTGATGGAGCTGGTCACTATGTGAAAATGGTTCACAACGGTATCGAATATGGTGATATGCAATTGATCGCAGAAAGCTATGACTTGATGCAACACTTGTTAGGTCTTTCAGCAGAAGATATGGCTGAAATCTTTACTGAGTGGAACAAGGGCGAATTAGACAGCTACTTGATTGAAATCACAGCTGATATCTTGAGCCGTAAAGACGACGAAGGTCAAGACGGACCAATCGTAGACTACATCCTTGATGCTGCAGGTAACAAGGGAACTGGTAAATGGACTAGCCAATCATCACTTGACCTTGGTGTACCATTGTCACTCATCACTGAGTCAGTATTTGCACGTTACATTTCAACTTACAAAGAAGAACGTGTGCATGCTAGCAAGGTTCTTCCAAAACCAGCTACCTTCAAATTTGAAGGAGACAAGGCTGAGTTGATTGAAAAGATCCGTCAAGCCCTTTACTTCTCAAAAATCATTTCATACGCACAAGGTTTTGCTCAATTGCGTGTAGCTTCTAAAGAAAACAACTGGAACTTGCCATTTGCAGACATCGCATCTATCTGGCGTGATGGCTGTATCATCCGTTCTCGTTTCTTGCAAAAGATTACAGATGCTTACAACCGTGATGCAGACCTTGCCAACCTTCTTTTGGATGAGTACTTCTTGGATGTTACTGCTAAGTACCAACAAGCAGTGCGTGATATCGTAGCTCTTGCTGTTCAAGCTGGTGTACCAGTGCCAACCTTCTCAGCAGCCATTACTTACTTTGATAGCTACCGTTCAGCTGACCTTCCAGCTAACTTGATCCAAGCGCAACGTGACTACTTTGGTGCCCACACTTACCAACGTAAAGACAAAGAAGGAACCTTCCACTACTCTTGGTATGACGAAAAATAAGTAGGTCTGCCATGGGGAAACGGATTTTATTACTTGAGAAAGAACGAAATCTAGCTCATTTTTTAAGTTTGGAACTCCAAAAAGAGCAATACCGAGTTGATCAGGTTGAGGAGGGGCAAAAAGCCCTCTCCATGGCTCTTCAGACAGACTATGACTTGATTTTATTGAATGCTCGTCTGGGGGATATGACAGCCCAGGATTTTGCAGACAAGCTGAGTCGGACTAAGCCAGCTTCAATCATCATGGTCTTGGACCATCGTGAAGAATTGCAAGACCAGCTTGAGGCAATCCAACGCTTTGCCGTTTCTTACATCTATAAGCCAGTTATTATTGATAATTTGGTAGCTCGTATTTCAGCGATTTTCCGAGGTCGGGACTTCATCGACCAACACTGTAGCCAGATGAAGGTTCCAACATCTTACCGCAATCTGCGTATTGATGTGGAGCATCATACCGTTTATCGTGGTGAGGAGATGATTGCTCTGACCCGTCGTGAGTATGACCTTTTGGCTACTCTTATGGGAAGCAAGAAAGTGTTAACTCGTGAGCAGTTGTTGGAAAGTGTCTGGAAGTATGAAAGTGCGACCGAAACGAATATCGTGGATGTCTATATCCGTTATTTACGTAGCAAGCTTGATGTAAAAGGTCAAAAAAGCTACATTAAAACCGTGCGTGGTGTCGGTTACACCATGCAAGAATAGAGGCTCTTTGTCAACTGTAGTGGGTTGAAGAAAAGCTAATATCTAGAAAGGACAAATTTCGTCCTTTCTTTTTTGATATTTAGAGCGATGAAAATCCGTTTTTTGAAGTTTTCAAAGTTCCGAAAACCAAAGGCATTGCGCTTGATAAGTTTGATGAGATTATTGGTGGCTTCCAGTTTGGCGTTGGAATAGGGTAGTTGAAGGGCGTTGACAATCTTTTCTTTATCCTTGAGGAAGGTTTTAAAGACAGTCTGAAAAAGAGGATGAACCTGCTTAAGATTGTCCTCAATAAGTCCGAAAAATTTCTCTGGTTCCTTATTCTGGAAGTGAAAAAGCAAGAGCTGATAGAGCTGATAGTGGTGTTTCAAGTCTTCTGAATAGCTCAAAAGCTTGTCAAGAATCTCTTTATTCGTTAAGTGCATATGAAAAGTAGGGCGATAAAAACGTTTATCACTCAATTTACGACTATCCTGCTGGATGAGCTTCCAGTAGCGCTTGACGGCCTTGTATTCATGGGATTTTCGATGAAACTGATTCATGATTTGGACACGGACACGACTCATAGCACGGCTAAGATGTTGCACAATATGGAAACGATCTAGAACGATTTTAGCGTTTGGAAAAAGTTGTCTAGCCAAGTCATAGTAGGGGCTAAACATATCCATAGTAATGATTTTCAC